>JBBROJ010000023.1:0-44368 GCA_038229495.1 Chthonomonadales bacterium
ACGCCGCCGGGCAGGGTGGCCTCTTCCCTAGGCATTGGGCAAACTCTCCTCTCAGAACGATTTTGGGGATAGTTTACCCGAAAATTACATTAACCGAACAGTATTGGGGCTTGCCGTCAACGTCCATGCGGAGCAGCGCCCATTTGCCGGACGCGTCCATCGATACGTCCTGCCCTACCTTGAGTGCGGATAGCACCGCCTGGTTGCCCACTGTGACGTTATGCGTTTCGCCGGTGGCCATGTCGCGAAGCACGATGCCGTGGAGCTCCGCCATATGAATCTGGCTGATGGCGCAGCATGGCTGGGTGGGATCGGGCTCGTTGAGGCCGAATGCCTTCTCTACCCCCCGATGGAGAGAGTCTTTCCGGCAGGCTGGTCGGCTTCCACTTCCGCGCCAATCTTCAGTCCCTTCAGCGTCGCCGCGCCAGCCTCGAACTGCCAGGTGCGGCCCGTCTTGTTGTCCCGGATGGTGGCGATCCCCTTATCGGCATCCACCCCGATCACGCCGCAGCAGGGTTCCGTGAATCGCGCACCGACCATCACGGGCAGCAGGAGGAGGATCATAAGCGCACACACGAGTCGGCGAGCGGGGGTGAATCCGGGGAACACTGGCGAGGTTGCCATGGCTGCCTCCAAAAGCCCCTACCCACAGGTGCATCCCGAAAGCCGGGAGAGATGGAGCACGAGTCTCTACAGTGCTTGTTCTTCCCGCCCGGTCCAATGTCCTCTAATGCCATGCGATGAGTTCAAACTTGGCGGGAGTGAATTGAGTTGGGAGGCCCCCATCCCCCAAGAACAGGGGAAGGGGTGACTGTGGCGAAGCTGCAAACTTGCGCTATAGCTCCCCCTCCCGCTCCGGGAGGGGGCCGGGGGGTGGGTATCCGAGAGCGCGCAGGAGCGGCCTCACACGAAAAGCTGGGCAGACGCCTGGATTAATTTCTCGGAGTAACGCCCGATACAATGAGGCTCGCTTCCACGTGGGAAGCGAGCCTCATTTGTGTTTTGGTCAGACTGCGGGATGATCCGGATCAGCTTTGGCGACGCGCTGGCGTATGACAAATGCCCGTTCGAAGCTCACCAGCCGCCGTATCAAGGAGTTGTAGCGCGAATACGGCGATTGCTTGTGTTCGGCGGCAATCAGCTCGTAAAGTCTGTGCTCGTAGGGTAGTTCGATGCCCGTTAGTTCCGGAACGGCGATTCCAAGCCGCTTCAGATTCGGGGAGGCGATAAGGACTAATAGAGACGATTCCGTTACGCGGGAATCGTCCAGGTCCCTCAAGCCCGACTGCACAATGTCGGCGCCAGGCAAACCGGCAAACTGGTCATCCAACGGTGTCACGAGCGTTATCCATTGCGCACTCCAGCAAAAACTCGTTGAGCTTTGCCGCCAGGTCCTCTGCATCGACTGCGGGATAGCGGATGATATCCGGATGTATAGCCGCGGCGAGCCGGACAAGCTCTTCAGTTTGGAGGCTGCCCACAACCATCATCGCGCGCGCGTCCCTTATATCCTGATCGTGACCGCGTTCTACCTTTGCGAGGACTTGCGAGTAGAGGTCATAGTGACGAAACTCGATCTGTCCGGCAGTTTGTATGAAGAGGCTTCGCTCTTTCCAGCCCGGAAGAGGCGGGAGGAACTGATCAGGCGCCGCGAGCTCTACATTGATATCGAGCGAATTCTTGAGCCCCGCGATCGCCTGAAATACTCCCCCGGGCTCAGGGTCGAGCTTAAAGTTTATATCGATCGTCTGGTCTCTGATTCCGAGCAGGAGGGCGGTCGATCCTCCCACGAGGTAGACCCCTCCGGGCGTGGTCGCCAGTTGCCCTAACGTCTGCATGAACTGTTCGAGCTTGCCCTTGTCGATTTGTCCTCGCATAAGTCATGGTTACGACGGCGAAACCCGTCTTACCTGCCATAGGCGTCCTCATCGGCGGTTGTGGGTCATAATTAGCGCATGCCGGCTCAGCAAGTCATGATACTCTTCTTCGCTGCAATGGTTGGCGGCGTCATTAATTCGGTGGCCGGGGGCGGAAGCTTCATCTCCTTTCCCACGCTGTTGATGTACTATCCCCAATTTCCCATTGAAGCGAACGCCACCAATACCGTCGCGCTCTGGCCGGGATCCGTAGCAAGCGCGGGAGCCTACCGCCAGGAGCTCGAGGCGCAGAAAAAGACGCTCGCCCTCCTGGGCCTGGCCAGCGTGGTGGGCGGATACATCGGAGCGCGAATTCTCATCGGCACGCGGCCCAGGACCTTCGAGCATCTGCTGCCCTACCTTCTATTAGCAGCCACGCTGCTGTTTACATTCGGCGGCACGATTACAAAAAAGCTTAAAGCGCAACTGGGGCACATAGCAGCCCCCTCATGGCTCGGCACCGCAGGGGTGGTGTTCCTGCAGTTCTGCATAGCTATCTACGGCGGATTCTTCGGGGGCGGAATCGGGATTCTGATGCTGGCTACGCTGGCGCTCATGGGAATGGAAGAGATTCATACCATGAACGCGCTCAAGACCGTTCTGGGAAGCCTCATCAACGGGATCGCCGTCGTCGCCTTCGTATGGGCGGGAAAAGTGATGTGGCCCCAGGCGGCGGTGATGGTTGCGGGAGCGATAGTTGGGGGATACTTCGGGGCCTTCTATGCGAAGAAGATGCCCCCATCTCTGGTGCGGCAGTTCGTTATAGCGGTCGGATTCACAATGACACTCTACTTCTTTGGCAAGTTCGGGTTCTGAGAGGCGTGAGGCGCGAGGCGCGAGGCGTGAGGCGTGAGGCGCGAGGCGCGAGGCGTGAGGCGTGAGGCGCGAGGCGCGAGGCGCGAGGCGCGAGGCGTGAGGCGCGAGGCGCGAGGCGCGAGGCGCGAGGCGTGAGGCGCGAGGCGTGAGGCGCGAGGCGCGAGGCGCGAGGCGCGAGGCGTGAGGCGTGAGGCGTGAGGCGCGAGGCGCGAGGCGCGAGGCGTGAGGCGCTTGTCTCGCCGGATGAACACAGTAGAATCGCAGGGGAAAACTCTTTCCCCGTGTCCCCCGTGGTTAAATTACTCTTAGCGTTCTTCGCGTCTCGTACGGTATTTGTTGTGGATTGTCAGCCGGTCTTCACTTTGTCCGCGCCAAGATTCGAAAGCTTGTCCGCGTGCTTGTTGTTCTCACGTCGCGTGTGGGTGACGGAAGCCGTATCGAAGCACCGGAGCAGCAGCATGGCACGTTCGTAGAGCGGAATCAGGTGCTCGGTCTTTACGCGGTACCGGCCGTTGATCTGGCGCGCCATCAGCTCGCTGTCAGTGATGACCGCGATTCGCGAGCAGCCGAGCGCAGCCGCCTCTTCCAAAGCGCGAATCAAGGCGCTATATTCGGCGACGTTGTTGGTGGCGATTCCGAGCGGCTCCGCTACCTCCTTGACGACCTTGCCGTCCTTATCCACCAACACGATCCCAATTCCAGCGGGACCGGGATTCCCGCGAGCGGCCCCATCCACGTTCGCTGTGAGCGAAATCATTCTCTCTCCCATTCTTCTATTCGCCGACGCAGAGCAACCGCCCGCAGCTTTCGCAGACCTCGATGCTCTCGGTGTCCTCAACGGCTGTGATGACGCCTGACGGCAGCGACGTATGACAGCCGCCGCAATCGCCGTTCTCCAATTTTGCGATTCCCATGCCGCCTTTCGAGGTCCGAATCGCCTCATACCGGCGCAGCAGTCCGGGCGCGACGGGCGCGGCAAGCTCGATTCGCTGCGCATTCAGGGTCTGCACCTGTACCGCCAGCTTGCGGGCCGAAGTCTTGTATTCAGCTTGCTTCGCGACGAGAGCGGCGTCCGCGGCCTTCAGCTTCGCCGCGGTCTGCTTTTTAGAGGTTCGTCTCGTTTCCAGCTGATCCATGAGGCCGAGAATCCGCTCGTCGAGCTTGGAACGCTGGCGTCCGAGCGCGTCAATCTCCTCCTGAATGTCCTGCATTTCCTTCCAGTTGGTCACGCGCCCGCTGTTCAGCTTCTTTTCAAAGGACGCCTTGTGCTCCTCAAGCGTCTTCAATTCCAGTTCTGAATCCTGGAGGTCGCGTGCCGATTCGTGGTGCTCCTTGACGGTACGCGTATGGAGCGCGCGGTCCGAATCCGCCGCCGCCTGCTCCGCCGCACCCTTGTCCAGCGCATTGTAGCGCTTGTAGGCGAGCGCGAGCGCGCTGTCCACCTCCTGCAGCTTGTAGAGCGCGTTCAGCGCCTTGTTCATGTCGTCTTGTCCTCCATATCCGATTCTAGCACTCGCCGGGGCGGAAGTCAAATGAGGGTAAACTGGGAACAATTCCACCGCGAAGATGCGAAGAAGCGAGGAACATCAAAATCTATTTGCACGGGATTTACAGGATTGACAGGATAGAATTTATCCCATAAATCCCATAAATCCTGTCAAAGAGGGCCTTTCTTCGTGACTTCGCGTCTTCGGGGTTAATTCCGATGTGACATGGAGGCTGCGTTGAACGAGACGATTCCGGGGGCGGGCAATGCGACGGCTTCTGAGGATGCGCGGCCACGGCTCGCCGAGCTGCTGGAGACTGCGCGCAGCATAGCGGAGACGGTTCTCGCGCCCCGGGCGCTGGCGATCGATATGTCGGACGAAGTGCCGGTGGACAACGTGCGCCGCCTGGCGGATGCGTGCCTGCTCGGCCTGTCCACGCCGGAGGAGTATGGCGGTCACGGCGCGCCGGGAAGCGTGCTGCGGGCCTATACCGAGACGCTGGCTGCCGCGTGCGGCACGACGACCTTCGTGCAGGGGCAGCACCTCTCCGCCTGCGCGTTGATCGCGGGCGCAGAGAACGAATCGCTGAAACGCAAAGTTCTCCCGGATTTCGCAAGCGGCCGGCGAATCTGCGGGGTCGCCTTCTCCCATCTGCGGCGGCCCGGCCCGCCCATGCTCCGCGTCGCGCGAATCGGCGACGAATTCGTTTTCGACGGCGTCGCGCCCTGGTTCACGGGGTGGGGCGTCATGGGCTACGTTGTGCTCGGCGGAACGCTGGCCGACGGTCGGTTCCTCTATGTGGTCGCTCCGCTCGACGCGCCGGGAATCGAAGCCTCCGCGCCGATGCGGCTCTGCGCCATGAACGCGTCTGGAACGGTCATACTGACGCTTCACGGGCTGCGCATACCCGTCGCGATGGCTATGAAGACGATTACGCGCGAGCAGATGGCCGCCAACGACCTCGGAGCCATCCTGGGGGTCACGCCGCAGATATTCGGAGTCTCGCGCGCCTCTATCAACCTGGTCCGTGATCTTGCAGAATCACGCGGCAGCGAGGTGATGCGTCGTGCAGTGGATGCGCTCGAAACGGAGATGGCGGCGGCGCGCGCCGAGGTGGACGCCTGGCGGGACCGCCTGGAGGCGAAGAGCTACCAGAAGAACGCCCTATCGGTACGCGCACGCTGCATCGAGTTCGGGGTGCGGGCGGCCCACGCGGCAGTGGCGGCGACCGGCGGCGGAGCGAACTCCCGCGACAACGCTGCGCAGCGACTCTTCCGGGAGGCGATGTTCTACACGCTTACAGCCCAGACCCGCGACGTGCAGTCCGCCACGCTGGAGCGCCTCATCGAATCGAGCCGCGCATCCCTGAAACAATCGCCTGCCCAAAGCCGGTGAAACGGTTAGCCATTATGACCAGTATGAACAGCATAATGCCTGGCTTGCTGCGTGTACGCCATTCATCGTTTCGCCCGTTTCGGAGACCCTATGCCTGCTGCCTCAAACTCGCCCCGCAAGCCTCGCCGATTCTTCATGGGATGCGTGGGCATTGGCTGCATCGGTCCCATTGTGTTGCTTCTCGGTCTTGTCATCGTCTTCACACTCAACAACCGGCCGCCCAACATCGTCATACCCACTCCAACTCCACCCGCGAATAACGCCTACAACGACTTCGTCCGCGCAGGGCTAATGGCGAAGGCGATATCGCATCAGCCTCCGGTCTCGATGATGAATCCACCTGAGGACAGGCAGGGCGCGCTCGCGGCCTCTACTGCCTGCGCCAGGGATGCCGCATCGATTCTTGTTGTGATGAGACAGGGATTCGGAAAGCCTTTCCTTCATCCGCCCTTGCGCAGCGATTCGTCCGATTTCTCGAAGGAGCATGGAGCCCTTCGCGAGTTGGCGCGCCTGATATCCGGTGTGCGGGACTATTACGATCTAAGCGGCAAGCCCTATCTCGCTGTGCAGGCAGCGCTGGACGGCGAGGAGATGGCGGCCAAGCTGCCGCGAGGCGGCGGCAGCCTGGCACAGATGGTCGGATCGGCTTGCCAATCAATCAGCATGTCGTATTTCGAGGATTTAGTTCCCAGGTTGAGGGCGGGCGAGTTGGATACGATGAGCGCGCGCCTCCAACGCATTGCGGCAATGCGGGTCCTCTACCTCGATATTCTACTAGAAGATGCGAATACCCATGCGGCAGAAGAACAGGAGAGGCTGCGCAATTGGTCTGCAAAATCCGTAGTGGGTCGCTATAAGGATTTGGGAGACTTGATCGACGCGGAAGATGATATGAGATCGATGTTCGGGCAAAAGGTAGAAACGCCCGCTGCTATAAAGACGTTGAAGATCGCGCCATTCGCCCTGTCGAATAAGGCAGCAGCGCTTCGGGCGAACTTTGATTATTTCCACGCGCTCGCAACTGAATCGGGGCGCCCATTCACCGGCAAATCCGGCGTGCTTGTCCCTCAGAATCAATACTCATCATTTTTTGGCATGTGCGGAAATGAAATGCGGTCCAGTGCGGTCAATAC
Source organism: Chthonomonadales bacterium (assembly GCA_038229495.1). Classification (GTDB taxonomy): domain Bacteria; phylum Armatimonadota; class Chthonomonadetes; order Chthonomonadales; family CAJBBX01; genus JBBROJ01. The sequence continues at coordinate 6,748 of JBBROJ010000023.1, forward strand.
CGAAGTTCAACTGGACCTTATTCGCATTGAGGTGGCTCTCTATCGATTCAAGGTTCGCCGGGGTACGTTTCCCGTCATCCTGGCTGAATTACAGCCGCAGTTCATCGCTAGTGTTCCGATGGATGGGTTTGGCGGCAAGCCATTCAAATACTCTGCGCGTGGCAGGGGTTTCCTCCTCTACAGCATCGGTCCCGATTTTGTCGATAATGGTGGCACGCCACTACGCTGGCCTACGTCTCAAGAAGCGGGCGATATCGTTGCCGGCCATCTATCGCCGAAGAGGAGTTGGAGAAAGTGAATCTCGACCGAGTTACGATAGAATCCATCGGAGCCATACTATCGGGACTGGCATACTCGCCAGATTCGGAGCCGCGCGAACAGTGCGTAGTCCTGGCGCACGGGTTCACTGCCTCAAAGGCGACCATGGACCTGCTGGCAGCCTATCTTGTCGGGCGCGGCCACGCCTGTCTCAGCTTCGATTTTCGGGGCCACAAGCTGGGGGGCAGTACGGGCGCGCTTAATTCAATGGCTGAGGCGGTTGCTGACCTCGAAGCCGCAGTCGCATTCGCAAGGGAGCGGTTTCAGCGAGATCGGTGCATCCTCATCGGGCACTCGATGGGCGCGCTCGTCAGCTTCGCGGTGGCGGCGGCCCATCCGGAGATTGCGGGGGTTGTTGCGGTTGCTACTGGGGCCAAACCCTCGAAGGGGTTTCAATCGCGGGCGGGCGAGGCGATGCTGGAACAACGCTCCGCCTACGTCGAGGGCGCGGAGCCGGTGCGCCTGCTGCTGGAAATGGACGGGCTTGCGGCGAACGTCGAGAGGCTGGGGGACAGGTCGTCTCTCTTCGTGGCGGCCCGAAACGATCTTCTCGTGCGGCCCGAAACGCTTCGAAGCCTCTCCCTGCTGGCAGGGCCGAAAGCGCATTTCATTGAGGTCGAGGGTGCTCACCTCGACGCCCCGGATCGCGCGCGAGGCGCGATTGCCAACTGGATCGATCAGACCTTCGGGCAAGTATAATCTTTCGCGGAACCGCTCGGTCTATCGCCTGTGCTCCTCCTCCCTTCCTCGGCTTTCAGGCTGGGTTCAGGGAAGGGGGCCGGGGGATAACGTCATTGCCCTCGCGCAGCGGCGTCCCGTGTCTCCAACTCTTCCCACCTCGCGTAGAGCTGCTCGACCTTCCGCTTCGTCTCCTCCAGCGCGCTCCAGGTCTCCTGGAGTTTCGCGGGGTCCGATGCGACGGCCGGATCGTGCAGCTTCGCTTCGAGCGCAGCCACCTCCGCGTCCCCCGATTCGATCTTCGATTCTATCTGACTCAGATCGCGGCGCTCGGACGAGGTGAGGCGCGGGACGGCTGCCTCGGGCTCTGTCGACGGCGGTTTTGCCTGCCCGCGAAATGCGAGAGGCCCTATTGCACTCTTCTCTTGTTGTATCGCTTCCCACTGGCTGTAGTCCGCGAGGAAGCGCGCGCCGCCCTGCCCATCCAGCGCAAGAAGCTCCGTTGAGACGCGGTCAAGTAGATAGCGGTCATGAGTCACCAGCACCAGCGCGCCCGCGAACTCCATCAGGCTCTCCTCGAGAACCTCCAGCGTGGGAATGTCCAGATCGTTCGTCGGTTCGTCCAGAATGAGAAGGTCCGCGGGACGAAGCATGAGGCGGGCAAGCAGGACTCGGGCTTTCTCGCCGCCGGACATGGTGCCGATGGGCCGCTCCAACTGGTCCGAGGGAAAGAGGAACCGTTTCGCCCACGCGGCCACGTGCATGGGCCGGTCCTGAAATACGACCGTGTCGCCGTTGGGAGATAGAGATTTGCGAAGCGACGCCTGCGGGTCCAGCTCCTCGCGGTTCTGGTCGAAGACAACGATTCGCAGCCCTTCCGCGCGCCGAATCGCGCCGGAATCGGACTGCCATTCGCCGGTGAGAACCCGAATCAGGCTGGATTTTCCGCTGCCGTTGGGACCGAGCAGCCCCAGGCGAGCGCCCGGTGACAGCGTAACCGTCAAATCCCGGAAGAGCGTCCGATCCTCGATTCGCTTCTCAATATTTTTGGCGACAAGCAGCTGGCGAGTACCGCGCCCGGAAGCTGAGAACTCCAGGTCCGCCGTCCTGCCCTGTGAATTTCGCTCCTTCACGTCCCCCAGATCACCAATAAGACGGTGGGCGGCGTCGATTCGGTACTGCGCCTTGGTCGTGCGCGCTTTTGGTCCCCGGCGAAGCCACTCCACCTCGCGGCGCACGCGGTTCTCGAGCGCATCCTGCTGATGCGCCTGCGACGCCATAAACGCGTCCTTCTTCTCCAATAGATCGCTGTAAGTCCCCTCGACCCGCAGATATCCGTCTGGATAGGCCGGACTGAGCTCCACAGCGCGATTCGTTACGTTCTCCAGGAATGCGCGATCGTGACTCACGACCAGGAAAGCGAAAGCGGCGCTCTTCAGAAGCTGTTCCAGCCAGAGAATCCCCTGCAGGTCGAGATGATTTGTCGGCTCATCAAGCAGCAGCAGGTCGGGCTTACGAATGAGAGCCCGGGCGAGCGCCAGCCGCTTACGCCAACCGCCCGAGAGCATGCCAGCCGGCTGCGAGGGGTCGGGGAATGCGAGCCGCTCAATCATCATGCTCAACTCGGCAGCACGCTCGTAATCCTCCAGCGGCAGGCCGGCGAGCGCGCCTACAAGGACCTGTTCGACGGTCTTTTCGGGCGGAAACGCATCTTCCTGGGCGACGTACTCCAGCCTAATGCCGCTCTTTCTCGACACCGCGCCGCTGTCCGGCTTGTCTAGCCCGGCGAAGATTCGCAGCAGAGTGGACTTGCCGGAGCCGTTTGGCCCGATAAGCCCCATCCGCTCGTCGTCCGCAAGGCCGAATGTGATGTCGTGAAAAAGCGGCCTCGCTCCGTAAGATTTCGTTAGAGATTGGCCGCTGATGAGGATTGGCATGATGGGTCGTTGGGTCAATTAGCCGACCGGTAAATCCGTCAATGGGTCAATGGGTCAACGGGTCAATGAATTTGCCGGCTGGTTGTCCGCCACAGGTTCTGCCTTCGTGTCCTTGATGACGCCCGACGCTAGCAGGCCAGCGAGCACGAGGCCGAGCGCGATTCGATAGGCGATAAAGACGTAGGTGGGATGGTTGCGCAGGAACTTGATGAGCCAGTCGATGGCGAACCAGCCGACGATGAAAGAGACGACCGTTGCGATTACGAGCGGGCGAGCGCCTCCTGCTTCGGATAGTTTGTGACGAACGTGCCACAGCTCCAACGCTCCCGCTCCAAAGACTGCGGGAAGGCTGAGCAGGAACGAGAATCGGGCGGCTGTAGAGCGCTCCAGGCCGACCATCATCGCGCCTGTGAGCGTAGTACCGGAACGGGAGCCGCCAGGAATCAACGCGCAGGCCTGCGCCAGGCCAACAAGCAGGCCGTCCTTCGGCGTGATGTCGCCCATCTCCCGCCGCGCGCGATACATCTTCTCGGCAATGGCAAGCAGAATCGCGAAAAAGATCATGCTGAAGATGACAATCCAGAGCGAACGGAACTCGTGCTCGATTCTGTGCTTCAACAGCAGGCCGAAGGCGACAGCCGGAAGCGTTCCAATGATGATCGGTAAGAGAAGATGCTGGTCTGTCTGATTGCCTGCGTTACCCTCGGCGGCTGCGTTTCGCCTCACCAGAATGTTGGCGATATCCTTCCGGAAGTAGATGAGTGTCGCAAGAAGCGTTCCCCACTGGATAACGGCGGTAAACGCCGCCCCGCTGTCCTGTTTGAAAATGAGCTTATCTACAAGAAGTATATGCGCCGAGCTGCTGATGGGAAGAAACTCGGACAGTCCCTGGACTAGGCCGAGGATCGCCGCGTGAATATCGGTCATTTATGCTCCAAGAGGAAGTGCTGAGTACTGAGTGGTGAGTACTGAGTACTGAGTAGGGAGCAACCTCCGTGTTGCGCCGTGTTCTTGACGTTACTCAGCATTCAGGGCGGCCACGTAGTGCCGCCCCTACAGCGCTCAGCACGCGATTAGTCTTCCGGCCGGGGACCAGGGGGGATACCCTTCTCGGCGCTGCGGTTCGTAACGCGGACCGTGAGGTCGTTCTTTACGCGGATCTGGCATGAGAGACGGTATTCATCCGCCAGCTCTTCCAGCGCTTCCGTCTCCACGTCGCTAATTGGCAGCACGTCACCCTCCAGTATTTGTACACGGCACGTCGTACAGAGCGCCTGCCCGCCGCACCGATGCAGAATATCCACTCCCGAGTCTTCGATTCCAAGGACCAGCTTCTTGCCCTCGGGAACGTCGAACGTTCCCGCTCCCTCTACCGTTATCTTTGCCACGCGTGATGCTCCCGAATAGTTTTATTTGAGGCCGCTGATAGTATACCCTCTTGAGGGATGAGGGATGAGGGATGAGGGATGAGGGATGAGGGATGAGGGATGAGGGATGAGGGAACGCCCCGCTCCTGACACCTGATCCATGATCTCAGATCCCTGACACCTGATCCCAGTATTGTTGCTATGAGAAAAATACCGGGTTTGTGCGGAATAACTATTCAGTAGAATTCTTGGGCCGCAGGGCTGATACCGGGGGGATTATGTTTCTCATAATCGGAATAGCTGTTGTATTCGGCAGCATCATTGTGGGTTTCACCATGGCGGGAGGGCACGTTATGGCCCTCATTCAGATATCTGAATTCATCGTCATTGGCGGAGCTTCGATCGGCGCGCTGCTCATCGGAAACCCGCCCTCCATCATAGGTCAGCTCATCAAGGGCGTGCTTAGTCTCATGAAGGGCAATCCCTTCACGGAGAAGGCGTACAGCGAGCTGCTCAAGATGCTTTATGACCTCTTCATGCTTGCGCGGCGAGAGGGACTCGTAGCCCTGGAGCACCATGCGGAGAAACCGGTGGAGAGCGATTTTTTCAAGCGCTACCCGATTTTTCACGCCAATCACCACGCGATGGAGTTCTTGGCGGACACTCTGAAGGTCATTATCACGGGCACGGTGCAGCCGCATGACCTGGCCGAGATGATGGAGGTCGACCTGGATACGCATCACGCATCCGCCTCGAAGATTCCCGGGGTGCTGGCGAAGACGGGCGACGCGATGCCTGGCTTCGGAATCGTGGCGGCCGTTCTCGGCGTTGTCATTACCATGGGCTCGATTGGCGGAAAGCCGGAAGAGATCGGCCACCATGTGGCGGCCGCGCTCGTTGGAACGTTCCTGGGCATCCTTCTGGCCTATGGCTTCTTCAATCCGATGGCCGCTGGCATGGAGTCCCAATTGGCCGCTGAGAATCAGTATATGGGGTGCATAAAGTCCGCCCTGCTCTCGTTCGCGCGCGGCGATGCCCCGCTCACAGCCGTCGAGTTCGCACGCAGAAATGTCGACCCAGGCGTGAGATGCTCGTTCACCGATCTCGAGAAGGCTGTTAAGGGAGCTTAGGGGCGGGGATCAGGGATCAGGAGTCAGTGTGGGCAGGTCAGGTGTTCAGGTCTCCCGTATTCAGGTATTCAGGTATTCAGATGTTGGACGGCAGTCCGCGTCGGCGTTCTTCCGACTTCCGAATTCCGACTTCTATCTTCCATTCTCGATCCGTGATATTACGCGTAAACGGAGCAGGCAATGTCAAGCGATAAGCCGATAATCATTATTAAAAAGGTGAAGGCCGCGCACGGCGGAGGTCACCACGGCGGCGCGTGGAAGGTGGCCTATGCCGACTTTGTCACCGCCATGATGGCGTTCTTCCTGGTTATGTGGATTTTGGGACTCAACCAGGACACGCGAAAGGCTATCGCGTCTTATTTCAACGACCCGGCCGGTTTGATGAAGTCGCAGCGCGGCGGCAAGGACGCGGGCCTGCTCATGCGCGACAGCGTCACCGGCAAACCCTCCATCGTTGCGTCGAAGCAGTCGGTGCAGAAAGAAAAACAGGAGAAGGAACGGATCAAAGAGGTCAAAAAAGCGATCGAGAAGATGATTGCGACCAACCCGCGCTTCAAGTCGCTGCAAAAGTTCGTAGACATTACAATCACGCGAGAGGGGTTGCGCATCGAGCTGCTCGAAGGCCATGAAGCGCTCTTCTTCGAAACCGGCAGCGCCCGCTTGGAGCCACACACGATTGCACTGCTCGGCCATATTGGTCGAGAGGTGGGCCGGCTGGAGAACAGCGTCGTCGTGGAGGGGCATACTGATGCGAGACCGTACGCGGGCGGCATGTCGGGCTATTCGAACTGGGAGCTTTCCACCGACCGCGCAAACAGCGCCCGGCGCGTGCTCTGCAATATGGTGCACAAGGGCCAGATAACGGAAGTGCGCGGATATGCGGATTCACGGTTGAGGACACCCGCCGACCCGCTGCACTTTTCGAACCGCAGAATCAGCATCCTCGTCCCGTATGCGCATCAGACGGATGGATCCGCAACTCGCGAAGTTGGCCCGGACGACTTTGGCGATAATGTGAAGCCCGGCGGTCCCAACTTCGCGGTGGAGGCAGCTATGCAGTCCGATCAGAAGCCGTAACCGGAACACCTTCGCCCAGTAAAGCCCCCTCCTTGCCAAGGAGGGGGCTTTACTGGGCGAAGGTCAAAAATCTCCGCCAAAGCTCCCCCTCCCGTTCCGGGAGGGGGCCGGAGGGTGGGCGTCGTTCCCCGTTCCGGGAGGGGGCCGGGGGTGGGTACAGGGCCGGGGCGGGGTGTCTGCGTGCCGGCCTCAGGAATAGCCGGGAATGAAGAACTGTTCGAGGTACTTCTTACCCATGAGGAAGCCTTCTTCGCGGCCTACCGCGCCGTCCTCATGCTCGATGGAGAGTACGCCGTTGAATCCGTTGGAACGAAGCGCGGATATGCATTCGCCCCAGTTCACCTTGCCCAGGCCCGGAATCACGTATCGCCACCAGCCGCCATCGTGCTGGTTGCCCACCCATCGCTTCTTGGTCTCGTTGATGGCGGTATCCTTGGCGTGCGAGTGGAAGATTCGATCCGCGAATACCTCGACCGCGTGGATGTAGTCTATATCCTGCCACAGAAGATGCGACGGATCATAGTTTAGCCCGAAGTTCTTGTTCGGCACCACCTCGAAAAGTCGCTCCCAGTGGCCCAGGTGTTGAATATTCGTCGCATACCAGTTCTCAAGCGCGATCTTTACGCCCTTCCGCTCGGCATACTCCGCGAGCGGAGGGAATACCTCGGCGCAGTCCTCTTCAATGGTCTTCATCTTCGTTTTGCCGGGAACAGGGTGGCCGGCAAGCGTGCAGACCACGTCCACGCCCAGCAGCGCTGCCGCGTCCACCGCTTTGCGCACAGTATCGTTATTGGTCTGGCGCTTCTCCGGGTCTGCGTCCGTATTATTAACGTAGGCGGCCAGCGAGGAGATGAGCAGAGCGCGCCGCTCCATAAGGTTCTTGATTCGGTCCGCATCGACTTGCGTAAAATTGGTCAGATCGATGTGGCTGCTCCCGGGACCGGCGATAATCTCCATGCCGCCGAATCCATATTCTCCTGCGAATGCGGCGACATGCTCCAGCGGCTCTTTTGAGAAGGGCGCGGTCAGAATGCCAACGTACATGACCTGGTATCTCCTTTGTTTGTGCGAGGCACAGTTACGGTTATAGCTCTCGTGACGGCTCAAGGCCGGTTATTGCGTGAGCGTACAGCCTGTTCAATGCGTTCGAAGAACATTCGGTGAAAGGCTCCGATATTTGCGTCCAGCGCGACCCAAGTGCGGGTAACCTGTCCCGCGCCGGGCGGGTTATAACCCACAGTTCCCCGCTCGGCTGCGTTATCCAGGACCTGGCCTGAGACGGGAGCGCAGGTCAGCATCGAATAGTCGAACGCGGCGGCAACCGCGAGGCCGTCGTGCATCGGCGAATGGTCTTTGCCGATGTAGTTGAACCAGACCTTGTGCATTCCGGCCGGCGCGCCGGCCAGGGGACCGCCGATTTTTTCGAGCCGGTCCACGTCGAGCCGCGACATCGACGTACGCCGGGTAACGTTCAGGCCCGCCAGTATCAGCGGGATGCCGGAATCCAGGACTTCCTGAAAGGCGAGTGGATCACACGCGACATTATGTTCTCCACGCGCATTTTCCTCCCCATACCCGTTGAAGTTGGAGGCCATCGCGACAATGCGCCGCACCAGGCGGGTCTCGGCAGGGAACTCGCGCAGCGCGAGCGCGGCGTTCGTGAGCGCGCCTATCGTGATGAGGGTGCAGGGATTCCCGTCGCGGTGTGCGCGGGAAGCCAATTCGGCTATAAGCTCGGGCGCGTGTCGAGAATCGAAGTCGGAATCGGGGTCGATCCCGGATAGGTCTATGTCGGCTCCCTCGTGGCCTCCCCAGCCGCGGTCCACGCCCGGCGTAAGAGCATCCACGGCGCCAACGGTAACCGGAACGTCATCGCGGCCAACCCGGCGAAGCAGCTCTTTCGCGATTTGGGCGCGTAGCAACGTATCGCTGTTCACTGTAGTGACGGCCAACAGGTCCAGCTCCGGCGACGAGGCGGCGAGGACGAGCGCGTAGGCGTCGTCGATGTCCGTGCCGATGTCCGTGTCGAGGATGATTGGAAGTGGCATGAATAGGTCCTGAAGTTGATTCAGACGGGCTGGAGCGCGCGGAGCCTTGTCAGGCAGGATCGGCACACCGTCTGTCTAATAGTATCATACTGTCTTTTGGCCCTCAACCCGCATATTGGGTACACTACACCCATTCGTCCCGTACAAACAACGCATGGTTTCGGTCACTTATGCTGGAGGAGTATTAATATAATGGCGCGTACCGTTTCCAGCAGGCCCCGTTACCGCGAGGGACGGGGGCTTGGCGAGATACTCTCCGAATCGCTTATCTTCATCCTCATGGCAGTGGGGCTCGTCGCGGCAGGCTACTGGTATTTCATGGTGTACCGCAAGTCACCACAGGTGGCGCTCCAAAACTACCTCGGCGCCGTGAACAGCGGGAATACCGAGGCGCAGTATACGTACCTCTCCGAGACCTCCAAGAAACTGATTGGGTCCAAGGATCACTATTCAGACAAATTCCCGCTCGCTTACGGCATGGCGGCGCGGATCACGAACTACTCCTTCAGCAACGCAACCCTCAGCGTCGATTCGTGGACCGCCGACGTGAACATGAATGTCCGCAAAAAGACCAGCGATCTGCTCAATACTGCAACCGACAGCTATACCGATAAGTATGTACTTCGAAAAGAGTCGGATGGCTGGAAGATTGTGTTCGAGAAGTCCAAAATCGATTTTTCCAAAGCGGAAAACAACAGGTAGGCGGTTCCGAAAGGAGAGAGAGCCGGATGGAGTGCCCTCATTGCAAAACGATCCTGGCGGATAGCAGCAGGCAGTGCAGCGTCTGTTTCGCGCCGCTTGCAGGCGGCGGTAGTGTTTCCGTCTCTGCTGCCGCTCCCGCTGCGCAGTCCGCGTCCACCGGCGTTTCGAGGCAGCCTACGCCATCCTACCTTTTGCCGCCCGGCCAGGCTGTCGCTTCGCCCCCCCACTCGTTCAACAATGCGCAGCACGCGCCTCCGCCTCCCTATGTCATTCCCGCGTCGGTACTGCCCCCGCGCTCGGTATCGAGTATTGCGCAGCGTAAAACGCAAGGAGGAGGCTGGGGCATTCTCGGGTTTGGAGGAGGGTCTCTTGGGATCATTCTGGTAATCTTGCGCGTCGCATTTATTGCCTACAGGTCCTCGGAACGGCAAATGGAACGAGAGGCGGCCCAAAAGCGAGAGAATGTGGCTATGCCGCGAGCGATGCAGGCTTCGTCCGGGCTCTTACCTTCCCCCGGCTTTTCGGGGCAGGCCAGGCAGATGCCGAGGCCCGGAGCGGCTATGCCATCGTTCTCGTCGCCCGTTATGCCAGGCGCTCAGATTCCCGACCTGTCCGCGCAGCGTCGGCAAATGCAGGACAGGATGGCAGCGGGCCGGCAGCGTGCCCAACAGCAACAGCAACAGCAACAACAGGTGCAGCAGCAGATGGACGAAACGAGAGCACGCGCACATGCATCTATGCCACCACCGATGATGCCATCACCCATGATGCCAAACAGTATTCCCGGCCAGGTGCGCGGCCTCGGCTCGCTCGGCCCTCCGGGCTTTCCGAGACCAGCCGGACCGGGCTCGATGCCCGGGCAGATGCAATTGCCCGGCGGGCCGCGCTAAGCGTGATACGCGGCTCCATCGCGCGTATAGGGTAAGATTTCGTTCACGGAAGAGATTCGTTCATGGCGTTGACGCGCCTGGGAAGGGTGGAACGTAATGGCAATACAGCTGTGTCCCCGCTGCGGGTCCGGCGCACCGGAAGGTGCGCCGGAGTGTAAAATATGCGGTTCGCCGATGGGTTCGGGGTCCGCGGCTGCTACGGCCGCGGCGGCCGCGGCGGCTACGCCCGCGCCTGTCGCCGGACTGGCCGGAATCGCGGCGACGCCGGAAACGCAGCCGAACTATCTCTCCGGCGGCGGGGGAATGGGCGGTGGCGGCGGCGGGGGAATGGGCGGTGGCGGCGGCGGGGGAATGGACGGTGGCGGCGGCGGTGATGTGCGAGTCTCCCTGACAGGCGAGGTGATGGAGGTGCCAAAGCCCAGCGTTCGGGGAACGGGCCCCGGCGGCTACGGTCCTCCTCCCGGCGCGGGGCCGGCCGGGGGCAAGGGCGGCAAGGCAGGCCCTGCCGGCGCTCCCAGGCCGCGCGGCGCGGGCTTGGCATACGAGGAGGAGAAGAAGAAGAGCAGTCCTGTCGGAATGATTTTGCTCGTGATTCTCGTGCTTGCCGGCGCGGCCGGGGGCTACTGGTGGTACAACAATCGGACGAATCCGAAGGATCAGGCTCTGCTGGTGTACAAATCGTTGGTTAAGCGTGATTGGAAGAATGCCGTCGATGTGATGGCGTTTAACGGCAGCGTCGATAAGGACGCTTTCGTGAAAGGCGCTGACGATGGTTACAACCGCTCCGCGGCAATGATGCCGCCCGGGGCGCAGGAGGCCCTGGACAGCATGGAAATTACGGTGGGCGAGCCGGCATTGAGCGGCGGCAAGGCAGACGTTCCGACAATTGGAAAGCTTACTCTGGCCGGCCGCTCTATAACGCTTAAGGGCGTGGCTCATATGACGAAGCAAGGCGGAGCCTGGAAATTGGATCTGACAACCACAAAGCCTGACGATCAAACAGGAGTTCAGAAGGCCCTTGCCGAGATGATCGGAAGGCCCGATACGATTGATGCGGGCGGTCCGATCGGAGGCGGAATGCCTGGAAAGAAGTAGGAAGCAGCGCACCTACGCAACGAAACCCCTGTCTACTCTGTGCCGTAATTGCATCAGAAATGCGAATACGCATGCTAAGACAAGTGTAAAGACAGGAGTCTTCATATCTAATGGGCGAGAAGAGGCGGGGCCGGACGGCGATACAAGTGGTTTCATTGGTCGCGATCCTCGGTAGTATCGGGGGCGTTGTGCTGTGGCAGTGGATGCACGCCAACTCTCCCGTGACCACCGTGGATCGCGCCGGGCAGGCCATAAAATCAGGAGATTGGAAGACGGTATATCGCCTGATTAACTGGTCGGAAGATCAAAAGAGGATGCTGGACGAGGACCGATTCGCTACTCTCGCCAACATCTATAACAAGGTCTACGCGCTCCAGGACTACAAAGTCGGGGCGCCGGCCATCGAGGGCGAAACGGCAACCGTTCCCGTAACCGTCACCGCAAAAATATCGAGCCTCATAAGCGCCAGTACAAAAATCGACAACGCGGACGTGAGATGCCGCAAGGTACAGGGTGAGTGGAGAATTGAGCCCGACCTGAAGAACGGCCTGCTGGGTCTCGGGCACATTGGAATTGGCGGCCTATAGGCGGTCTATAGCAGGTTGTAACGGAGCGCAGGCTCTGAAGCCTGGGGAAATCGCGATGATCTGTGCGGGTTGCGGCGCGGAGAATCCGTCGAACAATCTTTTTTGCGGCAAGTGCGGCGATGCGCTCTCAACTCCTGAATTGGAGCCGAGATACTCTCCTCGAAGCGTCACGTTGCGGCGTGAATTGACGATTCTGGCGCTGGGCCTGCTGCTGATGACAGGAGCGGCGTTCGGTGCGTGGTACGGCATGTTCTACCAGAGGTCGCCGGCCATGGTCGTCCGGCGATTCATCGACGCGGACCTTCAGGACCAGTTTTCGCGGCAGCCCCAATATCTCGTGGATAGATGGGATTCGCGGATGGTCCTCTCAGCCTTCCAGGTTATCAGGCAGAAGACCGGCAGCTCGCCGTTCAAGAGTTGCCGGATTATGGGCTATAGCGAGAGCGGCAGCACCGCCTATGTGAATGTACAGCTCTCCTTCACCCTCCCGGCAGTTCCCGGCGTCAACACCCCTCTCAATGCCGCCGCGCCCGCAGTTGCGACCAACGTCCCTATTGCGTTCGTGCTTACTTCGCAGAACGGCGAGTGGAAGATCGACGGCTCCCAGACCCTGGCGAATGCCGCCGGAGCGCTGGCGGCGGTTGGCTATACACAGCTCGCGCCCCTGATGAACGGCGTCCCGAACATTAAGCTCCCCGGTTTCAGTCTCCCCGGCGCTCCAGCGGCAGGAATGCCGGCGGTCACGCCCTCGCCCTCGCAGCCCGGCAGCGCGCCTAGCGCGGCGCTGTAAACTAAAGGCAATGGTCTGCCTGAGTCTCGCGATTGCCAATCGTCGGTGCGGGAGTCGCTGCGTAGCGATTCGCTCTCATCAAGACTAAACTTACACAGCAATGGAACGAAATTTTCTCGCCTCAGTTGTCTGTTCGATTTCCTCGCATTCATGCCGGATAAAGCGAGATCAGAAGGCAATCTGCCTCCGCTTGTGCAATTAGTGTGGCTAAGGAGGTACTTTGCCCATGACACTCCCGCGCCACTCTCCCTCCGACCGTCTCGTAGGTAGAGATAATATCTTTAACGCGCTACGCCTGCTTCTAGCCTCGCTCGTTATCCTCTCTCACGCGCCGCAACTCATGGATGGTAATGCAACCCGCGAACTTTTGGTCCGGTTCACCAACGGCCATGCAGATTTCGGATCACTGGCGGTGGACTGTTTCTTCATCATCTCCGGCTTTCTAATCGCCCATTCGTGGTTTGGCAGTTCGGGCTTCCTCGACTTCCTTAAGAAGCGAATTCTACGCATCTATCCTGGCTTCGTCGCCGCGTTCCTCTTCAGCGTTTTTCTCATCGGGATCGCCGGAACAACTGATGGGTCGGCGTATCTGCATGGCTTGACTGTCAAGCGAACTGTGTTCGATGTGGTTACCCTCGGACCTCCGCGCACGCCGATCGTTTTCCATCCCGCTCCGTACCCATTCGTGAATGGCGCTCTCTGGACGATCCGATACGAGTTTCTGTGTTATTTGGGCCTAGCGGCCCTTGGAATCACCGGGCTGCTACGTCGCCGTGCGTTCACCGTTGGTGTGTTCCTCGTATTCCTGTGCGCGCACGTCGCCATCAATTGGAGTGGCGTTCCAGTCCAATTGCATTTTCGATTCTGGCCGGAAGTTATAGGCACGCCTTCGGTTTGGGTGAGGCTTGGCACATTTTATCTCTCTGGGACGCTGTTATATCTCTACCGAACACAATTACGTTTCTCGCGCCGCCTTGCTATTGTGGCAGCCATCGCTACGTTCGTGGGCGCTTTCCTCCTGCCTGGGTATAGCATGGTTTTCCCGACCCTCGGAGCCTACACGCTCTTTGCGGTTGCGCTCGCACCCGTTCCGATCCTATGGCGCGTCGGTGACCCGGATTTCAGCTATGGCGTTTATCTCTATGGTTGGCCGGCACAGAAGGTGGTCGTGGCTCTGATGGGCCTCTCGGCAAGCCCATGGCTCATTTTCGTCTTAAGCATGGTCGCAGTCATGCCGTGTGCCGCATTGAGCTGGTACCTGATAGAGCGACCCTTCCTCAGGCTCAAGAATCGATCCAGCGTGTCACCGCCAGCGAAACAAAACACGGAGCCGCTGGTGGCGACATCGCAATAAAGTACCGTAGACGAACGCCAGAGAATTTGAACGTCAGAGATATATGAACGTTGTCTATTCTCCGGGTGTAAATGTGTTGAGCAAGCAGTGTGTTGTCGGGGTTGGGCGGTTAAAACCGCTGTTGTTGCCCGCGACTTCAGTCGCACGGGCCACGACCCTATTCTCCATTTCGGTTGACACGCGCATGAGCGCGCCGGTAGAATATCAGCGCAATGCGATCCGCTACCCTCACGTCCTCTTCAGCCACACTCAGTTTTAAGCTTCCGGTCTTCGAGGGGCCGCTCGACCTCCTGCTGCACCTGATTCGCGAGCATCGGGTAGACATCTACGATATTCCCATTGCCGAGATCACACAGCAGTACCTGGACTATCTGGCATTGTGGGAATCTCTGGACCTGGCCGTGGCGGGCGAATATCTCGTCATTGCCGCTACACTTGTAGAGATTAAGTCGCGCCTGCTTTTGCCCGCGCCGCCGCCGATGGAGGATGGGGAAGAGCCGGAGGATCCGCGCACCGAGCTGATTCAGCGACTGTTGGAGTATCAGCGGTATCAGGGGACCGTCGAGACGCTGCGGGGATGGGAGGAGTTCCGGCGCAATCTGTTCTTCCGTGGCACGCTCGAGAATCCCGACGACTACGTGCTGCCCACGCCGGAAGGCGAGATGAGCGTGGGAGCGCTCGTCGCCGCGCTGCGTAGATTGTTCGCGGCGGCAGGAGTGGAAGATGAGCCTGTCTCGTCCGTGATTCCGCGCCGGCGGGTCAGCCTGCGCATGAAGATGGCGGAGGTTTTGCGGCGGCTCAAAGCGCGTCCGGAGGGCATAGGGTTTGGCGGCCTGTTCGAATTTCCCTGCTACCGGTATGACATTGTTTTGACATTTCTAGCCATGCTGGAGTTGCTGCGACTGGGACGGATTCGCGCCACGCAAAAGCGCATGGAGGAGGATATTCTTATCACTTTAGTCGAGTTGGTCAAGGCCTGCGCGCAATGAGCCTTCAACCGGCGCTGGAGTGTTTGCTGTTCGTGGCGGGCGAGCCGCTTGGCCTCGCGGACATGGCTCGCGCGCTGCAATGCGACGAACCTACGGCGGAAGAGGGGCTGCGCGAGCTCCAACTCGACCTGGGCGAGCGTGGCAGCGGACTCCAGGTGATCTCTATCGCCGGAGGCTACCAGCTCGCCACGCGTCCCGATCATGCGGAAGCCGTGGCGCGTCTTCTGGCGCGTGGCTCCAACAAGCTTTCGCGAGCCGCCCTGGAAACGCTTGCCATCGTGGCCTACCGCCAGCCCATTACGCAGCCGGAGATTGAGGCGGTGCGCGGCGTCGCGGCAGGGGGCGTCCTAAAAAATCTGGTCGACAAAAGGCTCGTGGCGGAAGCGGGCCGCAAGCAGACCGTCGGGCGGCCCATTCTCTATGCCACGA
This sequence comes from Chthonomonadales bacterium, assembly GCA_038229495.1. Classification (GTDB taxonomy): domain Bacteria; phylum Armatimonadota; class Chthonomonadetes; order Chthonomonadales; family CAJBBX01; genus JBBROJ01. The sequence goes on from JBBROJ010000023.1 coordinate 22,139, forward strand.
CGCCGGAGTTCCTTCACTACTTCGCTATTGGCGATCTGGGGGAGCTACCCATCCTCGAATTGGGTGAAGATACGGCGCTCTCGAGCCTGGAATCGATCAAGGCGGCACCACCGGAATCTGTTCAAGACGAATATGACTCTACGGACTGCGGCGATTCAACCTCTTCCAATTCGGACTCCACAGATGCAGACCCCTCAGAATCAGTACAATAGTCGACGATAACCCGCCAGTCTGCTATCTGCTGCTCCAGGCTTCGCCGCGAGACAAGCACCTGCGGACTTGGGTGATACATTGGAATCAGGACTCGCCTGTACCATTCCACGGGAATTGCAGCGTTCGTTCCCAGTGTCAATCCATGCAGCTCTATCATTTCCAACGCCGCGAGAGCCTTCGCCCCCAGCGTAACGACCACCGGCGGATCGAGCAGGTCGATTGTCCGGCGGAGGTAGGGATTGCACGAGCGCACCTCAGAGGGAACGGGAGGACGGTTAGCGCCGGATTCCGTATGGGGATTGCAAAGCGCCGCGTTCGTAATGAAGATTTCGCCGCGGCCCATGCCGATGGAGGCGAGCAGGCGGTTGAAGGTACGGCCCGAAGCGTCGCCGCACATCGGTATCCGCGTCCGGTCGCCGCCCTGCCGGCCGGGCGCTTCCGCTATGAAGAGGATACGCGGCTGAAGCGATCCGTTCAACTGGCTTAGCACCGCCGTCTTCGCCCTCATGTTCGGGCAGATCTGACACGCCTGAGCCTCCGCCGCAATCTCCGCGAATTTGGCTTCCCTATCCTTCCGATTCTTCATGCGGATAGTATAACAGCATCCCGCGGGCCGCGATCCACGGGTTGAAACCCATGGATTGCCACAGTTGCTGCGAAGACGGCCTGCGCCAACTCTACCTCGGAGGCTGTCTTCCAGCCCTCCGACGCCGCCATCCGCTTCAGCTCCTCGAAGGCGCGCTGGAAGCAGATGCAGCGGCGGACCAATAGCGCGCGCGTAGAATGCAGGACTATTTCTCCGGGCGATACCTACTCGAGGTCGAACAGCTCGTCGGTCTTCAGGTCGCCGTCCAGGTCGATGTCGCCCAGATGCTCGCGCTGAAAGTCACCGGCGTTGTAGCCGAATCCGAACGTGCCGACGCGATAAGCGGGCTTGAACGCCTTCACGTGGCCGTCCACCCAGAGAATGTTGCCGGTCTCGCTGTGTCGGGCATGGAATCCCGGAAAGTCGCCAGACGGCGGGTCCAGAAGCGAGTTGCCCTCAAGGGTGGGCGTGGCGTACTGCCAGTTGTTGATGCGGGCGCAGTCGGCCATCTGCACGGTCTCGGAAGGCGATTGGATGGCAGCCAGCGAAACCGGCGCGGCAAGATAGAGCGGCGGCTTGAAGGGCGAAAGATAGGCGTAGTTGTACCCGTAGCCGGTCAATCCCAGCGCCGCGCGCAGCTTGTTGTTAAAGGAAGGACACGCCTGAATCTGGCTGTTCTTCATGTAGGGATAGACCAATCCCTCGGTGTCGTTACGCGCAGTGCCGTTCCAACTCGCCCACCAGTAATAGGTCTTGCCAGGCGTGCTCGTGGATACGGGGAGCACGACTTCGTCATAATCCTGCGCGTACATGGCTGCGCCCAGGCCAATCTGCTTTAGGTTGGACGAGCAGCTAGCCTGCCGGGCCTTCTCTCGCGCCTGCGCGAACATCGGGAAAAGTATTGCCGCCAGGATCGCGATTATTGCGATAACGACGAGCAGCTCAATGAGAGTGAAGCCGGAGTGGGGCGCCGGGTGTCGGCCGTCGGGCGCCGGGACAGGTTGTCTTAGGCCGAGGGTGATGCGGTGCAGCATGGTTTTCTCCTTCCTCGCTGAGATCCGTCAAGTGAATGGTCTTCGCGAGAGCGGAGTAGCGGAGAGGTGTGCAGTGGAAGCAACAAAAAACACCATCCTCGTCGGATGGCGTGTATGTGCGGGCAGCACGGGCCCCAAATGACCGGGAAGCGCCTGCCCATCCATCACACCCTTTTCTCGCGAAGGGCCATTGTGATGCATTGCAGGCGGGCATTCGGACTCTTCGATTATGGATTTTAGATTTTGGATTTTCGATTGCACCGTCAAAATCGAAAACTAAATCTGAAATCTGAAATCAAATTACCGCAGCGGGACTGTGCCGGATTTACACCGGACTTCCCCCGTTTGTTTGCCGCGCCACGACAGCGCGACTCCTACAATGAACCATATGTAATTAACTTCGTTCACAGTATAGCATTGCGGGAACGCGCCGTCAAGTGAAAAATGGGGCTGTCATAAACGAAAACCCCTCTCCCCGGAGGAAGACGGACATAGCGATTCGGGGCAGATTCTTACTTTCTGCCTGCCAGAGCATGCTCGCGCGCGCTTTCGAGTTGGCCCGCGGAGCCCAGGTACGTGTTTCGGCTGGCGATGAACTTCGCATACTCCGCCATGAATGTCTTGCCGGGCGGCCGAAGGTCGAAGTCTTCCGGTTTGTCGCGGAATTGCTCGCGGTGCACCCGGCACCAGACGAGGCGGCCATCCGTGTCGATGTTTACCTTGCAAACGCCGAGCTTGGCCGCCGGAAGGTACTGCTTTGGATCGACGCCCTTCGCGCCCTCTTTCAGCTTGCCGCCCGCCGCGTTGATTCGCGCGACCTCGTCCTGGGGGACCGAGGAGGAGCCGTGCATCACGAGCGGAAAGCCCGGAAGCAGATCCTGAATCGCGCGGATCCGGTCGAAATGGAGACCCTGGCTGCCACTGAACTTGTACGCCCCATGGCTTGTGCCGATGGCGCAGGCGAGGCTGTCGCAGCCGCTCTTCGCCACAAACTCCTTCGCCTCTTCCGGGTCGGTCAGGCACGCGTCCTTCTCATCGACTGCCACATGCTCTTCTACGCCGCCCAGCTTTCCAAGCTCCGCCTCCACACTCACGCCTCGCGAGTGCGCAGCAGTCACAACGCGCTTGGTAATAGCAACGTTATCTTCGAACGATTCGAGGGACGCGTCGATCATTACTGAGGAGTAGAATCCGCTCTCGACGCACTCGATGGCCGTCTCTTCATCGCCATGGTCCAGGTGCACGGCAAAAAGCGCGTCGGAAAATATCTGGTCGGCGGCGCGGATGATCGCCTCCAGCATCCGCTTGTCCGTGTAAGCGCGCGCGCCCTTGCTTATCTGAATAATGAACGGGGCCTGCGAATCGATGCAGCCTCGGAACAGTCCCATAGCCTGCTCCAGGTTATTGATATTGTATGCTCCCAGCGCATACTTTCCATATGCGTGCTCGAAAAGCACGCGGGTCGGCACGATCATCGGACGTCTCCTTTGCGGCCGTCGGCGCGACGCTCCTGGAAAATCTCCGCATCGCGCCCGGCAAATGTGTATCGGCAAAGCGAGCCAGCCCCATTGCTGACCCACAAAAACCTCTCAGCTCAGTAATTAGTTTACCCTCCAGCGGCCCGATTCCTGTCCGGGAACAGGCGCCAGGCGGCGTGCTGTCGGTGGTCAAGGTCCGGCCTGGGCGGCTACGGCGATTCAGCAGGCGTAATGGTCGCGTGTCTTGCTTATCTCCGCGCGGCGCGTTGCGCCCATCTGGGCAGTAGTTTAGTCCCGTGGACAGCCCCTCGCGAACCGAGTATAATACCGGCACGGAGCGCGACCGCGGAAGTCGGAAAATAGTAAACCAGTCAATTAGTCAATGAGTAAACGAACGGCCTTCACGTTGACAATTTGACAATTTGACAAATTGACAAATTGACAACATGCCGACCGTCTATCTCAGCCTGGGCTCAAATCTTGGCGACCGCGAGCGCAACCTGCGCGAAGCGCTCAAACGTCTCGATACCCCGCAAGTCAGAGTGACCGGCGTATCCCGGATCTACGAGACCGTCCCGGTTGGCGATACGGAGGAGCCGGTTCCAAACTATCTCAATTGCGCTGCGCGCGCGGTAACGTCTCTGCCGCCGGAAGCGTTACTGAATTATACGCAGGGTGTGGAGCGCGACGGCGACCGCGTCCCAACGTTCCGGTGGGGGCCGCGCACCATCGACATCGACATTCTGCTCTACGATAACGCTGCGTTTCAAACAGACGCGCTTACGGTGCCCCATCCACGCCTATTCGAGCGAGCGTTTGCGCTGCGCCCGCTTACGGAGCTGGATTCAGAGCTTGTGTTTCCCGACGGCTCAACTTTGCGTGACAGGCTGGCGGACGCCTCGATTCAACCGCAAGTTCTCAAGCCCTGGCATGAGTGATGGGGAATGGGTGGCGGGTAGGGAGCAACCTTCGCCATATACCGTAGCGCCGTTCTTTATCGCGCGTTGCGCCGTGTCTTAACGTTCTCATCACTCATCACTGAATTTCTTCCTATGGCATTTTACCGCTACGAAGCTGTTGACCATACCGGCAAGATTGTTATGGGGACCATGGACGCGCCCAACGACGCGGCCGTCACCGCTCGCCTGGCGCAGATGGGATACCGTCCGCAGCGCGTTATTCCCCCTCATCCCAATGGCGTTGTTCCTGCTTCTAATAAAATCGGAAATAAAACAGGAAGCGGCGCGGCGGTCCCGCAATTGCCCGTACCTGCCGCGCAATCGACCGGCTTTGCCAATCCGAAGGACATGGCGCTCTTCTTTCGCCAGTTCGCGACCCTGACGCGGAGCGGGATAACCCTGTTTCAGGCATTAGAGAGCCTGGGCCCGCGCACCCAGAACCCGGACCTGTCCCGAACGGCACGCGAAATGGCGGATACAGCCCGCTCCGGAGGTCGTATCTCCGATATTATGCAGAGGTATCCGAAGCTTTATGCACCGCACGTCGTCGCGAGCGTGAGGGGTGGCGAGCAGGGCGGATTCCTTGAAATCGTGCTGGACGAGATTGCCCTGGAGAGCGAGCAAGAGGTCGCTTTCTACAAGGGGATGTCACTTGCGAAGTGGGGAGTAGCGCAGGGAATCGCCGCCATCGCCATTGCCCAGCCGGTCTTTCCGCACCTATTTCCCGAACCGCATTACGACGTATACTTCAAGTTGCTGATCTTCCGCAACATACCCATAGCGGTGGCGCTATACCTGCTGATGCGGCTCTTCTTTCATTGGCTGCGGCAGCCCGCGCAGACGCAGTTGCGCGACACATGGATGTTGAAGATCCCGGCGTTCGGGGACCTTGCACGCCAACGCTCGCTTGCCGCCTTTGTGCGCATGCTGCGCAAGCTGTTCGCGGCGGGCCTCGGGCCCATTACCGCCTGGGAAGGCGCGATGAACGTCGCGCCCAACTCCGTGATTCGCAGGAAGCTGGTCGAGGCGTATGACATCATGCAGCATAATGTTCCCCTGCATGAAGCGTTTGTCCAGACCGGCCTCTTCGCGAACGAAGCGGAGCAGCTTCTCGCGACCGGCATGATAAGCGGCGCGATGGTGGACATGCTGGACCGTGTCGCGGACTACTATCAAGCCAATGTGGATCGCGCATTCGACAACTCTCGCTATGTATTGAAGCGAATCGCAGGCGTGTCCCTGATTGTGCTCAGCGGATTCATGCTCATCATGCTCTTCAAGAACTACTTTGCGTCCATCTTTAACTTTGCGGATAAGTTCGCGGAATAGCGCGAGGCGGGCGGGTTGAAGATACGCGACATATTAAAGCGGCTTCGAGAGGACGGATGGTAACTGTATCCGACCGATGGGAGCCATCGGCAGTACAAACACCCGAACAAGCGTGGCAAGGTTATGGTGCCGGGACATTCAGGAACAGATATACCGTATCCGATTCTGAAGAGAATTCACGAACAAGCAGGATGGGAAAAGCCATGATCGAAACGCGCGAATATTTGGTTGTGATCGAGCAAGGTGAAAAGAGCTGGGGCGCTTATGTTCCCGATCTGCCCGGCTGCGTCGCTGTTGGCGAAACGTACGAAGAGACCGAAAAGCTGATTCGAGAAGCTATACCTTTTCACATTCGCGGGCTTATTTCTGACGGCGATTCGGTTCCAAAGCCTACAGCCAAAGCCGTGCGGATCACAGTCGCAACATAGGAGAATCCAGCGAACTTGGCAGGACCGGAGCGTGAAGGTCCGGCGTGCAGCCGATGGGAAGAGGGAGACGAATCGATGACCTTACAGATTGAACTAACGCCCGAAATTGAACGGCGGCTGGCAACAGAAGCAGAACACCGGGGAATTGACGAGTCCTCCGTTGTCAGCCATTTGATAGAAGAGTACGTGCCTCCCGTGCCGGGCGCGGCCACGCTCGCTCTCTTCGATCAGTGGGCGCGCCAGGATGCAACGGACGACCCGGACCTTATATGCAGTGCAACCGAAGACCTCAGCAAGTTGAAGCAAGCCCTTAACGCCAACCGATCTTCGAACGGCGAGCGGATTTTATTTCCGTGAAGGCGCTCACCCTGAACGCTTCTGATTCCACCATTACAGTAGCGACCACGAATGTAGGACATATCAGCCGCTTTGCGCCGGCAGGACTATGGTCCGACATTGCTGCATGAGCTCAATCGTTAATCGAGAGGTTACGGTCTTATGCCCGACTATTCCTATACAGCCAAAGACCGGAACGGACGCGTAATCGAAGGCACGATTGAGGCGGACAACTCCGCTATCGCGGCCGGACGCGTCCGCGAATTGGGCTACGAAGTGGAGCGCGTCCGGGCGATGGATCCCCGAGCGGCCCGCTCACCCCATGCGGCCGAGCCTGAACGGGGCGGGGCGAGCTCCCAGACGATGGGCCAAAGGGCGAAAGAGAATCTCGTCTATCCCGTCACGTCGGGCATCGGCCTGAAGGAGCTGGCTGTTTTTTACCGGCAGTTCTCAACAATGATTCATGCGGGTATTCCGCTCTACCAATCGCTCGTGACGCTGGAAGGCCAGACTCGCAACGAGAAGCTGAAGGAGATTATTCGAAGCTGCCAGCGGCAGGTGGAGGTGGGCGGAAAGCTGTCCGATGTGTTCGCGGGCTACCCGTGGGTCTTCAGCGAGCTCCAGCTCGAGATGATCCGCGCGGCGGAACACGGCGGCTTGCTGGACGAGATGCTGAATCGAATCTCCGATTACCTGGAGCAGGAGATCAAGCTGCGGCGGCTCATTAACGGGCTGACGCTCTACCCGAAGATAGTCGTTTTTGCCGCTTGGATGCTTCTCGGAGTCCGATTCTTCGTGGACACGCTGCCTGCTTTCTCGAAGCTGATCATCGGCGCGATGAAGCCGGAGTTCCACTACACCCTCTTCGATTATCTGATGGACACCGTCTTTTCGATGCTTATCGTCGGCGCTGTCGTCTTCGGCATTTATGCGTTCTGTCGGATCGTGCTGTTCCAGAACCAGGACGCGAGAGAGAAATACGAGCGGTTCAAGATGTCGATTCCGGGAATCGGCCAGGTCGTCAAGAAGTTCGCTCTTGCGCGGTTCGGACGGTCGTTCGGCGCGATGTACGCGGGCGGCCTTCCGCTCAACACCGCGATCCGCGTGGGCGGCGACGCCAGCGGAAGCCGGGTCATACAAGCCGCGACACAGCGCGCGCTGTTTGCGGTGGAGCGGGGCGCGGGAATCTCGCAGGCGTTCCAGGAGACGGGCGTGTTTCCGCCCATTGTGCTGGACATGCTTCACACCGGCGAGCAGACCGGCAACCTGGACCAGATGATGACGAAGGTGGCCGAATATCTGGAAGGCGACGCCGAAGCGAAAGCGCATCTCTACTCGCATATCTTCGCAGCGGCGGTCGGCCTGTTGGTTGCGCTTTTGGTAGGAGTGGCCGTTATTAAGTTCTATATGGGCTACATCGGCGGAATGGGCGCGGCGGTCAATGAGGCTGGGGGCGGATAGCAGGCAGCCATGAAGACGATCTCCCCAACAAGTAACGTGAAACGGGCCGCAAATCCGGCGGCCCCACTCCAAAGAATTAGAGTAATCGGCGCAATCGGCGCCGGTCCTGTTACTCGTGAAGATGTACGCCGATTCGCGGTGGACCTCTTATACCCCGTTCTCGCGGACCGGCGGCTGACGGAGCAGATTCTCTTCTATCGGCAGATGGCCACGCTGCTGAAGGCGGGGATACCGATCTACCAGGCGCTGGCGCTTCTGGAAGAACGCACGCCTGACGGCCCTTTGAAGCGCGTTCTGCGCGAATCGCAGCGGCAAATCGAGGCGGGCGGAAAGCTTTCTGAAGTCTTCGCGCGCCACCCTGAAACGTTCGCGGAGTTCCAGGTCGCCATGCTGCGGGCCGGCGAAGAAGGCGGCCTGCTGGATATAATGCTTGAGCGAGCAGCCGATTACGTCGAAGCGGAACAGCGCCTTCGGCGATTCATCAACCGGCAGACTGCCTACACCAAAATTGTCTTCATAATCGCTCAGTTCGTGCTGCCCGTGTTCTGGGCGTTCATGTTTGGCGGCAGCGTGTGGGCGGCGTTCTGGTATCCTTTGGTCTCCCTGTTACAACTGGTGGTTTTGGTCTGCTTTGCGTTTGCCTTCTCCCGCTATGTTTTGTCGCGATCAGAGGAGGCTGCTCTCGGATATGAGCGTTTTAAGTGGGCGTTGCCCGGCATCGGCAGTGTCGCGCGGAGTTTCGCCTTCTGCCGATTCGGACGATCGCTGGGAGCCCTCTTTGCGGCCGGCGTGCCGGTTCAAGCCGCTCTGCGCGTGAGTGGAGGGGCGAGTGGCAGCAGGCTGGTGGCGAGCGCCGCGGAGGAGATGGCAGGCTATGTGGAGCTTGGCGTATCTCTCGACGATGCGTGCCGCGCCACGGGTTTCTTCCCGGCGCGGACGGTGGACATGATCGCCACCGGGGCCGAAAGCGGGCGGGTGGACACGATGATGCTGAAGATGGCGGACTATCTGGAAGAAGAGGCCGAGGCGAAGGCGCATCAGGTAGGATATTTTGCGGCGCAGGCTTTCTACCTTCTCGTCGCGCTCTACGTAACCGGCATGCTCCATCTGATCGTTGATTCTCTTCTCGGCCTACTGTTCCACTGAGGAGACGGCGTGAGCCTGCAAGAGCCAACTTACTACGAGATACTGGGCCTGCCGCCTGCCGCGACACCCGACGACATTAAGCGCCGTTACCGCGAGCTTGCACGCCGCTGCCATCCCGATGTTTCGCATACGCCTGATTCCGCGAATCGCTTCAGGGAGATCAACGAAGCGAACAGCGTGCTGTCGGATGCGGGCAAGCGCGCCAACTACGATGCGCGCCTCAAGCTTGCGGAGTTGAAGCGTAAGAGGGTAGCAGACGGCGGATCGCAAGCCGCGGACCGCCGGCCACCCAACAACCCAGCGACCCAGGGTTCTCGCAAGCCACCGACCACCGACCGCCAACGACCCAACGACCCATCGACCCAACGACCCAATGGCGACGAAGTGGGCGCTATTCTCCAGGAAGCGCAGAAGGCCATGTCGCGGCTCAAATACCGCGAGGCCGAGCTGCTCTGCCGGCGCGCGAACAGGATTCGCCGCACTTCACTTAGCTATGAGATACTCGGCGACGTATTTCGGACTCGGGGCAGAACGGACGACGCGGTGGCCATGTACAGCTACGCGATTCAACTGGATCGCGCGAATCGGGACGCGCAGATGAAGTTCGACCGCCTTGTCGGGCAGCCATCCGGGGCAACAATGGCGGGGAACGCGGCTCGCGCCTCCAGATCGGCTCGGCCTTCGCCCCGGTCGCCCCGTTCCTCGAACACAACTGCTCCGTCCGCCGCCCGGAAAGCCGCAACCATTGTCGGCGCTGTCATGATCGGCGTGCTCATTTTCAGCGCAACCCGTCTCGGCAGTCCCGCCACGACCCCCTGGTTTTTCGATTGGGATGCGGCCTTGCTGGTTGCACTCGCCGGAAGCGGCGCCATGGCGGGATTCCTGCTTGCGTTGAATGAACATCTGCCCAGCGCGCGGGACGAGCTTTTCGCGGCGGGGCCCCGCAATGGCCGGGCCGCATCCATTGCGGTTGGTCCCCTGGTGATAGCCTTCGCGCTCCTCTCATTCTATGCGGCGCTCCTGGTATTTCTCGTGGTGGGATTCCTTTGCGACAGGCTGTCGAAGCCGGTCATGCTGGCCTTTGCGGTTTCCTTCGCGCTCACTATAGCGTTCGCTCTTGCAAACGCCGCAGGGGCGCAATGGACTCTCCTGTCGGGCGGAAATGTAGTGCTGGTCTTCCTGCTTGCAGGCTGGGGAGTTGGAAGCGGGCTGGGCAGATCACTTCGATTGTAGCTTTCGATTGTAGCTGTTTCAGCCCATGCAAGAAAAAAACCGGTCTTCGCGCTGCTTTCGCATCGCGAGAACCGGTCGATTTGCTCTCCTCTGGACTTGCGCTTCTAGGCGGTTAAAGGGGGGAGTGGTAAGAATAATTGCGCTTTGCGCTTCTCGCATGCACCGCGATTGACGCCGCGTAAAAAGAGAAATGCCTCACCATCGCGTCCTTGAACGGTGGCCGCTCCGGCCGATGATGCATGAACCGGTCAATGATGCATGAACCGGTCCCGGATCAGTTGAAATCACTAGACAGCAGCTTGCACGTTGGCTGCCTGCGGCCCCTTTGCCCCTTCGACGATCTCGAATAAGACCGCCTGGCCCTCGCTCAGAGTTTTGAATCCTTCCTTCTGAATTGCCGAGTAGTGGACAAAAATGTCCTTCCCCTCGTTGGTTTCAATGAAGCCGTAACCCTTGGCATCATTGAACCACTTCACCTTCCCATTCAACATTACGGTATTCCTCCTTACATCGTACAGGTACGACGGCCGCCGCACTGGACAGCCGAGCCAGTATATCATCCTGCCACTGGGTTGTCAATAATTGCAAGGGAGTCCAAAAAATATATTTTTGCGGGAGGGAACTTTCTCAGGACTTGATTCGTCGGACGAGGGTTGCGCCGTAGATATTCTGGTCCCATCTTCGTGATCTCCATTTCGCGCCATCTGCAGCGCTGTTGTTGGGGAGAACGCTATGCGAAGTATCGGATTCGCTTCTTATATCGTGAATTCGCGGAACCTTTTTTTCTTCTCCTCCGTCCAACCCCTGAACTGCAATCCGCCGTCCGTGCAATCGGTCGAAATGGTTGTAGACGGATAGTCAGGCGAACTTCAGCAATTGAGATCCAATTTCAAGGGGCTTCTGAACCGACACTTCCGAAAGGACTTTTTATCATGTCAGGAACGAGCAGGCGAGGATTCGCATCCATGTCTCCCGAGAAGAAGCGAGAGATAGCGAGCAAGGGGGGGCGCGCCGCGCATGAGAGGGGCACGGCGCACGAGTTCACGCCGGATGAGGCCCGCGCGGCGGGACGAAAAGGCGGCGAATCGGTTAGCCGCGACCGTCAGCATATGAGCGAAATCGGGCGCAGGGGTGGGGAATCGGTTAGCCGCGACCGGGAACACATGGCTGAGATAGGCCGCGAAGGCGGCGAAAGCTCACGTGGAACCCGAGTCCGATCCACCCGCCAGCCGGCGCAGCACGCGGTCCCTCTTACATCTCCCGCCGCCAGTTGAGGGCGGAGATGAGGGTGGCCTGATCGGCATAGTCGAGATCGCCGCCCGCTGGGAGGCCGTGGGCAATGCGGGTCACTTTGAATCCGAGCGGCTTGAGCTGACGGGCGAGGTAGAGGGCTGTTGTTTCGCCCTCGATTGTGGGATTCGTTGCGAGGATTATCTCCTGGACATTGTTTTGGGAGAGGCGCGGCATCAGCTCCTTGATCTTCAGCATGTCGGGCATGATACCCTCTTGCGGCGAGATGACCCCTTGCAGCACGTGATAGAGGCCGTGGAACTCGCGTGTCTTCTCCATTGCGATGAGGTCGCGCGGTTCGGCCACCACGCAAACAACGGAGCGGTCGCGCTTCATATCGCGGCAGACTTCGCACAGCTCTTGGTCGGTGAAGTTGTAGCACTCCACGCAGAAGCCGATCTTGTCCTTCACCTCCATGATGGAGTCGGCGAGGCGGCGGGCCTCCTCTTTGGGGACGCGAAGCAGGTAGAAGGCCATTCGCTGGGCAGATTTGGGCCCTATGCCGGGCAGCTTTTCAAGCTCGCCGACAAGCCTGGCGAGCGGTTTCGCGTAGTGAATCATAGGTTCCTGAAGATAAGAGATTAGCCATTATGAACAGTATGACCATAATAATGGCCTCATAGTTGAGTCCAGCTTTGCCTTTATAACGTTCGTCATGTTTATCATGGCTAATTAAGGTTGTATGCCGTTAGCCGCCTAGGCGCTTGACGCCCGCGCTGGCCATGCCGTTGCCGGGTTCGGACTTGAGCGCTTCCTTATACTGAGTTAGCGCTTCGGCTTTCTGGCCGTTTTTCTCGTAGAGGTCTCCGAGCTTGATTCGCGTCGCGGTCAGGACGGCGGAAGGCACGCCGATCATTCGCGGAATTTCGTTATACGTACCGATGGCTTCCGGCAGCCGGCCGCGCTTCTCGAACTCCCCCGCTATATATTGGCGAGTCTCGTAATCGTCGGGAGCGAGCCTGGCGACCTGGCGGTAGGCGGCAAGGGCGTCGTCATTCCTGCCCTGGCGCTGGAGCATCTGGGCGTAGGCGCGAAGGAAAATGACATTACTCTGCTGCTTCGCCGCGAGATCCTTCATGAAGGCGAGCGTTTCGTCTACCTTGTTGGTCTTCGCGGCTGCCACCTCGAGCCTGACCATCGCGTTACGGTCATCGGGGCTGCGCTGCATCCGATCCTTGAGAAAGGCGAGCCAATCGTCCGGCTTGCGCTGAGCATCGAAAGTCGCTTCCAGCCGGTTGTAGGCCTCCAGCGAGTTGATGGGCTTGTCGATGACACGCAGGTAGGCTATACGGGCGTCCTCCCACTTTTTCATGTCGCGGTATATATCGCCGATCTTCAAGTGCGCCCACGACGCGTCGGGCGCTGTATCCAGCAGAGATTCATACTCGTGAATCGCCTCCGAATGCTTACCCTGTTTCTCCAGCGCCTGCGCCAGCATGGCGTGGTACTGGACGTTCTTCGGGTCGCGGGCGTGGAGGCGCTTGTACTCGGCAATCGCGTCGTCGTTCTTGCCCGCCAGTTCCAGAAGGCGGCCTATGTTCGTGACGTTTACTGTATCGTTCGGAGAGATCTTCTCGATGCTGCGGTACTCGTCGACAGCTTCGTCGTACCGCTTCTGGTTCTCCAGCAGCCGCGCGGCGTACCAATGACCGGTCACGTCTAACGGGTTCATCGCTGCCAGCCCGCGATACTCCTTCAGCGCTTCATCAACCCTCTTCTCGCGCTCATAAACCGTCGCGAGCGCGACGTAGGGCGAGGGATCCTTCGTCGCTATCTTTTTGATGGCGTCGAACTCGGCGAGCGCCTCCGTGGTTTTGCCTGGCTGGCGGAGAAGAAGCTGGCCGAGCAACCGATGGGCATCCACGCTGCCGGGATTTGCCGCCAGGACTTTGCGATATTGGTCCGCGGCGAGGTCGAACTTGGGAGGATTCATGTTGCCGTAGAGCCGCGCGATGGCGAGCCTCGGAAACGTCTGCGACTCTTTCGGGGCAAATTCGGCGGCCTTCAGATAGAGGTCGATCGCCTCGCCGGCCTTACCCTGCACTTCGCGTGTCAAGGCCAGCTTCTGGAGCGCGTCGGGGTCTTTGGGCCGTTTGGCGACCCACTGCGCGTAGACTTCGGCTGCCTTGTCGCGCTGTCCCTCCTGCTCGTACAGCATTGCAAGCCCCTGAAAGATAGACGGCTGAGGCTCGCTGGCGAGGGCGAGCTTGAATCGCGCCTCGGCCCGGTCTTCCAACGCCTTCTTCTCCTTCTCATCTCTAATGGACTTAGCTGCGTATGTCTCTGCCACCGCGGCGTTCGCTGCGAACCGGACATCCTTCGGGTTCAGGTCCGCCGCGCTCAGGAAGTAGCGCGCGGCCTGGTTGTAATTGCCGATGTCGAAATAGAGCCGGGCTACCGTGGTGCGGGCGGGGACGAACTTCGGCGCTAGCTCGATGGCCTTCAGGAATGCGCTAATGGCCTCCTGCGTGTCGGCGTTGCTGCGGTTCTTTTCGCCCTCCATCTGAAAGCATACGCCGATGTTGTACCACGCCGCGGCATTAGACGGCATGAGGGCGGCAACCTTGCGATATGCCGCTACCGCATTCTTGAACTGCTTCTGATTCTGGCGAAGGATTCCAAGAAAGAGCCATCCCTGCGCGTTCTTCGGGTCGAGGTCCAGCGCTTTTTGAAGCGCGGTTTCGGCCTCGGGAAATTTCTTTTGAGCGTTCTGCACATAGCTGAGCGCGAGGAATCCCTGAACATTCTGGGGCGCGAGCCTCGCCGCCTCCTTGTACTCGAGCTCGGCGAGGACGTACTTCTGGCTTGCAGCATAGACGCCTGCGAGCGCGAATCGTGCCTGGGCGCTCTTGCCATCCAGGTTGACGGCGCGCACCGCCTGATCCGCCGCTTCTTTAACCCTCTTCTGATTCAGATAAAGCAGGGCAAGCTGGGTCGGAGGCGCGCTGTTCTTCGGCTCCAGCCTGGCCGCTTTGAGGAAATAGGTCTCAGCGGATCTCAGGTCGCCGCGCGCCTGGTAGATGAGGCCGAGATTGACGCAGACCGGGTACGCGTTTGGGGCGAAAACGAGTATCTGCCTGTAAATCGAGACCGCCTTGTCGATGCGATTGGCCCGCTGTTGCGTCAGCGCCTGCTCGAACAGCTTGGCGGCTCTTGCAGCCTCCGACGGAATCAGATTCGAGGACTTGCCCTGAACCGCCATGCCGGGAGAATCCGCTGCTCCCGGTATGCCCTGCGCAAATGCGGCAGGCGCAGGCGCGAGGCCGCACCCGAGAAATATAATAGTAGCGGCAGGCTGCCACGAACGGCTGAAGGACATTTGAGACGTCTCCGTACAAATAGGAACGATTAGATTCGATTAGAATCAATTAGAATTAATGTCGATTCTAACAGGTTATTGTATCCGAGCGCGGAGGAATGGTCAAGCGAGCTATTTTCATCCAAAGTGACACAAAACAATTATCGAATCAATTGTACCCCCGGTGAATCGCACTCGCCATCAGTTTTGCTCTCCCTCCCGTTCCGGGAGGGGGCCGGGGGGTGGGTTAAATCCACTCCTTCCCAGGCTAATCCTCTGCTCCTCCGCACCCGATAAATAGACCAGGAACCTAAAATCGGCGCAGTTCCGGAAGCGAGAGGCAGCCAGTGTTCGCACGCAATCTGTATATCGACGAAGACCCCGTCAGACAGGAAACCGCTGCTCACGGCGTATCCGAAAGCGCTGTCTGCCGGCTCATGGATGCGTTGAAACAGTGGTCCGTTGCCTTTCTTGCGCGCTTCGCCCAGAATTCCATCGACGCTTCCGATTCGGATGCGATCTCCAGACTGATCCCTCTCTTTTCAGACCTGCTTCCGGAACCCTGCGACGTAGTGCTCATCCCCTGTGACCCGCGGACGCTTGCCATCGTTCTCTCCCCAAAGAGTCAACGGCCCCTCGATCCGATTCAGATCCACTCCGTTATGGAGATTTTCCGGCAGGCGCTGGCGCGGGAAATGGGGATTCCAGGCATCGAATCAGGGGAAGAGGCAGGCAGCGCTCTGGCGCTGCTGCCGGTAACGCCTGTTGCCTCGGTTGCCAGCCAGCAGGAGAATCTCTCCGCGCTGAACGAGCTATTGGAAACGCTGCTCAATAAGCAGATGAGGGTACAGTTCCAGCCGATTGTCCATTTTGCGACCGGCGCTGTTTTTGGCTACGAATCGTTGATCCGCATGCCGCAGTCCGGGAATCTCAAGCGGGCCGGGATGTATTTCCGCGCCGCCGACCGCGCGCGTCTCGTTTCCTGGCTCGACATCGGCTGCCAGGAGGTCTGCTTCGATTCAGCGGCAAAAGCGGGCGTGCGCGACCACCTCTTCATCAATATGGACGCGGAGGGGTTGGCTCACCTGCACCTCGCCGGCCGCTCACTGGCCGACCGCGCGGCGGAGTCCAATATCGCGCCAAGCCGCGTTGTGCTGGAAATCACCGAGCGGCAGGCGGTGGACGACTATCCGCGGCTCACGCAGTATATCGAGCAGCTTCGCGAGCAGGGCTTCAAACTCGCCATCGATGACGCGGGCGCGGGGTACAGCAGCCTCCACACGATTGCGGAGCTGCGCCCCGACTTCGTGAAGATCGACCGCTCGCTCGTCCGTACCATCGAGAACAGCGCTACCCGCCGGGCGCTGCTCTCCACTCTCTCCCACTATGCTCAGCAGATTGGAGCGCAGGTGATTGCGGAAGGGCTGGAGACGCGGGACGAGCTGGCGACCGTTGTCGAGATGGGCGTCCCATACGGTCAAGGTTACCTGCTGGGTAAGCCCCACGACAACTTCAAGCCGCTGCGGGGCGAGATGCGGGACTTCCTGCGAGAGCATCTGGAGCGCCGCCGAAGCCGCGTGATGGGGCGTGACTATCCCATCGAAAAGATGGCGCGCTATGGGGTTACGCTGCCCTCCTCGTCGCCCCGTTCTGAGGTCGCGCGCAAGTTCGCGAAGATGCCGGACATGGAGAGCATCGTCCTCGTGGACGATGGGCGAATCGAGGGCCTCGTGATGCTGGATCGATTCGAGGATGCTTACGGCGGTCCCGAAAGCAGTGAAGCGTCTGAACCGTCCGCGGGCATTATGGACCGTCAGCCTCTTGTAGTGGAGGCCGGCACCAAATTGGAGGACGTAGCCCAGCGCGCTACCTACCGCCGCATCATGCGGTTCCACGACGACATCGTTGTGGGGCGCGCGGGCGAATATGTCGGCGTGGTGCCTGTTCGCGCGCTGCTGGAGGCCCTTTCAACCCGTCACGTGAACCGGCTGAAGTACGCCCATCCGCTCACAGGCTTGCCAGGAGCGCCAATTATTGAGCAGACCTGCGACGAGCGGCTGCAAGGCGAGCAGCCGACGACGGTGGTGCAGGTGGGCATCGCCCATTTCAGGGCATTCAATGAGCACTTTGGCCTGCCCCTCGGCGACGAAGCCCTGCTTGCCACCGCCCGCTTGCTGGAGCAGAACCTTCTCCACCTGGGCGCTCCCGAGGACTTCCTGGGCCATATGGGAGGCGATGACTTCCTGCTGCTGCTCGACCCCGAGCGCGCTCCGAAAATCTGCTCCGCTTGCGTTGCCGAGTTTGACCTGTTGGCCCCGCATTTCTACACGCCGGAGCAGGGCAGGGAAGGATTCATCGACTCGCTGGACGCGCAGGGGAAGCCGGTGCGCGCCCCCTTCATGTCGCTCCGCATCGCGGGCGTGAGCAGTCGTAAGCGCCCGCTCACTCACTTCCGGCAGGCCCTACATCTCCTGAAATCTGTTCAGCGCGCTGCCATCACCACCCCCGACCGCCGCTTCGTTTTGGAGTAGCCTTATGGAGAATAGGGGTCGATTTCCCCGGTCGGACGGCTGGTCCAAAGCGTTTCCGTGAACCGTTTCAGCGATTGGCTCCAAGTTTCCAATGGACAGTGTGAAAGGAAATCGCGCAAAACGCACATAATAGAGGAGAGCGTCACTCCATTCAGTGGCGCGGACGGCGGCGCGCGTAATATCATCACGTTGCATTGCCGGTGAATCGACGAACCGCGGCCGATTAAAGGAGAAGCGCCTCGTGAACCCTCGAATTGCCATTATCGCCTGCGCCCTGACCGCCGCACTTGGATCGCCGGTCCGCGCGCAGGATAACAAAGACGTTAAACCAGCGCCTGCAAAGCCCGTCGCGCCCCGCCCCGTTCAGCGGGTAAAGCCAAAGCAGCCGTCCAAGGACAACACTTTCAAGGGGAGGGCGGCCCACGTCTACTTCAACGAGAAGGCCCTGACGTGGAAGATTGGCAACGACGTGCTGGAGCGAACCATCCATTTCGACAAGGACCTTGGCGCGCTGCGCACCAACGAAATCAAGACAATGGGCGGCGTGCCCCACATCAACAGTGTCTCCAGCACGGAGGGCGAGTTCAGCGTAATAGGGGCGGATGGACGCAAGGGCGGCCCCTACCGGCTCGACCGCGACTGGGCGTACATATGGCAGTCTGTCGCGACGCCGCCGCACGGAGGCCGGCTGCTCACCATCCACCTCCAGGGAATCCGCAGCAATAGCGGCGTGGAGGTCGAAGTTCTCTACGAAGTCTATCCGGGCAACCGCCCCTACCTCGCCAAATCGATTACGCTCATCAATCGCGGAGAGGCGGCCATTTCGCTCGCGGACGTCGTCTACGACCGCTGGATTCTCCCAATTCCGAACCGGGCCGCGCCGAAGCAATCGACGACAGTGGCAAATGCCGGGTCGAGCGACTTCTCGGCAAGCGGCGATTTTAGCCTGGGAGTGGAAGACGCGGCCAACCGGATTGGCCTTCGCGCATTCATGACAGGCAAGCAGGGCGAGATCTCATATCAGAACGGGACCGTCGTACCACGATTTACCGGGTCCATTGAAGCGCCGCGACGCGGGGGACGAGCGTTTTCGCCTTTCGCGGTAGTCTTCGCCTATTCCGGCACGGCGGAGCGAGGCGCCGAGCTGTATCAAAAGTTCGATGTCGCGACCCGCGAGTCGATAGCGTTCATTAAGTCGCGCACGCCGTAGTGCCTGGGAATTCTACCGATGCACAGCCCTATGTCATTCCCACTGGAGCATCGGCCGCCAGGACTGCCTTGAGTCACGATGCCCGGATTCGCGAAGATTTAGAACAATGATGGCCGAAAATTGACATCAATTCCCAATATCGGCTATACTCCAGAGTCATTGTCAAAGGGCCAAAAGGGTCAAAAGGGTCACAAGGAGGTTCTAAAGATTGCCGCTATTGCGAGAGCGAAAAACTGCCGTCATCGAGGAGCATAAGACCCACGAAACCGATACCGGATCTCCGGAAGTCCAGGTCGCCCTGTTGACTGCGCGTATCAACCAATTAACCGAGCATTTGAAGGTGAACAAGCACGATCACCACTCGCGTCGGGGCCTGATGATGATGGTAGGCCGCCGCCGCCGCATGCTCAACTATCTGGCCGGGAAGGACATCGAGCGCTATCGTACGCTTGTCCAGCAGCTCGGTATCCGAAGCAAGATTTAACTTTGAGGCGTGTGGCGCGAGGGCGCGGGGCGTGAGGGATTGGTTTTACTCGCGCCTCACGCCTTACGCCACGCGCCTCGCTCTTTAGGAGAACAAGTTGGTATACACCGTTGAAGGAACGTTTGGCGGGAAGAGTCTGCGCCTCGAAACGGGCAGAGTCGCCAAACAGGCGGGCGGAAGCTGCTGGCTTCAGATGGGCGACACCGTCGTCCTGGCGACAGCCACCATGGCCGCAAACCCCCGCGAAGGTCTCGATTTCTTTCCGCTGACATGCGACTACGAAGAGAGAAAGTACGCTGTCGGCAAGATTGCCGGAGGATTTATCAAGCGGGGCGGCCGCCCCAGTGAAAAGGCCGTCCTCACCTGCCGACTCATCGACCGCCCGTGTCGTCCCCTTTTCCCCTATGGAATGCGCAACGAGACCCAGGTTATCGCGACAACGCTCTCCGTCGAGCACGACAACCTGCCTGACGTTTTGGGAGTGCTGGCCGCTTCCGTCGCCCTGACCATCTCCGACATTCCGTGGAACGGGCCCATCGGCTGCGTGCGGGTGGGACGGGCGGACGGAGCGTTCATCATCAATCCGACACTGAGCGAGCTAGATGCGTCCGACCTTGACCTGATCGTCGCCGGAACCAAAGACGTAGTGAATATGCTGGAGGCCGGCGCGACCGAGGTGAGCGAAGAGGATATGTTTGCCGCCATCGAATTCGCTCATGCCGCCATCAAAGAGCAGTGCGCGCTTCAGGTGGAGCTTGCCGCAAAAGTCAACAAGCCCAAACGCGAGGTCCCGCTCCACAAAGTGGACGAGGCTGTTCTCACAGCAGTGCGCAAAAAGACGGCCAAGGAGTTGCGCAAGGCGATCCAAAACCCCGACAAGGCCGCCCGCGAATCGGGCATCGGCGAGCTGACCAAGGAGATCGTCGCGCGCCTCGCTCCCGACTTCCCCGAGAAAGAAAAGGAGCTTCCCGAGGCGGTGGACAAGGTCATAAAGGAGCAGATTCGCGACCTAATCCTCGTAGATAAGATCCGCCCGGACGGACGCAAGCTCGACGAGATTCGCACTATTACCAGCGAGGTCGGCGTACTTCCTCGCGTTCACGGCTCCGGCCTGTTCACGCGCGGCCAGACTCAGGTGCTGACCACGCTCACGCTCGGCTCCACCGATGACGCGCAGAAGGTCGATGGCCTGGAGGGGGATTTTGAGGAGCGCTACATGCACTTCTACAACTTCCCGCCCTACTCCGTTGGCGAGGCGCGGCCCATGCGCGGTCCAGGACGGCGTGAAATCGGGCATGGCGCGCTGGCGAAGCGGGCCCTGTTATCGGTTATTCCGAGCAAGGAATCGTTTCCCTACTCGATGCTTCTGACCTCCGAATGCCTGGAATCCAACGGTTCCACCTCGATGGCCTCGACCTGTGGCTCGACCCTCGCGCTGATGGACGCCGGCGTGCCGATCAAGGCTCCGGTCAGCGGAATCGCGATGGGCATGATGTCTCGCGACGACAAGTTTGCCGTGCTCTCGGACATTCAGGGCATGGAGGACTTCTCGGGCGACATGGACTTCAAGGTTGCCGGGACCGCGGCGGGAATCACCGCCATCCAGCTCGACACGAAGGTAGTCGGGCTCACGATGGAGATGATCCGCCAGACGCTTGAACAGGCGAAGAGCGGGCGCGCGTTTATTCTGGGTAAGATGCTTGAAACGCTGCCGGCTGCGCGCGCGGAGATGAGCCAGTATGCGCCGCGCATCATTACACTGCACATCAACCCGGAGAAGATCGGCGCGGTTATTGGGCCGGGCGGCAAGATGATCAAGTCCATAGAAGCCGAGACCGGCGCGAAGGTGAGCATCGAGCAGGACGGCACCATCTTCATCGCGGCGGTGGACGGCGCGGGCGGCGAGAAGGCCGCATCGATTATCAAGGGAATCACGTCGGACGTGGAGGTCGGCACGGACTTTACGGCGAAGGTGACCCGTGTTATCGGCATGGGCGCGTTCGTGGAGTTCCTTCCGGGCAAGGAGGGTCTGGTCCACGTTTCGCACCTTGCGGACCCGGCTCCCCGCCGCCCCGACGACGCGGTGAAGGTGGGCGACGAGATTAAGGTCCGCGTTATCGAAGTGGACCCTCAGGGCCGCGTCAATCTATCGGCTATCGGTCTCGACCAGCCGTTCGACCCATCGACCGTTAAGCCGCGCGAAGAGCGCGGCGGCGGCAGTCGCGGCGGCAGCTTCGGTGGTCGCGGCGGGGATAGGGGTGGCGACCGAGGCGGATTCCGTGGCGGCGATCGCGGAGGGGACAGAGGTGGTGACCGCGGGGGCGACCGCGGCGGATTCAGGGGCGGCGGCGACCGTGATCCAAATCGCGGCCCCGCTCCGAGTTCCCCGGCTCCCGCTCCCGAGAAGGAAGAGGACGAGACTCCGAAAGCGCGGTTCCGCCCGCGACGGTAGTCTATCAATTAATCCGCTAACGTGCCCGGCATCGATTCGTTTGTATCGATGCCGGGTTTTTGTTTTATCGCGGGAACCGTTGCAGAAAATGTGATGCCAGCGCCGCAAATAATACCAATGTCTGCTTGTTTATGGGAGGCGCCCACGATATGATCGCTTAAGTTCAAGCTGCGATACGTACGCGGAGTTCTGCTCGCTTGTCCTTCTGTTCTCTGATCCGCGCTGATCGTGAAAGGAGGCAATACCTTGCGCCATCGACTTTTCAATCGTATCCTTCACTGTCTCATCCCCTTCCGCTCGCCCTCGCGTATCACAGTCGCTGCAATCGTGGCGGCGCTCTTCGTGCTATTAATCGCACCATCGTCCTCCTGCCGCGCATCGGTCATCACCGGCAACGTCAGCATGGGCCCATTCGCGAGCGGCACGAATTGTGGAGCGGGCTGGCAGGCCGGCACGTCGGGAGGCGTATCGGTCCCGCCGCCCATCTATTGGCTTCCACGCTCAATCAGCCACGTGGACTTCTACATCGGAGGCGAGCTTTCCGTCCAGAAGGATTACCCGTACCTTACACAGAGCTGCTCCCAGCCGGTCATGTATGACAGCACGCACTTTACCGATGGACAGTCGATAACCGTGAAAGCCGTTGTCACCACGAACGTGGGAGAGACGGAAACCTTTGAATCGAGTACGCGGATTGTCTATAACAAGGCGTTCGTATTCGGTAACGTCGTGCCCGCACTCGGAGGCATCGGAACCTTGTTC
>JBBROJ010000024.1:0-44368 GCA_038229495.1 Chthonomonadales bacterium
ACCATTCACGCGCGCCAGAGCCGTCTCGCGATTCATCAGCTTCTCCTCCTGGCCAGGGAGCACGCGCAGCGCCTCTCTCCGGGGGAAGAGAACCCGCAGCGCGCCTTTCTGGACCATGTTCGCCGGCTCCTCGCCGCCCAGGAGGGCAGCCGCATGAGGGTTCAGGCGGACGCAGAAGGAATTGAAGGGGTGCGCCTCATGACGGTCCATGCTTCCAAGGGGCTTGAGTTCCCCGTGGTTTTCCTGCCAAATCTGGCGAAATATCTGTTTCCCAGCCGGGCGCGTGCGGGAATGATTCAATTACCGGAAGAGATCGGCGCCGCCTCGCGGTCGGCGGAAGCGGACGAGGACACGCGGCTCTTCTTCGTGGCTCTCTCCCGCGCGCGTGATTACTTGGTGCTCAGCCGCCCGCTCAACGTCAAGGGCAAGCCGCGCGAGCCTTCTCAGCTCCTAAACCTGATCGCGGAATCGCTGCAATCAGGGGGTGTAAAGCGGCTGGAGTGGAAAGACAAGGGGCGGCGTGATTCGGACACATCCGCGGCCCCTTTGTCTCCGCCCCGCGAGCGCGTGGACGTATCGCTGCCTGAAGTCGAGCAGTACATGCGCTGCCCACGCCAATACTACTATGACCGCGTGCTGCGCCTGCCGAAACCCGAAGACAAAGGCCTCTACCGTTCTATGCAATTGTGTTTGCGCGAGGTCGCGCGCTGGTTGCGTTCCGAGCTTGCAGCAGGGCGCAGCATCCCACCCGGCGAGATGGACGCGAAAATCGACGAAATCTGGAATGTGCTCGCTCCGGCGGATCACATCCATGGGGACCTGTTTCATATGCGCGCGCGAGATATGGCCAATCGGATTTACGCCGTAACATCGTCGGAGCCCGCTCAGGGTCACGCAATTTCCGGCACGCAGGAATTGGCGGCGGATTTCCCAGCGGGAAGGATACGTATCAAGCTCGACCACGCAGCGGAAACACCGGAGGGCGGACTTCACATCGAGCGCTATGACGGCGGCCGCCCCTCCGATGGCGATCAGACGAAGCCGCGACTGGCGCTGATTCGCCAGGCCGCGAAAAGATCGCCGGGAGGCGAATCCGTGCGAATAAAGCTGCGCTATCTCTCTACCGGCGAGACGCGCGACGTGCCGGAGCAGCCGCGCTGGGAACCGGCCCGTGTCGCGCAATACGAGAAGGCCCTGGAAGGAATCCGTGATGAGGACTTCGCCCCCAATCCGTCGCCGGATAACTGTCCGGGATGCCCGTTCTTCTTTATCTGCCCCCGCTGACCGTTGAAACCGCGCTCCCGCGTGAGCCGTATTTGACACCGTGAATATGAACGAAATGCACACAACCGAACACGATAGCGACACCGGGCAAACCCCGGTCTCGTCGCAGAGCGACCCGCAGTTGGAGCAATCGCAGGCTTCCTCCGAAGCGCTCACGAAGACTGAAGTGGACAGCCTCCTCCAGCAGCTCGCGGAGGAGGCGAAGAAGCGAAAGAAAAAGCTCCAGGGCCTCCGGATACTCGGAATCTGTTACGGCGTGTTGGTAGTGTCCATATTGATACTCAGCTTGGTGGAGCATACGCGCGGCATGTTCGGCGTCTTTCGACTCTTAAGCTTTACGGGCATAATCGCGGGCATCGGCGCGGCCAGCAAGGTGCAGAAAGAGGGCGTCAGGAAGCTCGCAAAAAGTCCCGACATACGCGGCGTCGGCCACTTCATCGAAGCTCTGGATTTTGGCGATAAAGAGATTCGCGCGGAAGCAGTCGATGCGCTCATGGGCCAGCTTCCGCGACTGAAGGCTTCCGATTCGCGCCTGTTAAACGATGACCAGCGCGCAGTCCTCTATAAGCAGCTTCGCGGCAAGAATACGAAGCTAATACTTGCCATACTCGAGTCGCTCGAGCAGATTGGCGACGCGAAGGCGATTCCCCCTGTGGAATCGCTGGCCGGCAACGCAGGCTCCGAAAGCCGCGATTCACAGATTGCGGCCTCAGCCAAAGCCTGTCTCCCTGCGCTTCGCCTCCGCGCCGAGCAGGAACGCGCTTCCCAAACTCTCCTGCGGCCAACGACGAATGAGGGGGCTGAATCGGAAATCCTTCTGCGCCCAATGGCGAACGCACAGGATACCCCCGCCGAACAGTTGTTACGCGCGGCCAATCCGGATTCGTCCGCGTCCTGATCGGCGCGCCCCAGTTTACAGGTGCGGGTATACTTTCTGTCATAGAAACCCCTCACCCCCCGGCCCCTCTCCCCTTGATCAAGGGGAGAGGGGAGACACGTACCTGGGCGAACGTATGAACATTCGCCCAGTAAAGCCCCCTCCTTACTAAAGAGGGGGTTGGGGGAGGTAATACGTTTATTAGGAGAAGCGCGTGTTTCGACTCGACGGCAAGGTGGCTTTCGTTACAGGTTCCGGTTCGGGCATAGGCGAGCAGATGGCCCGAATCTTCGCGGAGCAGGGAGCGCGCGTCGTAGTCGCGGACATCAGCGAAGAGGCGGCGATCCGCGTCGCTTCGAGCATTGGCGATTCGGCATTCCCTTTGAAAATCGACATTACGAACGCCGGAAGCGTGCGCGTGGGCTTCGACAGCGTCGTGGAGCGTTTCGGCTCTCTGGACGTTCTCGTCAACAACGCGGGCGTCGGGCTGGTGGGAAATGTCGAAGAGACGGAAGAGGCCGACTTCGAGCGGTTGATGGACATCAACGTAAAGGGTGTCTATATTGGCTGCAAATATGCAATCCCGATCATGCTGCGGCAGGGTAAAGGCAATATCATCAATATGGGCAGCGTCGCGGGGCTCGTTGCCGTCGCCCGCCGATTCGCCTACTGCGCGACCAAGGGCGCGGTCATCGCCATGACCCGCCAGCTTGCAATGGACTACGTGGAAAAGGGGATTCGCGCGAACTGCATTTGTCCGGGCACGGTCGAGACTCCCTTCGTCGAAGGCTACCTGAACAAATATCATGCCGGCGAAGTGGAAGAGACTCGCGCTCAGCTTCACGCCCGCCAGCCAATTGGACGCATGGGCCGCCCCGACGAAATCGCCCGCATGGCCGTCTATCTCGCGTCCGACGACTCTGCGTTCGTAACCGGCTCGGTTCTAGCCATCGACGGCGGCTGGACCGCCCGCTAAACAGATCCGGTGATCAAACGAGTGAATGAATGCACTCGCTGGAGGGCCTTCGGCCAACCGTCCTCACGGATGGAAAAACACTATGCAAAAGGTCCAATGTTCGGGACTACCCTTGATTCCCTTCAGCCTTTCCTCCCTTC
This sequence comes from Chthonomonadales bacterium, assembly GCA_038229495.1. GTDB lineage: Bacteria > Armatimonadota > Chthonomonadetes > Chthonomonadales > CAJBBX01 > JBBROJ01. Next base: position 3,278 of record JBBROJ010000024.1, read on the forward strand.
TCCTCGTCGCCGTTCCCCTTGACCTCCTCGCGCGAAAACCGCTAGAATGGAACTACGCAATTGATTTCACGCGATGAAATGTTGCGCCGAATTCTTTCCAGTAAATCGTGCCGAGGATACCGCTATAGCCGCAATAACTGTGCGAACTCGCCGGCGCCACAAACCCGAATCGCTTCAGGAGAGCCCCTACCTTCTGGAAGCGCTTCAGGTCGCCTATTACCACTGCGTGCTCGAGATGCCGCTTAAGAACATCGCGGAGCTGCTCGGCAAAAGCCCGGCCACCATTACGCGCCGCTTGGACGAAGTGAGGCAGGCGGGCTGGTTGAGGGATCGGCCTGAGTTCGAGCCGCCGCCCGAAATCTGGCAGAAACTCCAGAGCCGCATGACCTGCGCCGACGTGGAGGCCGCCCTTCTTGCGCACTTCGGCAAGGGACTGCTGCAGAGAATCACGGTGCTCCCTTCGCTCGTATTCCACGGCGTCACCGGTGAGCGTGAATCCAGGCCGGAGAATGTTGAGAGAGTCGGTCTCTATGCCGCCAGCCGCCTGTCGGAGACTCTCACGGAAGGCGAGCATGTCATCGGCGTCAATTGGGGCTGGTCCGTTCGCCAGTGCATGGTAAACCTCCGCCCCACCCGCCCGAACACTGCCCTCCGCTTCATTCCCATCGTCGGCAACCTCAGCCTGGACGAGACGGATCCCCACTTCGAGGAAGCCATCGAATGCTCCAGCAACCGTCTCGCGCAGACCGCCGCCTCCGCCTTTGAAGCGCCCCGCTCGCCGCGCCTCAGCACGCCGGCCTACATTCCGAGACGCTTCCACGACGATTTGGCCGGGCTGCGAGCCATTCGCGATTTCATCGAAAGCGACGTCTCCTACAAGCGAATATTCGGCGGCCGCGACGAGGAAGGCAGCCCGCGGCCCGGCCTCATGGAGCAGGTCGATACTCTCGTCACCGGCCTCACCTCGCTGGACGTCGAGACGCTGCCCATCTACCGTCCGAAGCTTATCACTACCGAAGACATTCCCGTATTACAGCAGGCCGGGGTTGTGGGCGACCTCGCGCTGCATCTCATCGTCTCGGAGGATGGCGGGCCGGAGAGCGAGAATACAGGGAAGCCGTCACCGGAGCGCGAGCTGGTCGCCAAGATTAACGATCTGATCGTTGGAGCTTCGCCCCGCGATTTCATCCGTGTCGCGGAGAAAACTCGTACCGGGGAAACGCGCGGGCTGGGCGTGATCGTTCTTGCTGCAGGCCCATGGAAAGCGCAGATTCTTACGACAGCCATACGCCTGGGCGCCGTCAATGAGTTGATAACGGACCTGGAGACGGCGCTCGCAATTGCCCGCTACACAGGCATCGAGATGACCCTGGCCGTAAAAACATTGACATAAAGGAGCATGTAAATGACCGCCACAACGCCTTCGTCCCCGCTGACTCTGGACGCTTCCGCCGCCACCGACATACTCACCCGTGGGGTTAACACCGCGCACATTGCCGAGCTGGACGAGAGAATCGCGGGCGTCCTCGCCTACTTTGCCGAGGAACAGCGCGCCGGATATGAAACGCTGGAGCGGAATCTGCGGGCGTGGACGCAGAGCCACCTTCGCAAAGAGGATATCGATAACACCATCTCCATCGCGGAGCGTGTACGACAACAATTCTCGGTCTTCATACTGGTCGGAATCGGCGGCTCCGATCTCGGCGGCAGGACGCTGGTCGATTCACTGGACGACCCGTTCCACAACCAGTTGGATCCCAAGGCGCGGTTCGGCGCGCCGGAGATATACTTCACCGGCGACACGTTCGATCCGAGGCGGCTTCTGGCTCTGCTCGACCTCCTTGAGAAGCGAGGCCTCCTCGACAAGACTTGCGTGAATGTCGTCAGCAAATCCGGCAAGACAGGCGAGACGATTGCCGCCGCCATGGTCATTCGCGAGCGGATGGAGCGCGCGGGTATCCGCGACTGGGCGCAACACTTCGTAGCGACCACGGGGCAGAATTCCGAGAGCGTCCTGTATGAAATGAACAAAGCCACGCCGTTCTTCGGCATGCTCCCCGTCCCGGATGGCGTGGGAGGCCGATTCAGCTACGCTTCGCCCGTCGGCCTTCTCCCTTTCGCCGTAACCGCCGCCGAAGAGGAGCCGCGCCAGCGCGTGGAGTCCGCGATGGCGGGCTATGCGGAGGCGCACCGCAGGTTCCTGGCTCCCGCCAATTCACCGGACAATACCGCCGCACAACTGGCGCGATGGTGGCATCTTGGGGAACAGTATGGCCGCAAGTCGGACTTCATCTTCTGTAACTATGCCGACGACGCAAAGCTCGCCGACTGGTTTACGCAGCTCTATGAAGAATCGGTTCAGGAGCGCGGTGGCGGGTTGAACGTCATCGGCATGCGCGGGCCAACGGGAAACCACTCGATCCTCAACGGCATTCTGCGCGGGCCGCACGACAAGATCGTGCTGCTCGTGCGATGGCTGGACCTCGGCGAGGACGCGCCCATTCCGATGGGTACGGGAATCGGGGGCGACCTGAAGTACTTCGAGGGGCTGCCGCTCTCCGCCGTGCAGGACGCCTCGTGCCGCGCCACCGCGTCGGACTATCTGTCGAACGGCGTGCCGACCGCAATCCTCACCGTCGCCGATCGCGACCCCTTCAACCTTTTCCTGATGATGCGAACGCTGATGGATGCCGTCGCCATCAAGGGCAGGCTCCAGCTGCTCGATATCGCTCCTGCAGGAAAAAGCGATCCGACAACCGAGCTGACCTACCGGCAGGACGGCGTGGAGGGTTACAAAATCGGTACGCGAAAGAATGCCGCCGGAATGCAGACCAAAATGCAGCAAGCCCAGCAGAGCCGGCAACAATGATACTCCTGGCGACTCTTATCCTCGCGATTCAGGCTGGGGCGGGACTGCATCCCGGCCCCGAGGTCTCAATTACCGTGGACGCGCCGCGCAGAATCGTTTCGGACGCGGGCGCGGGCGGCTATCAGGCATTCCCGGATGTCTGCCGTCTCAAGAACGGCGATCTCTTCTGCGTGTTTTACGCGGGCTACAGCCACGTTTCGCACCCCACCGAGAAGCTCCCGAAGGGCGGGCGAATCTGCGCTGCTCGCTCGGCAGACGACGGAAAGACCTGGTCCGCCCCTCAGACTATCATCGACACCCCCGATGATGACCGCGATCCGTCCGTCTGCTGCCTGCCGGACGGCACGCTGCTATGCAATTTCTTCACCTACGATAGGAACGCATCGCCGGACACCTGTGTCAGCCGCTCCACCGATTCCGGCGTCACGTGGAGCGAGCCGGCGCCGATTCTTCCAGCCTACGCCACCTCCTCCCCAATTCGCCGGCTGCGCTCCGGCAGGCTCCTGCTGCCGGTCTACTTCGCTACAGCGAATGGTAAGCGCAGCTACGCCGCCGTCTGTCACTCGGACGATAAAGGCGTCACGTGGAGCTCGCCCCACCCTATCGGCCTGAAAGCAGGACTCACGCTGGACGAGACTGATACATACGAGCGAAAAGACGGGACGCTTCTTGCCGTCATGCGCGAGGTGATGGCGTCCTCCGAATCGCGAGATCGCGGCGTGACATGGAGTCCGGTGCGAGACCTGGGGTTCAAGGGCCACTGCCCCTACATGCTGATGACGAAACAGGGGGTCCTGCTCATGGCTCACCGCCTGCCCCAAACCTCGCTTCATTACAGCACCGACGAAGGCAGGACCTGGCATGGCCCTATAACCATCGACAATGTAATCGGCGCGTACCCCAGCCTCGTCCAGCTTCGCAACGGCCATGTCCTTTGCGTGTACTACGAAGAGGGCCCCAACTCCGCAATCCGCTCCACCGAGATTACCGTGAATCGCGCCCATTGACCCATTGACCAAAGGGGTCAACGGGTAAATGAGTAAACGGATAAATGAACGGCCTTTCCATTGACCAATTGACCAGTTGACCAGTTGACCAATTGACCAATTGACCAATGCCGTCTCCCCAGAATTGGGGGCCGGGGGGCGTGCCGGGGAGGGTCAATCTCCCCCAGGATTGGGGGCCGGGGGGCAGGCTGGGGGGCCGCCTACTCGGTTCGGGCGTCGCGGAGATACTTCACGTGGGTATCGAGGAAGACGCGATTGCGGCCGCCAAAGTGGACCGATTTGCCGCGCAGATTAGCGGGAGTGGTGGGGATCGTGCGAGGAAAGTAAGGATCGACGCCCAGCTCGACGTCGGACGGACCGTCGGGGTTGCCGGCCTGGGAATTCTGGGCCTGCTGGAGGTCCGTCACCGCCTGGCTGTCGGATTTCCCCCAGAAATTGTCCAACGGTATAGGGTCGTCCGGCCTGTCGAACCGCCACAGCCAGTAATATGTCGCGGGACTGCCGGCGGCGGATGTCAACCGCTGCGCCACCTGGACCGACGAGCCGAGCGAAGAACCGGCAACGCTCGGGCAGGCCCAGATTCCCGTGTTCTTGATATAGGGATCGAGCACGACCGCCGCCCACCCCGCGCGCGGATCGGAGGGAGGCCATGTCGTCCACGGGCGGTAGCCCCCCGGCAGCGAGAGCTTCAGATCGCGCCGGTCGGGGAGCCGCTCATCGTAATCCTGAGCGTAAAGCGCGAAGGCGGTTCCGATCTGTCGAAGGTTGCTGGAGCACGCCGCCTGCCGGGCCTTTTCTCGGGCTTGCGCAAACACGGGGAAAAGAACAGCGGCAAGAATCGCAATAATCGCTATCACAACGAGAAGCTCGATGAGCGTGAAGGCTTTGCGCTTCCCCCTGTAACGCCTCGTTTCCGGCAACCCGCCACTGTTCAATTATCTGCTCCCGATTGGCTCGTGCGCCGCCACTCCGCTATCCTTATTGAACGGCAAAACTTCATCCCCCGCGGTATCCGCGGCTGTTCCATTTACCGCAATCCCCATCCGGCGGCGGGCATACCTGTCAAGCGCTCCGCAGGCCGCGTGGGCCGCTAGAATCGATACCGCTATGGCCACGCCGGATGAATCTATCATAACATCGTCTACCGAAGCCGTGCGGCCCGGTACGAAATGCTGATGCAGCTCATCAGTCCCGGCATAGAGCACGCAGGCAAAAAAAGCGGCAGGAAGGGCCCACAGTGGAAAACGCGGGCGGCCAAATCGTATGGCGCGTACCACGAGAAACGCGAGAATCGCGTATTCCGTTATATGACACGTCTTGCGGAACCCGTGGTTCAGGCACTCGAGCTGGTAGGGCGACAGCGTGTTATAGAATGTTGGGGACGCCCAGGCAAGCACGTGATCGAGCAGTCCGCCGGAGTTGCCGTTGGAGCCCGCGCGCGACGACATGACGAAGATCACACCCATCCACAGAATGAGCGGACCAAGTAAATAGATACGTGAGTTTCGCCGATTGAACCGATTCAACAGTTCTGACCGGTACGATGTATCTTGCGGCAACAATGGCCCCCTTGGCTCCTGTAAATCCGCTCGCGTTTGTAAATTTATGACTTCTTCCGGAGTCGGCGCAGGCCGACTTAGCATCGACAGTCACGGGTTAGAACCCGTGGATCGAAGGCACTTCTCGCATAAGGCCGGAGCGGACCCGCTTCGCCTTCTCATCCGCGTCCTCCAGAGGCCGGAGGCGGACATAATGGCCTTCGCGCTCCCCCAGCGTCACAGGCAGCTCCAAAGCGCTATCGCCCCTGCGTATGCCAAGAGTGAGCTTCTGTCCGGGCTTCAGCTTCGCGACGGAACCCTGGAATTCGGCAGGCTTCACGCGAGCTCCGTTGATAGTAACGATTTTGTCCGATTCCTTGACCCCGGCCTTCGCAGCGGCGGAATCGCTGACGACCTGTCGGACGACCAACAGATTCTTCGATGGCTCGGTCGACACGCCAAGAAACGCGATTTTGTTTGCGCCCTCCTCGTAGACGAGGCCGGCATCTCTCAGAAACATATTCCACGGAATCTCTTCCGTTCCGCGCACATAGCGGTTGTAGAAATCGGACATGTCCTGTCCGCTCATCTCGTTCACGGCCTTCAGCAGCGCATCCTCTTCGTAGCCCGTGTTCATCTTGCCGTAACGCTCGTCCAGAAGCCGCATCACGTCGTCCAGATTCTTCGCATTATCGGTAGCGGAGCGAATCTTCACGTCCAGCAGCAGGCCAATGAGGCTCCCCTTCAGATAGTAGCTGAGCCCCCCGAACCCCATGCTTCCGCCCTCCCAGGACTTCTGGCTGGCCTCCTCGGCGCTGATTCGGAGGCGGGCGTCCGTATGCTGGAGCTGGCGTATACGGTTCGCCATCTCCCCCCGGAACTCCGACTCTTTCGTGAATCCGGCCATAAGGGGCAAGACGTTGGCATAGTAGTCGGTAACCCCCTCCGCGAACCAGAGAGCGCCGGTTCGGACCTTCTGAGTGTAGTCGAACGGCCCAAGTACGGCGGGATGGAGCCGTTTTACGTTCCAGGCATGGAAAAACTCGTGGGCTGCGAGATCGGTAATAGAACGCGGGTCTTCAGCCACCGCCTTCCAGACGTTCAATACGGTGGAGTTCCGGTGCTCCAGCCCGCCGCCGAAACTGCCCATGGAGCAGTGGATAAAATAAATGTACCGTTTGAAGGGCGGATACCCAAAGACGTTGATGCCGGCTTCGCTAATGCGCGACAGAACATCGGTCATCGCCGCTTCGTCAACTTTATCTGCGCCGACCACCACCGCCGAGAACCGCGTGCTCTTGACGGTAAAATCGAGACGCTCGAACTTCCCCATCTGCGCGGGGCAGTCGATCAGCTCATCATAATCGGCCGCCTTGAACGCATTGCCCGGCTCGGCGGTTTTGTCATCCGGGTCCAGCGAGGTCGCAAGCTTCCAGTCCGTTGGAACGCGGTAGGCTATCGTGGCCGAAAGCTGTTTGCCGCCCACCACGTACATTAACGCCGACGCCCCATTGATATAGCCCGTCTTGTCGTCCAGGTGGCTTGCAAAGAATCCGAATCCAGCATCTTTTGCGGAGACATCGTACGTCGCGTGAATTGCGCCCTGTACGCCCATCACCGCCCACGTGCGCTCCTCGGGCCTGGTGACCTTGAGAGTCTTGCCCTTGTCGTCCACCGCCCTGAAGTTGCTGATGTCCTTCTGGAAGTTGAGAATCTGGTAATAGCCGGGCGACCACGCGGGTATCGCAAACGAGACACTGCTCTCTTTCGGCTCGCTCGACTCGTTCGTCGTCTGTTTGATCGGCACGGTAATGGCGACCCGAAACTTGCGTTCCGCCAGGCCGGCAACCGAAACCTCGTATCGAACAGGACCGACCGGCGCGGCAATCGCGCGCGGCAGCCCGGCGGCCATAAGAGTGAATAGGATGAGCGCGCGGCGGGCTGCCCTTAGATGGAAATCTGTCACGAAATGGTGCTCCTAAATTCGTAATATGACACTTCTGCCATAAGGCATATGGACTGCAACAGGTTTGTTTACGAGGCGCGATGGCGGCGTGGTTCCAACCGATTCAGGACGGCAGGGTTAGGGTAGGTATAATGACCCTATGGGAACGCCCACCCGCGAAACGAAAGAATCGGATCCCGAATTTTTCGAAGTAGAGATAGCGAGCTCGCGTTCTCCGTTCGCGGTCCTGGCTAATCGTGACTTCCGCTTGTTCTGGGTCGGCGCGTGTATCTCCTTCATCGGCAGTTGGGTGCAGATTGTCGCGATGGGCCTGTTGATATACCACCTGACCCATTCGAAAGCATGGCTGGGCGCCATTGCGCTGGCCGGCGGGCTCCCTACGACGGCGTTGATGCTCTTCGGCGGCGTCATCGCGGACCGGGTGAACAAGCGAACTCTCGTGCTCTGGACACAGACGCTCTTCGCCTTGAACGCCGGAGCGCTCGCATTGCTTGTCTGGACCGGCACGATTCAGATCTGGCACATCGTCGTACTTGCGGCAGTAAACGGGCTGGTGTTCGCGGCGGACGGTCCGGCCCGGCAGGCAATGATATTCGACCTTGTGGGCAGGGATGACCTCGCGGCGGGAGTCGCCCTGCAAAGCGCGGCGTTTAACGTAGCCCGTGTTATCGGTCCCGCGATCGCCGGCCTGGTCTACGCGGGCCTCGGCGCGGGCTGGTGCTTCTTCCTGAACGGGGTAAGCTTTGTCGCCATCATCTTCGCAATCCTGATGATTTCGACGGACCTGACGCAGCGCGGCAACGCGCAAGGGTCCGTATGGCTCAGTTTCTTGGAGGGGCTGAGCTATCTGAGGTCGAACCAATCGATGAAGGCGGTCGTAGCACTCACTGCCGTAACAAGCATTTTCGCATTTTCGGTCTACAGTACGCTCATGCCGGCGCTGGCGGACGAAATGCTGGGAATCGGCGAGAGCGACAAGCGGTACGGCCTGCTCTTCTCGGCAATTGGCATCGGCTCCGTGGCCGGGGCTTATCTCGTGGGGCGGTTCGCCGCCGCCGGACGCCGGGGAGCGCTGATGATGGGAGGCGCCAATCTCTTCGCGCTGACGATGTTCCTGCTCTCCCGGGCTTCCCACCTTACTCCGGCGCTGCTTCTCTTCATGCTGATTGGGCTGGCAGCTATCTCGCAGCTCGCGACGGCCAATTCGCTTACCCAATCGCTCGCGCCGGAGGCGCTGCGCGGGCGAGCCGTATCGGCGCACATGTTCGCGGTTGGCGGCGTACAGCCTATTGGCGCGGCGCTTGCCGGATGGTTCGCGCAGCGCTGGGGCGTGCCGGCAGCGCTCGCCTGGGGAGCAGTCATCTTTTGGTTGTTCATCGCCGGCCTACTGATCAAGCGTCCGGAAGTCGGGCGACTTGCGTAATACGGCCCAAAATGTCGCGTAGGGGCGCTCCTTGCCGCGCCCCCGGGATTGGTAGGAGCAATAAATATGACGCTGAATCGCGATATTCGTCTCACGTGGCTTGGCCACGCAACCTTCCTAATCGAAACGCCGGGCGGCAAGACGATGCTTGTAGACCCATGGGTGGAGCACAATCCTGCCTGTCCTGCCGACCGTAAGATCATCGAGAAGTGCGACCTCATGCTCCTGACTCACGCGCACTTCGACCATATTGGCGACGCTGTCCCGATAGCGAAGAAGACCGCCTGCCAGGTCGTAGGAATCGTCGAGCTATTAAGCTGGCTGGAGAAGAAGGGCGTTGGAAATCTGAAGCCGATGAACAAGGGCGGCACGCAGCATTTCGACGGCATTCACGTTACGATGGTGCATGCGGACCACTCTTGCGGCATAACGGACGGGGACGAGATTCGGTACGGCGGCGAGGCGGTGGGTTACGTCGTTGAGTTCGAAAACGGCTTCAAGCTCTACCATGCAGGAGACACCAACGTGTTCGGCGACATGGCGCTCATCGCCGAGCTCTATGAGCCTGAGCTGGCGATGATTCCCATCGGTGACCATTTTACAATGTCGCCCCGCGAGGCCGCGAAGGCCGTCCGTCTGCTCAAGGCAAAGCACGTCGTGCCAATGCACTTCGGAACTTTCCCTGTCCTCACGGGGCGGCCCTCGACATTGCGGGAGCTAACATCCGACATCACCGACCTGACGGTTTATGACATCCAGCCGGGCGATACGATTACTTGAACGACCATTGCGGTCGGAATCATCAATCCTGCCGGCGGAATACGCACTGATATTCGTTGGGCATGGGCATATTGATGAAAGCGAGCTCCCAGCCCTGCTGTCCCTTTTCTTTCAGCGCTTCTTGCAGCACGTTGTTGTGCCGCGCGTGAATAGAGACCACTTCGTAGTCCCAGGGGCGCGTCGCGGACCGATCCAGAATAGCCAATTGCGGAGTCTGGTCTATCATTGCGATAATCTCCTAAAAACTGTCAATTACGGACCAAGAGGGGAGGAAGGCGAATAAAGTGGATACTCTGGAGACCTCGTAATAGGACTGATCGCTCGCCTGCTGAGCGAGAATAGCTGTCTCCTATTTTAATTGACGAGCCGGACGCAGTATTGTTTCGCAATTTATGCACTATTTTGAAAGATTTGCTCACCCGCTTTCCCCTTCATGCCGCACCGCGTAACGCGACATTACGCGATGCGTCTATCTTGTGCTGGAGAGGTGATTATGCTATACTACGTCCCGGTAAACGGGTGACCTGCGGCTGGCCTGGAGAAGCTCCAATTAATCCGATCCTGGCGATCCTGGGGCCCACCGCGACCGGCAAGACCGAGGTTGGGATTCGTCTCGCGGAGGCGCTGGGCGGCGAGATCATCAGCGCCGATTCACTGGCCGTCTACCGTGGACTGGATATCGGCACGGCAAAGCCCGATTCGATAGAGCGAGCGCGCATACCTTTTCATCTCATCGACGTCTCCGACCCGGATGCTCCGTTTACGGTCGCCCGGTTCAAAGCGTTGGCGGAAGAGGCGCTTCGCGGGATTCGCGCGCGAGGCAGGCGGCCGCTGCTGGTAGGCGGCACGGGCTTATACGTTAAGGCTCTGCTTGAGGACTACGGTCTCACGTCCACGCCCGGCAATCCCGCAATCCGCGAGCGCCTCGACTCCGAAGCGGCGGAGCGCGGATCGCCCGCTCTTCATGAGCGGCTGGCAAAGGTGGATTCGAGCGCCGCCGCTAAAATTCATCCGAACGACCGTGTCCGGATTGTTCGCGCGCTGGAAGTCTATGAGCGGACGGGAGTTCCCATCTCCGTCCAGCAAGCGCGCGACGCCGAAAATCGTTCGCCGTGCGCGTGTATAAAGTTTGCGCTGTCGGCGGCACGCGAAACACTCTACGCGCGAATCGACCGGCGCGTGGATGCGATGTTGGCGCATGGCCTTGTGGACGAAGTGAGGGGCTTGCTGGAGGGCGGATACCCGGATTCCCTGCCGCCGCTCCGAAGCCTTGGATACAAGGAGATATGCGCCTACCTGCGGGGCGACACCGACCTTGACACAGCGGTCTCGGAAATCAAGCTGAATACGCGCCGCTTCGCGAAGCGGCAGTGGACCTGGTTTCGGGCGGACCATGAGATTATCTGGATCGACGTAGAACACAGGTCAACCGAACAGGTTGCAGCAGTAGTTTTGTCTCACATGGAAGCCCTTCGGTAAGGGGCGGAATGACAGCACGATGGGTCCAGCGTTTGCCGGGCTCGATGATAGGTCCGTATAGCGCTATGCCGGCCATTTCTTTTCATTAAACCCAAACTTTTGGAGGTTTATCGACTGATGAACAAGCCGCAACTCAACCTACAGGACATCTTCCTCAACCAGGTACGCAAAGAGAACATCGGCGTTACGATCTATCTTGTGAACAGCGTGCAGCTTCGCGGCATGGTGCGAGGATTCGACGCGTTTACCATTCTTTTGGACTCTGTCGGCCGGCCCACCCAGCTCGTTTACAAGCACGCGGTAGCCTCGATCGTCCCCGCTCGCGCGGTCGCCAACTTCTACGCGGATCAACATCGCGAAGGTCCGGGACAGGGACAGCATCGACCCGATCCGGGGCAGCAGGCGCCGCCGCAGCCGCGACCGGCTGAACCGCATGAACCCATGGATTCCGCGGAATCCGCGGAATCCGTGGAGCCCAGCCTCCCGTCGGAATTGCCGGTAAGTCCGTAATCAGGGCCTAGCGACAGGAGTTACCCGCTTGAAATTCACCAAAATGCAGGGAATCGGCAACGATTTCGTAATGCTCGACTGCCTGCGCAGTCCCATTCCCGAAGAGAATCTGCCAGAGCTGAGCCGGAAACTGACCGACCGCAAGTTCGGAATCGGCGGCGACGGAATTGTTCTCGTGCTCCCATCCAGGACCGCGGACCTCAGAATGCGGATGTTCAATCCGGACGGCAGCGAGGCGGAGATGTGCGGCAATGGAATCCGGTGTTTCGCCAAATATGCCTTCGACCGCAAGCTTATCGATGAGACGCAGTTGAAAGTCGAGACCGCGGCCGGCGTGAAGTCGCTTCAGCTCATTACCCGCGGCGGCAAGGTCGAAGCCGTCCGAGTGGACATGGGACAACCTCGGCTAAAGCGCTCCGAAATCCCCACGATATGCAATCAAGGCGATCAAGCCGATCAAGCCGATCAATGCGACGAGGCGGACAAGGTCGTCGCCGAGCCGCTGAAGATCGATGGCCGCAAATTCGACATTACGGCCGTCTCCATGGGCAACCCGCACGTCGTAATTTTCGAAGACAACATAAGCAGCGTCGACCTGGAACGCTTCGGCCCTCTCATCGAGAACCATCGCGCCTTTCCGCAGCGTACCAACGTCCACTTCGTGCAGGTCTGCGGCCCGTCCGAGACCGTGATTCGCACGTGGGAGCGCGGCGTGGGCGTCACGCTTGCCTGCGGCACAGGAGCCTGCGCGACCGTGGTGGCGGGCGTGTTGAACAACAAGACGGGGCGAAACGTATGGGTCCACCTTCCGGGCGGCGACCTCCAGATCGAATGGACCGCCGACAACCGCGTCATGATGACAGGCCCCGCCGAAGAGGTCTTCGAGGGCGAAATCAACGCTTAACGGCATTTAACCACGGGGAGCACGGGGACACGGGGAAAAGCAGAAAGAAAAGCAAAGACGATTCGCTATGTCCGCTGTGGTTCATTTGCTTTTGCCGTTATTTGTGTTACTTCGTGTTACTTCGTGTCACTTCGTGTTACTTCGTGGACAAAGCTCTTTGACCTTCTTCGTGGCCCTTCGTGGTTATAAGTCTTTATGAAATTCGCGATCTGCAACGAGACGTTTCAGGGATGGGAGTGGGAGCCTGCGTGCCGGTATGCGGCGGAGGCGGGCTACGACGGCATCGAGATAGCGCCGTTCTCTCTGGCCGAGGACGTGCGCGCCATCGACGCGGATCGCAGGCGGTCAATTCACCGGACGGCGGAGAGCGCCGGGCTGGATATTGTGGGACTGCATTGGCTGCTGGTCTCCCCGAAAGGTCTCTCCATGACCTCGCCGGACGCGGAAGCGCGGCGCGCCACCTCCGAGTATGTTATGGCACTCGTGGAATTCTGCGGGGACATCGGCGGACGAATCATGGTGTTCGGATCGCCGGGGCAGCGGCGCATCGCGGAGGGAGAGACGTCGGAGATAGCGGAGGAGCGGTTTGTCGAGGCGATTCTGCCCGCGCTGAACCGGGCGGCGAATAGGGGAATCACAATCTGCCTGGAGCCGCTTCCCGCCCCGGAGGCCAACTACCTTCTCACGCTCGCGGAAGCCGCCTCGTTGATGAAACGGCTGAACCACCCCGCAGCAAAGACGATCTTCGACGTAAAGAGCGCGTCGTCCGAGGGAACTCCACTACCTCAACTTATCGAGGAATATGCCCCTTATATTGCCCACGTACATGCCAACGACGCCAATCGGCGCGGCCCCGGATTCGGCGAAACGAACTTCAGACCCATCCTCGCCGCGCTTGCAGATTCCGACTATGACGGACATGTGTCCGTCGAAGTGTTCGACTACACGCCCGATCCTCAAACCATCGCCACGGAAAGCCTGCGATACCTGCGAGAGTGCATGCCCACTACCGCTTGAGCAGCCGGTCCACCTTGAACCGCCAATCCGGCACGGCGGGTTCGGCATCCGCAATGTCTCCTCGTCTGAATACCGTCGCTGAATCCGGCGTGGACGATTCATGCTTCTTCACCAGGCCATCACTCATCAAATCTACATCCCAAACCACGAGCGTCCCCGCGGCGAAATAGTCCCGTATCTTTTCGCGTATCGCGGCTTCTGCCTGCGGACCACAATCATCAGGGCTTCGCACCTCGACCGCAAAAATGGGCGCATGGGGCAAGAACTTTGCATCCTCGACCTCAGCATCACCTACATACCAGGCGGCATCGGGACTGAAGGAGTCGCGGTTCGGAAGCCTAACCAAGAAACCCGCGTTGTCGGTAAATGCGTACCCGCCGCCTTGCTCCTCTTCATGGTCCAGGAGGCTTGCATAGATACGTCCTGCGGCACGATTATGCTTTGACCCGACTGGACTCATTAGACGCAGCTCCCCGTTTACGATTTCCGCCTTGACACCATCTCCGACAGCATAAAGATCATCTATCGTCGCGCGAGACCGCGTAATCATAGTTCTCATCTCCCAATACACTGTATCATACACGCCGCGAACCTGCAACGTTACTTCGACAGCCCCTTCGTACCCGGCTGGTAGAGCGGCATTCCCTCCGCGCAGAGGGGGCACGAATCGGGCGGGAACGCCTCCACCTTCATCGTAAGCGCCGCCTCAAGACGCGCGCTCAGGTCCAGCATACCGCCGCTGCGATCGCCAAGCACGCCTATTCCCGCCAGAACCGCTTCCTGACGCCGCACCACGTCGATACACTCTTTAACCGCGCTGCCCGTCGTCAATATGTCGTCCACCACCAGCACGCGCGTACCCGGCTGGAGGCTCTGTCCCCGGCGCAGGGTCATCAGCCCGTTCTCGCGTTCCGCGTAGCGGGCTTCGACCGCAAGAAACCGGGCTACGTTGTAGGCGAGAATAATTCCGGCGGTGGTCGGTCCGAGCACGATCTGAATGCCGTCGCCCCGGAACCGATCGGCAATTTCTTCGCACATCGGCTCAAGGAATCTCGGATTCTCCGCCAGCCTGAACTTTTCTAAATACTGGGCGCTATGCAGACCGGACGAAAGCTTGAAATGCCCGTTGAGCAGCGCGCCCGCCTCTTCGAATAACGCCATTGCCTGTTCGTTGGTCACATTAAAGCCTTTCTGATCGGAGCCTTGTTTAGCCATTATGAACATTATGAACATGATTTGATAGTTTTCATAATGTTCATAATGGCTAGCTCAGACTCTCTATTTGCTCGTCTATTGTAGCCGCTGGCCCGGCGATTTTCTCCGCCCGCCCGTTGCGGCATACGCAGGAATAAAGACCGGGATCGAAGAAAGATGAGTATCGGATGCATTCGCCAAGTTCCTGTACGGTATGGGTTGCCTGCCGAATCCTAAGCTATGAATCCCGAATCCTAAGCTATGAATCGAGCCATCTCACTCTACCGCCTATTTGCCGGAGCCGCCGCGTTTTGCTTGCCGATCGCGCTTGCCGCGTTTCCTCATCAGGTTGCATCGCGCCCAGCGGATCAGGCCGGACAGTCCCTATGGTCGTTCCAGCCGGTTCGTAAACCGCCCGTCCCCCGAACGCCCTTTGAAGCGCTCGCCCGCAATCCCATCGACCGATTCGTTTTTGCCAGACTCGCCGCGAAGGGGCTGAAGCCCTCGCCGCCCGCCGATCCGTTGGCCCTTATCCGCCGGGTGACTGTCGACCTTACCGGCCTGCCGCCGACCCCCGAGGAGATTACCGCGTTTCTCGGCGATCGCTCGCCCGGCGCATACGAGAAGCTGGTGGACCGCCTGCTGGCCTCTCCCGCGTACGGAGAGCGATGGGGCCGCCACTGGCTGGATGTTGTGCGCTACGGTGAGAGCAACGGGTACGAGCAGAATCACCTCCGGCCAAACGCATGGCCCTATCGAGACTACGTGATTCGCGCGTTCAACGAGGACAAGCCCTACACCGATTTCATCGCGGAGCAGTTGGCCGGGGATGCGCTGGCGAAGGGCGACCGCAATGTTGAAGCCGCGACCGGTTTTCTCGTGGCCGGAATCCATGACACGGTGGGCATCCAGGAGGAGCAGGGAACGCGTCAGCAGCGAGCCAACGACCTGGAAGACATTGTTTCGACCACGGGGGCCGCATTCCTGGGACTCACAGTTGGCTGCGCGAAGTGCCACGACCACAAATTCGACCCCATCCCGCAGCGGGACTTCTATCGACTGGCGGCGGTATTCGCAGGTGTGCGTCATGGGGAGAGGCCCCTCGGGCCGCCATCCGCCGAGCAGGAGCGACAGGCGGAAGGAATCGCAAACCATATATCCGCGACAAACGATTCTATTAACACAATCGATGGAGAAGCGAGAACCGCAGTGCTGAGGAAACGCGGCGTGACCGCGAACACCCGCCCGTCCGTCAGTGCGCGCCGCAATGAGGATTTGTTCGCGCCCGCGCAAGCAAAATTTGTCCGCTTCACGATTCTTGCTACTCGCGATGGCGGGGAGCCCTGCCTGGACGAGCTTCAGGTCTATGGGCCGGACGGGCCAGCAAATCTGGGGCTGGCATCCACCGGCGCTCAGGCATCAGCTTCCTCGCTTCTTCCCGGCTTTGCCGTTCATCAGGTTCCACACCTCAACGACGGCAAGTTCGGTAACGAATGGAGCTGGATTAGCGCGACGCGCGGCATGGGATGGGCGCAGATCGAGCTTGCGAATCCTGCGCGGGTAAATCGGGTGGTCTGGAGCCGTGACGGAGCCGAGATTCCCAGATTCGATGACCGGCTGCCGACGAGTTATCGTATCGAGCTATCGCTTGATGGCAGCGCTTGGCATACTGTCTCAACCGAGTCCGGGCGCGCGGGCACAAGCGATTACGTGCACCCGGATGAACTGCGCGGCGCAATGACGGAGGACCAGCGAAAGCTCCGCGATTCGCTCAGGGCAGAGTTGGATAAGCTGAAGCAGGATTACGCGAGGCTCAACAGTGCCAACAACGCCTACGTCGGCCAGTTTACCAAGCCGGACCCTATCTATCTTTTGCGGCGCGGCGACGTGATGCAGAGGCTGGACGCCGTCAGCCCCGGTCCCCTCTCCCGCTGCGCCGCGGCGGCCACCGATTTCGGGCCGCTGGACGACAAACCCGAGCCGGAACGCAGGCTGGCCCTCGCGCGGTGGATCGGCGATTCGCATAACCCCCTCACAGCCCGCGTAATGGTCAACCGTGTCTGGCAGGGTCACTTCGGTCGCGGAATTGTGGGCACGCCGTCCGACTTCGGGCGCAACGGCGAACCTCCCACCCATCCCGAGCTGCTGGACTGGCTGGCCGCGACATTTGTCACCGAAAGGAAGTCACCGGGTCAATCAGTCAATGGCAATGGTCCGGGCGTTGACCCATTGACCCGTTCAATCGTTGACTATTCATGCGGCTGGCGTCTCAAGTCGCTGCACCGGCTCATCGTTACCTCCTACACCTACCGTCAGACGAGCAAGGTAAACGCGTCAAATCCCAAGGGGCAGGCGGTGGACGCGGGCAACCTTCTGCTCTGGCGCGCGCCGCTGCGCCGCATGGAGGGGGAAGCGATTCGTGACGCCGTCCTCCAGACGAGCGGAAAGCTGGACCGGCGCATGGGCGGCCCCAGCTATCTTCTCTTTCGCTATAAAGTGGTCAACGTCGCCATTTACGAACCCTTAGAACAGTACGGGCCGGACACTTGGCGGCGAAGCGTCTATCAGCAGGCGGCGCGCGGCATCCATGACGAGATATTGAGCACTTTTGATTGCCCGGAGTCCTCTCAGCGCGCTCCGAAACGGGACAGCACGACCACGGCGCTCCAGAGTCTCGCAATGCTGAACGGCTCATTCCTGATTCAGCAGGCCGAATTCCTTGCAGGCCGCGCCGTTCAAGAGGCCGGAGATTCTCCCGCTTCTTCCATAAGGAGGCAGATCGACCGTGCTTTCATCCTCGCCTTCGGGCGCTCGCCGAATGTGACGGAACGGCGCGGCGCGATGCATCTGATTACAAAGCAAGGCCTCGTCGCCCTCTGCCGCGCCCTCATGAACTCCAACGAGTTTATCTACTATTGATTAGCCATTATAACTATTATGAACATTTCGGGAACGCCTCTATTCTGTTCATAATGTTCGTAATGGTAAAAAGGCATTGCAAATGACATCCTCCGAACTCGAAATTCGGCCCAACACCTATTACACGCTAGGCGAAGCAGCTCAATTGCTACGTGTATCCCCGCGCAGCATTAATGCATTGTTAAACAGCGGCGAGGCACGTGGAGTAAAAATCGGGAGGCAATGGCGCGTACTCGGACGCGAGCTCTTGGAATTGCCCTATGTAAATGAGCCGAGCAATAAACAGCTGACAAAGGGGCTTATGCAGCTGTCTGAGCCGTCTTTCGCGCGAGTATGGGATAACGATGCCGATGCGGTCTACGACGACATCTAACCGTGGCGAAGTCCTTCTGCTGCCTTTTCCTTTCACAGATCAATCCGGTACAAAGCAACGCCCGGCGCTTGTGCTCAGCACAACGCTCTATAATCAGCGAAGGGAGGACCTCATAGTTGCGCCAATCACAAGCAACGTAGCTACAGGCCAGCCGGACGATATCACATTGAATGATTGGACGATGGCGGGGTTACTCAAGCCAAGTCTGGTAATAGGCATTCTCGGTACCATCGATCAAGAATTGGTAATCCGCAGACTGGGCGTCTTGAACAGTACGGATTTATCCCTGGTTGAGCGCGCGTTTATGCAAGCCCTGGGATTCCAGATCGAGCCTCATGCACAGCAGGCAAACCCGCCTTAGACTTTGATATGACCTTATCTGGAGATAACGCTGGACCATGAGCCACTACGACGATATACCTCTCGATACCGAACGCTTGTTGGATCGGCGGCGATTCCTCGGCCAGATGGGCACGGGACTCGGCAGCATCGCCCTCGCCTGCCTGCTCATGGAAGAAGCGCAGGCCGCTCGCCTTGCCAACGACCCAACGACCCAACAACCCAACAACCCACTCTCCGCCCGCCCTTCCCACTTTCCCGCCAAGGCCAAGCGCGTCATCCAGATATTCTGCCCCGGCGCCGTAAGCCAGCTCGATACTTTTGAATACAAGCCGGAGCTGCAGAAGCGGCACGGCCAGCCCATGCCGGGACTGACGGGCGTCAGCAGCTTTCAGGGCGGCAACGGCAACCTCATGCGCAGCCCCTGGGAATGGCAACGGCACGGGCAGACCGGCAAATGGGTCTCCGATCTCCTTCCCCACCTCGCAGGGCGAGTGGACGACATTGCATTCATCCACTCGCTAACAGCCAAGAGCAACACGCACGGCCCGGCCATGCTCCAGATGAATACGGGGTTTGTGGTGGACGGATTCCCCAGCATCGGCGCATGGCTCACTTATGCGCTGGGGACCACGAATCAGGACTTGCCGGCGTTCGTCGCCATCCCGGACCGGCGCGGCCTTCCGCCAAACGGCCCGGCCAACTGGAACTCCGGATTCCTGCCCGCCGCTTATCAGGGAACTGCGTTCAACACGGACCGCCCCATCGCGAACCTCGTGTCGCCAAAAGGCGCTACCACGCAGAGCGAGTGGGAAGTTCGCGGATTTCTTAACCAGCTCAACGTCGAGCATGCACATAGGAATCCCGGCCACAGCGATTTGGCCGCCCGAATCTCAGCCTATGAGCTTGCGGCCCGGATGCAGTTGAGCGCGCCCGAGGTGACCGACATTAGCCGCGAAACCGCAGCAACGCTCAAGCTGTATGGCGCGGACAGCTCTAACGAGATGAAGGCGTCTTATGCGAGGAACTGCATCCTGGCGCGGCGGCTCGTCGAGCGCGGCGTGCGATTCGTGCAGGTCTACTGCGGAGCGTGCGCCAGCGCGGTGGACGGCCTGCTGAACTGGGATGCGCACAAGACCCTGAAGGCTGATTACGAGCGCCACTGCCCGATCATGGATCAGCCGACCGCGGCGCTTCTTATCGACCTCAAGCAGCGGGGGCTTCTGGAAGACACGCTAGTCCTTTGGACGACAGAATTTGGCCGCATGCCCACACATCAGACGGGCGCGGAGGGGCGCGATCATAACCCCTTCGGCTTCACGTCATGGATGGCGGGCGCGGGCGTCAGGGCCGGCACAAGCTACGGCGCAACGGACGAGCTCGGCTATAAGGCGGAGCAGAACATCTCGACCATCTACGACTTCCACGCGACGGTCCTGCGCCTGCTCGGCCTGGATCACAAGCGATTGACCTACTACCACAACGGCTCGCAGCGCCGCCTAACGGACGTCCACGGCGAAGTAATCGACGCAGTAATTGCCTAAGGCAATTTTAACCACAGGGAACACGGGGAAAGGCGAGAGACACTATACAAAATGACTCGAAATCGGGCTGATGAGAACGAAATGGAATCCGACTTTGTCCCCCGTTTACGTCGCATTTATGGTCGCCTTTCCCCGTGTTCCCTGTGCTCCCCGTGGTTAATTGTTTTTCGCGTCTTCGCGTCTTCGCGGTGAATCACTATGTCGATCTACGCGTTCTTTTATGGGCTTGCGTATTTGACGGGACTGACCGTGTTCATCTGGATGGCCCGGAGGCGAGGGATTGCCACCGCGGGCGTCATGATGATCATGCAGGCCGGGCTCGTCGGCGGGCTCGTCTTCGCAAATATCGCCCAGTATGTATTCGGAGGATCGGCGGGCAAGACCGTCCTGGGCGGGATCGCGGGCGGATACCTGTGCGTCTGGCTGATGAAGCGACATCTGGGACTGCGGCGGCCAACCGGCGACCTTTTCGCCGTAGCCCTCTGCGCCGGTGAAGCCATCGGGCGGTGGGGCTGCTTCTTCGGCGGATGCTGCTATGGCAAGCCGTCTAACGCAGCGTGGGCGATCTGGCAGCACGGAGCATGGCGGCACCCGACCCAGATATACCTCTCCATTGCCTGCGTTCTCATACTTTTCGCCCTCTGGAGATTCTCGCGTTCCGGACCGCCAGAGGATGCGCTTTTCTGCTTACAGGGCCTGCTCTACTGCACGGCCCGATTCGCAATCGAATTCTTTCGTGTCTCCCCGCCCGTCGGAGCGGGCCTGACCGCCGCGCAGTGGGCGTGCCTTGGCGGATTCATATTTTTCGCGGTACGGCTGCGAATCCTGATGCGAATGGAGCGGAATCATGCGCTACTTTGTGCGGGCGTCTGACGGCCAAACGTACGGCCCGGTAGACGCGGCCACCTTGCGGCAGTGGGCCGCCGAGGGACGCGTCATTGCGGATACGTGGCTTCAGGAGGAGGGCAGCGGAATCCTGCTGAGGGCGGGAGACATCCCGGAACTTCAGCCCTATTTGCCCCTTATTGCTGCACCCATAACACCGCAAGGCCCGCCGGGCTTCCCATGCCCCAATTGCGGCGCAGCTCTGCCTCCCAGGGCGATTCTGTGCGGCCGGTGCGGCGCACGGCCATATGCAGTTCATGAGCGGAAGCTTACAGGCATGGCGGCCGTAGACATGCTGCTCGGCGTTCTAACCGTCGCGGGAATCTGCGTGTTCACCGTCCTGCTTTCAACGACGGTGAAGATACATCTCCCCTTCGGAGGCCTGACCGCCATGCTGCCCATCATCGGGCCCATTGTCCTGTATGCCACGCTTTCGCGAACCTACCGCGCCTATTCCAACGGGCTTCTCACGGGCTGCTGCCTGCTCCCAGCCCTGCTCGCGGGAGTGGCCGCAATGGGAATCTACAAGCTGGTTGGCACCCCGTGGTCAGCGCCTACAATGCAGTGGAAGTGCTTCGGATAGAGACAGCTCGAATCCCTGACACACGGGGCATGAGGTGACCGGCATGCGGTACTACTTGATCGGCGGCGACGGCAAGACGTACGGCCCCGCGGATGGCCAGACCCTTCAGAAATGGGCGCGCGAGGGCCGCGTGAATGCCGGCACGATTCTCCGTGAAGAGGAGGGCGGCGCGGAGCTTCGGGCAGACCTGGTTCCCGAACTGGCGGAGGTCCTCCAACACTTGCCGCATGACGCCGCTCCCCTCGCCTATCCGTATCGTCCCTGCCCGAACTGCGGCAGCCTCTACGACCCCGCGTCTCGCGTCTGTCCGAACTGTGGCGCTGCCGGTCCGGCGGCTCCCAATGGCCGACTGGTGACGGGAAACGCGGTTGCGGATGGCTTTCTCGGATTCGTCGTCGGCTTCTTCTCGTGGTTCTTGTATGTCGTTGGCGCGATTGCGCTTTTGATACTCTACTTCTCCATCAAGCGTCAGTATCCCGCGTTCGCGCGCGGGATACTGATGGGGCTATTCGCTTTTCTGGTTATCATGCTCGGCCTGTTCGCGCTCTGCCTCGCCGGCATGTCGCACATGTAGCATGCAATAGATTTTACATAGACAGCGCTGCGAAACTGTGACAGACGACGGAAGGCCGGAGCGAGAATCGTCTCGCTCCGGCCACTTTCTCTGCCTGCCGGCTACTTCTGCGCGGTGCTCTTCAGCAGGTTCTCGTCGTCGCGAGTGTATCCCAGGAAGGCGACGCACATTTCATCCGTAGTCTGCTCGCCCCAGGTCACGTCGCGCGGTGATTTATTCGGGTTGCGTGGATTCCCGGGCGAGTTGTCGTAGTGCGCGACGAGGCTCACTCTGGTGCCGGACGGCAGCTTCATCGGCTCCTTGAACACGTAGCTGGTCTGCCAGTTGAAATCCCAATCGGGCACGCTAACAAGCGTCTTTTGAGTCTTGTCGGGAAGCGTGGCGACAACCTGCATCGAGCGACCCAGCAGGTGCATGTGAGGAGTCACGCCCAACACGGTAATATTGTTATACGTGGGCAGTGCGGCCTTCACGACGTGATCCGCCGCGCCGGCAGGAATCTTGAGGAACGGATTGATGATGGGCAGCATGCGGATGCGCTTTTTGATCGGCTCTTTGGCGTAGAATATGCCCACGTGCGTCTGGTCCGTCTCCGGCTTGCCCGATTTATGGTAATGAACCTCCAGGACGATGTCCGCGCCCTTTGGAAACAGGTCACCCACGCCCTGCGGCAGGAACCGCGCTTCGTTGCCGGGCGCCCATCCACCCAGGATGCCGGCGGGCAGGAATCCGGGACCGCCGCCGCTGGATGTGTAGCCGGGTCCGGGGTCCTTCTCGTCGAGCTTACGCGCCGCCCCGCTCGTATCCAGATAGGCGATCACGTGGTGCACAATGCCGCGGTTGCCGGGGTGGACTTCCAGCGCCTTGACGAATCTGTCTTCCGTGCTGTTCGTCGGAATCACGAAGCAGCGATAGACATCCCGGCCATCCGCGGCCACCTTGAAAGGCTCCTGGAGACCAACAACAGAATCCGGGGTCCCGAGTTTCCAGCCTACCGGAAACTTCGGCGGAGGCGGAGTCTCTTTCGGGTTGCCTTCCGGCGCGCCCGCGTCCGCCCACTCCTGCAGTGCGGCAACCTGTGATTCGGTCAGGCGGCGCTCGCCGGCGAACTCTCCGTGTGAATCCGCCTTCCACGGCGGCATGAAACGGCTTTTGGTAACGAGGGCGATCTGCTTGGCGCGCTTCCTGGTATCGTCGTAGTTTTGCAGCGAAAACGGTGACACCTCGCCCGGCCCGTGACAGGTCGTGCAGTTGTTCTGAATAATAGCAGCGATGTCTCGCGAATAGGTCAGCTTGCGATTGGCCGTGGTTGGAGTTTTACTAGCGGTCGTCTCCGGTCCTGTGCGAAACGCGAGCGAAAATGGAACAACAGCTAAAGCGAGCAGCAATGCTCCTCGAAATGCCGTGCGATTGTCGGCGAATGGTTTAAGCATGGTTGTTCGCTCCAAAACGTCGGATTTGCCTGGTGCTCGATGTCAAAATTATGAGTGTAATGCGAATCTTCCTCTTACATTATACGGTAAACGAGGCACTAATGCTTCAAAGAATCTTAAGCATGTGAAAAAATTCACATACCTATTGTCGGGCGGGTTCAAATTGTGCGATTCTAGTCTGCAAAGATCACTATCCCCGTGTCAGTACCAGATTATTGGAAACGCCCTCTATTGCTCTCTATTACCGTGTCCGCCCCTCCGATAATCCGAATAGATTAGATATTGACTGCCGCAATCCGGCTCTAAAATACCGGCTCTGAAATGGCTATAGAGGACAAGCATGGAAATGATTATCGCCCCGGACGACCGCCGCGACGCCCTTCGGCAGGTCGCCTTCAATGTAAACCATATCGAAGTGGTCGTGAGCGGGGAAGAGTGTCACCCCGCGGAGATTCTCGACGTGAGCAGGACAGGGCTGCGGCTGCGCGCCGACCATTGCTTTCGCTGCGGCTCTATTGTCACGCTGCAACCCCCGGCGGATTCTGACCTTCACTCTTGCCGCGCGCAGATCATGCGCCAAGCAGTGGTGGAAAATGAGGGACCGGCATGGTTCGATTACGGGCTGCGCTTCCTGGATATGGAATCCGACGAGCGGCACGATTGGTTCCTGAAGCTGCGGCGACGCGAGGCGGCTTAGCTGACTACGGCGGATTATGCCGACGTCACACGGCGAGAACGCGGGCCAGCTCCCCGGCAAACAGGGGCACGGCTATGAGCGGGTCTTGCGACTCCTCATACTCAATGGCGACAAATCCACGGTAGCCGGCGTTGTCCATCAGGGCGCGGACGCGAGTGAAATCCACCTGCTCGCGTCCTGGTTCGCCCCCAGGCGCATTGTCCGAGTTGTATGAGATTTTAGCGTGGGAGGAGACCGCGTAAGGAGCGCACGCGGCGATCTGAGCGTACGCGTCCCCCGTGAAGTTGCCGAAATCCAGGTTAATCCCCAGCCAAGTGTTGTCCACCGCGCCGCGTATTGCAAGGACCTGATCCGCGGTCGCCGTAATCCCGCCGTGGTTCTCCAGAGCGAGAAGCACCCCCTGCTCGCCTGCATACTCCGCGCACTCCTCCAAGCAATCTACGACGAATGCGAAAGCCTGCTCTTCGGTCGCGCCGTTGCTGCGTGTCTTCGCCGGACCGGCAAAGACACGCAGCGTGGGAGCCCCGAGAATTACGGAGTGATCCACCCACTCTTTCGTCAATGCCACATGCGAGCGGCGCAGATCGGAATCCGGCTGGGCAAAATCCGTACTGATGGCAGTACCCGAGACCGAGAGGCCAAGCCGGTGCGCGTGCCGCTTGAGCGCATTCATGTAGGGGCGGTCGAGGGAGGGGAAATAGTAGGCGGTCAGCTCTACGCCCAGACAGCCGATTTCCGCGGCCGTCTCAACGAACTGCTCCAGCGTCATGCGGCCGGATTGAAGGAGTTGGCGATAGGAATACGCACAGCAGCTAAGGCGCATCTGCAGCCCTCAAACCGCCAATACTGGGGGAGTCTGTACCCGTATGGCCCCTCTGTCTCCCCCAGTATTGGCGGTTGGGGGGCCGGCTGCCATCCGCCTCCCTCGCTTCACTGCTTGGAGGCTAATTCAGGCTGCGCAGCGTGATTACGGCCGCGATCTTCGTGCCGTCGGGGAGAGTCGCGTTAACAACGCCGGATACGAGGCCGGTCTCAGGCACAAACCCGGCGTTCGTGATTGCCAACGAACGATTGAAGCTTTCCGTAATCGATACGCCCTTCGCAAAGAACTCTCCGGCCGGCGTCTTTACAGATTGCCGCTTGTTGCCGATCTGGAGATTGTAGCTGATATCGCCGGTCGCGGTCAGCCCCAGCGGATTCGTATAACTCAGCGCAAGGTTGTCCGTGAGCGGGTCCGGCAAATAGAGAAACTTGAAGGCTGGGTTGGTTGTGGCGGGCACGAACACGTCGTTCGTCGCATTGAACGTATCGCCAACATAGTTATTAACGCCGTGCACAAAAATGCCGAGCGCAGACTGGCTGAAATAGAGGCGGAAATTGCCCTTTATTTCCCGTCCATCCAGCAAAAACATATCGAGCTTGCGGTCGAGAATGCCGACCTCCTGATTGTTGAGGTCGCGCGATGTTCCAGCCGCAATCTGCATTGTTAGCCTGCTGTTCGCCTGGAGGTCCTGGGTTCCCCCGCCCTGCGCGGCAGCCAGTGTCACCGTGCCGGTTAGATTGTATACCCAGGTCGCTCCGCTGCGAAGCGTCAGGAGGTGGTCGCTCGGCCCTTTGCTTCCGCCGCAGGCTGCCAGCAGGCTTGCAATTCCCGCGGCCGCCACGAATCCCGTTATGCGCTTAACCAATCGAAATCTCCTTCAGACAGAGAGGTTGCACCGGCTGACTTCGGCCGGCAGCCGACAATACAGTACAGCCGGCCTTACTTGTTATAGAAGAGAATATCACTAAACCTCGTGCATAAGTGTTTTTGTCGTCCGGCAGGACGATTGGCCGCAGGCCCTCCAGCGAGAGAATTCATTCCCTCGTTCGCCGCCGGCAGGACGATTGGCCGCAGGCCCAGAGTTCTCGGGCGCGCCACTGGTCCGAGCGCCTGAGACAGCCGCAATTCCATAGTCAATTCATTCCCTCGTTAGTACCGTAATGCTCCGGCGGCTGCGGTCAACCGGCCGGATGTCATGCCGAACCTATGGAATCACCGAAATATTCGCGCTATAGAACTTTCCGGCCATCCACGCCGTCAGCGTTGCCTGCCCAATGCCGGTAGCCGTCACCGTTCCATCGGTCCGCAGCGTCGCGACGGAGCCGGAGAGCAACAGCGACGGGTATAGGTTGAGCGCCGCACCGCCGGGGCCGTACACCGTGGCAACGAATCGTATCGATTCTCCGACGTGCAGCGTATGCGATCCCGGCGCCAGACCGACCCGGCTGACCGATGCTATATCGAATCGCGCGGGCCACAGCGCGGCCACGAGCTGCGCGGGCACGCCGGCGGCCAATTGGAACTCCCAGTTCCAGTTCTTGCCGAGGTCGCTGTTTTCCGGAGGCAGGACAACGCAGGAGTAACTTCCGCCCGCAACGGTTCCCAGGTCGAACTTTCCCCCTGGATCGCTTGCGGAATCATTGTGCTTTGCGCCCAGATGGAGCGATACATTGGCTTCATCGACAGGCTTCGTTATATTATCGGCACGAACAACCACTCCGCGCAGCACGGCGGTCCCAATCGGAATGGACCCGCCCGTTAGCCCCAGCGGGCCGGAGCCGCAACCCAGGAGCAGAACGACCGCGCAAAGCGACGCCAAGCATGTGAACCTGCTCCGAATTCTGCCGGAAACACCCTTATCTCCTATTGCCTTCGGTTGGCATGGCGTCAATCTAAGCACGCGCACCTCTTTTTGTCATCATCCTCACAGCGGCCTCAAACCGATCCGCAAGCGGAGGCCAGCCGGCCTGCTCGATAAATCTTTCCGCTTCATCCTTGCGACCCATTTCGGAAAGCAGCGTGGCGCGCAACAGGTATATGCCCCGCCGCTCCCTATCTTCAAGGATTGTGTCCGGTATTCCTGCCTCGCGCAGATCGGTACGCACGGCCTCGATAAACTCGATAGCCCGTGAG
Organism: Chthonomonadales bacterium; assembly: GCA_038229495.1. Taxonomy (GTDB): domain Bacteria; phylum Armatimonadota; class Chthonomonadetes; order Chthonomonadales; family CAJBBX01; genus JBBROJ01. The sequence continues at coordinate 30,268 of JBBROJ010000024.1, forward strand.
GCGGCGGCCTCCACGGCGTCTCGGTCGATCGGCTCCTTCTCGTATGCGGCATGAGCGACCAATATCTCGGCCTCCCACTGAAGCGGCCTTGCCCCTATCTCTCGCGCAATGCCTGCAGCGGAATGTCCATCCTGCTCCGCGTTCGCGGCGTCCTTCTCTCTAAGTCTCTTTTTGCCGCGTAGAATCAGGGCCTCCGCTTCAAGCTGGCGGGCTCCAAGATGGCGGGCCGCCCCAAGCGCGCGCTCTATCGGATCATTCGCATCTTCCGTATCGCCGATATGCAGGCTGAGGCGCGCCAGCCGGAGACGGGACGCGGTTTCATAGAGGGCAAGTCGCAGAGCGGCCGCAACCGCAAGGGCTTGATTTGCGTGATAGCGAGCTTCGCTCTCCCGATCCAGCGCGAAATAGGCGTCCGCCAGCGCCATTTGAGCAAACAGCTCGGCGCGGTGATCTCCCTGAGAAAGAGCCGCCGCGAGAGCGTCCTTCGCATACTCGATGCAGGCGTCACAGTCGCACAGGGCTGCAAGAAGAATGGCAAGAGCGGCCCTGGACATGGATTCCCGGCCCTTGTCACCAACGAAACGGGCAAGTTGCAACGCGGAGGTGAGCGTCTTGCGCGCTACCGCCCACCGACCCTGAGAGGTGGCGCACACGCCGAGATTGAGTCGAGCCTCCAGGTGCTGGTCGCTATTGCCGAGCGCCTCCGCCTCGTCCAAAATCTTCTCGGAAAGCGCCTGCGCGCTGTTGTAATCGCCGCAGGCCAGGTAAAGATTTACGCGGTTGCCGTTTACGTAGAGCATTCCCCGCGCGGTCTCTTGCGTATTTTGGGACTCTTCCAGAATGGCCGCCGCGTCGTCGCACTTTTCCATCGCGCGCCGGTAGTCGCCCAGCTGCTCGAAGACTCCCGCCAGAGAAACCGTTCCGGACCAGCGCGCCTGCCACAGGCCGCTCTGCGCAACCCACTCGAACTGCTCGCGCGCATCGCCGGTCTTCCCGCCCGCCAGCAGCGCGTGGCCGAGAGCCTGGCGCGAATCCGCTTCGCGTCCCGCGTCCCCCAGCGCGCTGAAAAGGGTCGCCGCCCGCACCAGGCTGTCCGAAGCCCGGCTGAATTCGCCCATGCGGCAGCGAGCCTTGCCGAGACGCAGGAGAGCGCGGGCCTCCGCAGCCTCATCGTCGAACTGCGCCGCGAGAGACACGATTCGCTCGCAGCTGGAGGCTAGCGCGTCCCACTCCGGCGGCGCCTCCTGTGCGCGTGCGAGCTCTTCGAGCTGCTCTATCCGTTCTCGGAATCGCGCTCCCGCGTCCTGGGAATCGCCGGTCTTCCGGCCTTTGCGGCCCTCATCAGCAGCGCCGCCATAGAAGTAGGCCAGCGGCACGGAGACCTCCGAGGCAATCTGCTGGAGCCGGTCCGGCTGGGCGAGGGTGGTGCCCGAGAGGTACTGGTAGATGAGCGCGCGCGAGCAACCGATGCGGTTTGCAAGCTCTTCGATGGAAAGGCCGGCGCGCTCCACCGCCTTCTGAATGAGCTGTCCCTGTTCGCGCCGCCCCTCGCGCGTGCTGAGGTCCATAATACTTTTCCGCCTGATGGTAAGGAAGTGGGGAGAGAGAGTTCTTGATTATCCTAGCACGGCGGACGCTCCAAAGTCAAGGTACTTCTAGTCTCGCTTTACAATTGAGTCAAACTGGACATCTGCATCTTGAACCGATACGCCCGGGTTCACCTGCGCTTTACGGTAATGGGGACCTGCTCGATGAAATTCACGCCCGAGCGCGGCAGAGGCCGGGGAAGCGGCTGCGCAATACCCTTGGAATCGAGAGTTCGGCATCGAAGATCGTATTTGCCGGGACCGACGTCCTTGACCAGTGCCGCCCAGTGAACGATAGAGTAGCGCATCGGCCATGCCTTCGGCTTGCTCGTCTGCGTATCGAAGCCAAGCGTGTCCGATAGAATCTTGTCCTGCGGCAGGCCGCCGCCCCAGCGCGCGGGCGGTGGGAGAATCTCAGCGTCGCGCCACGGCGAGGAAGTAAAGTAGGAGTCGCCGGCGGGAAGGGCCGCACCGTGCGGCTGCAGCCAATACTGCACGCGGCTTAGACCGGATATGCCGACCTGCGCCAGCCCGGTCAGCGGAATGGGATCGCCGGCACGTGTCTCCTCGGGATGCGTCAGAAAACGGGCAAATGTCTTCATCCAACTGTCGATGTCGTTATTCTCCTCGGCATACGTATCGTTCGCTCCGTGCAGGTCGGTCAGCACCACGCGTTGCAGCCACTTTACCGACTTGAACCCGTACGCCTCGGGCACAATCATCCGCACCGGGCCGCCGCGCTTGCCGGAAAGATATTCGCCATTGAGCTTGTAGGCGAGAATCACGGGGTAGTCGCCCGGAGGATCTTCGAGCACGCGGCTGAGAGAGAGAGAGCTGCGAAACATCTGCTTGGGGTCCTCGTTGTGATGCCCATAATAGTAGACACGCCGGATGTCGCTCACGGGACGAGTCATCCAGACCACGTCTCGCAGCGGCACGCCTTCCCACAGCCCCATGCCCAGCGGAGCATTGAGATTGTTGCACGTTACAACCTTCAGGTACCGCACCGACCGCTTCTCCGCGAGCTTCATCAACCCTTGCCAGTCCAGGGCCGTCCCGCGCTCCTTCGACATCGGCGCATCCACCTTGGTCCCGGTGGCAAGGTCTGGCACGACGTCGAGCTTCCAGGTATCCCGCGTCATGCCTATTTCTCTCAGCCTGGCCTCCGGCAGCGTGTAGGGCAGTGGGTTACCCCTCTCGACCGTGCCGAAGTCCCGGTCGCGCGTCAGATATTCCAGCTTCGGTTCGGCGCGCACGGGCAGCTCGACTCGCAGCTGCGACTCGCTCGAACGGACGAATGAACCGGCGACAGCCGCCCCGGCAACCCGCAGAAAATAGCGCCGGGTAAGCGCGGCGTGCTCCCTGGCGAACGGAAAAGAATCGGTTTTCATGGCGTGTCATGCCTTTTGTCGAATCGGGGCAGAGTGGTTCTCGGCAGCCTTATCAAAGGTTCAATAGACTTCCTGCACAAGCGTTCATTTCGTCCGGTAGGACGACGGGCCGCAAGCCCTCTGGCGAGGTCACTTTAGTGCCTCACTCGCTGGCTTGTGCAAGAGGCTAATCTCCTTCAGTATCTCTTGTCTTACGGGATACAGCATGAACGCCGGCAGGGACAGACCGGCGAACAGGCGCGGGCATGGCGGCCTTCGCTCCTTTTATGCTATGCCACAGAATCCGATTCAAAGCGTCCTCGTCGATTCGATCGTATTCGCTCCAGTCCATTCGCGCGGACTGCTTCGCGCCGTAAGCTGCCGCGCCGTTCCTCGCATTGAGATCGATTCGGGCCCGGAGCAGCGTGTAGGCGGACAGGTCGGGCCGATCCGTAAAGCTCTGGAACATTGGCGTCGCAGATGCGTCGTACTGCGTCAGCGGCTTCAGGCCGAGAATCAGCTCCATCGTGCGGAGCATCGAGGCGGTCGAGTACATCGTGCTGTCAACATAGCCGCGGCGCGTGTACGGGCTGATGACCAGTCCGGTGGTGCGATGGGAATCGACGTGGTCCGGGCCGTTCTGGGCGTCGTCCTCGATAATGAAGATGGCGAACTCGTTCCAAGCGCTGCTGTGCGAGATCGCATCCACTATCTTGCCGACCGCAAGGTCGTTGGATGCCACGGCGGCCTTCGGCGTGAAGGCGCCCGGCGTGGTACCGCGCGTATGATTCTCGCCGAGAGACATCACCATCAGGCGGGGTATCGTGCCTGCCTTCTCGAACTCGTCGAATTCGTGAATAAAAATGTCCGCCCTGTCGGTGTCGCGTCCCGGCGGCGGCTGGTTCGGCCCCGCCTTGCCGACAAATGCCTGGCTCTGCTTGTCGCCCCACGAGGGATGGTTGCGCATCTCGCCGTAATTGCGAATCGACAGCCCCTTTTTCTCGGCCGTCTGCCAAAGATAGCCGGCCTTCGGGTCGGTTACACTGCCGGTCTCCACCAGCTTGCCCTTGCCGGAATAGCCCAGCACCCAGGCGCGCTGCTGGAAGTCCACGCAAATGGCCGAGGTTGACCAGGGGTGGCCGTCCTGCGACACTTCGCCGTTGCAGTAAAGGTTATCCAAAAGCACGAACTGCTCGGCCAACGCATGCTGATTCGGCGTCACCTCACGGCCAAACAGGCAGAGATTGGGGTCTCCATTGCCCTTCGCAATATCCCCGAACACCTGATCGTAGGTGCGGTTCTCCTTGATGATGTAGAGCACATACTTAATGGGTGACGCGTCGCCGATACGTGCCGGTATTGCGACTGAAGCAGGAGTTTTATTGCGTGTTCCCGCCAACTGGCTGTCCGCATACGGGGAGCAGGCCCGCGCCTGGCCGGTATAGGCCGCAAGCTGAGCATCCGCCGGGACATCGACGAACGAAAGCTGCCCGTTAAGCTGCCTGCCAATATATTCGAATCCCGATGGAGCCGCCGTATTGATCGGGGTTTTCGCAGGATTGGGGCGAGAACCCGTCCCCTTGCCGCTTCCAACTATTATCCGCTTGCTGTCCCCGCTCACCGCGACGGCGCTCGGATACCACCCCGTAGGTATGAAACCGCGAACGCGGGTATTGCCTCGCTTCGACACGTCCATCACGCAAAGATTGTTGTTGTCCGCGTTCGCCACATAGAGCGATTTTCCGTCCGGCGACAAAGCCAGCGCAACAGGCGTGCTGCCGGACGGCGAGTTCGGCGTGAGGGTCGTCTTCACCGTTTCCAGCGTCCTGCCCTCTTTGAGATCGTAAACCGTCACGGCGTCGTCGTTGCCGCACGAAACGAACATCCGCCCGTCCTCCGCCAGGACAAGATCGTTCGGATGGTCGCCCGTCTGGATGCGCGCGCTAACGTTGGGAGTCATGGGATCGGAAACGTCAACCGCAACGACCTCTTTACCGCCCCAGTTCGCCACGTACAGCCGCTTGCCGTCCTGCGACATCCGGCATTCCACAGGATGGTCACCCACGGGCAGCTGAGCGCGCGATTCGCCTGTCTTCACATCGACGGCATAGAGCTTGCCGTTGGAATTGTTGAGCGCGAACAACGTATTCTCGTCTTGCGAAAGGGCTATCCCGGCGACGCACATTCTCGCCTTGCCGGCCGGCTCGACATCCAGCTTGAGAGAAGCCGACCGCTGCCACTCCCCGCCCGCGCTCTTTTCAATGACGTAGACATCGTTCAGCCCGCTGGACGTCCCCCCTCCCACGTAGAGCCTTCTGCCGTCGCGCGTCCATACGATTCCGTTCCATGCGCGAACCAGGGGCAGCGTGGCGATCTCCTTTTCCGTGGTCATATCGATAAGGTGGAGCGCATGGGAGCCAAACCCCGCGTTGACAATCGCGAAGACCGAGCCGTCCGGGCTGATACAGCCGCCGAGCAGCATGTCCCCTGTCGAAATATGCCTTCCCGCGGGCCGGATTTTCCATCCGTTATGAAGCAGCGTGGTATCGCCGTCCTTACGTGGAACCAAAATGGCTGTCCCGCTCCGCGGATGCCGAATCGAATTGAGAAGCCGTGGACCTGCCACCGCGCAAAAACATGCGAGCAGTGGAACGACCATGAGCGCGGTCCCGGCAGCGAGTCGCGGTCTTCTCATTGTATCTTTCTCCCTTTAATAAGGCGGCATACCGACGCGTCTAAGCTAAGATACTCCAGGCTGGCCCGAATTCCTTTGCGGGAGCGCGATCCGCGGATTAAGGTTCGATTATATTCTGTAGCAGGGCGCTCGCGAATCGCTCTCGACAGCCTTGCGCCCGCGGGGTATCATTCGTCCACATTCCGAGCTACATATCCCAGCATATCCGGCCAGGATGTCAGCATCCTGCGTTAGAAAGTGTTGAAAAAACCGGTGACGTGCCCGCGCCCGGCCCCCAACCCCCAATCCTGGGGGAGGCAGAAGGGCCAGGCTGGCATAGACTCCCCCAGGATTGGGGGTTGGGGGGCTGTTTTTCAACACACTCTTAATACCAATTTAGGAGCAATTGTGAGCAAACTTCGCGTCGCCGTCCTCATGGGCGGCACCTCCGCCGAGAGGGCTGTCTCGCTCTCTACAGGCCGTCAAATTCTAGCCGCGCTCGACCCTGAAAAGTACATTACCATGGCTCTGGACGCAGCCTCTCTCTCCAGGAGAACCCCTACCCTGCCTCCGTCCGCGCCACTTTCCGCCCTGAAAAGCGCGGAGGTTACGGAGGAGGCTGCTGCCGTATCTACGGACCTGATTCCCGCAAGCTTCTCCGGCATGGCCCAGATGGGCGAAGGACGGCCCGACGTGGTGATCATCGCGCTGCATGGCAAGGGGGGCGAGGACGGCACAATCCAGGGCGCGCTCGAGCTGCTGGGAATTCCGTACACTGGGTCCGGTGTCCTGGCAAGCGCCCTTGCCATGGACAAGGCGATGACCAATGCGTTCCTTCGCGGCCACGGAATGCCCGTTCCCCAGGATATCGTCCTGCGCCGCCACAATCCGTCCTCGCCGGACGCGCTCCTGCGGCAGGTGACAGGCTCGTTCGGCTTCCCGGCGGTCGTGAAGCCCAACGCCCAGGGCAGCACCATCGGATGCACAATCGTTCGCGCCCCCGAGAATCTTGCGCCGGCGGTCGAAGAGGCGTTCAAATTTGACGATACGGTGCTGGTGGAGCAGTTTGTCGCGGGGACGGAGATTACGGTCGGAGTAATCGGGAACGAGGAGCCGGAAGCTCTGCCGATTATTGAGATTGACGCCAGGGGCGGCCTTTACGATTACGAAGCGAAGTACGCTCCCGGCGGAAGCGCGCACGTCATTCCGGCGCGAATCCCGCAGGCGGCTGCCGCCCTCGCCACGGAGTACGCGCTGCGGTGCCACACCCTGCTGGGCTGCCGGGGCATGTCCCGAACCGATATGATTGTTGCAGGCGGCCGGCCCTACGTGCTCGAAATCAATACGATTCCCGGCATGACCCCGACCAGCCTCCTGCCGGACGCCGCCAAAGCCGCCGGAATCGCATTCTCAGACCTGCTGGATCGCCTAATCGGATATGCCTTGGAAGGCAAGCGGCAAGCTTAGGGCGAGCCTACGTGCTGGTCTTTTCGCACGCTCGAAAGAGATCGAGAAGCGCCAGCTCCTCGATCTCATACTCGGGCTGGGATCGTCGAATTGTGCGCTCGGCCCGCTTGCGGAACTCCGACAGCGTGATCCCGTGCTGGTATCGCTCGAACACGACTGGGTGAATATAGCTCTCCCGGCAGACGGTCGCGGTGTTTCCGAGGCGCTCGGCGACCCGTTTCGATACCTGCGCCAGTACCCGCCTCTGCCTTTTCTCATCCTCCGCAACTCCCGCTTCGGCAAGCTCGATGGCCGCAAGCAGCGTGCCGCCCCACGTACGGAAATCCTTCGCTGAAAATTCGCTGCCCGTCGCCTTCTTGATATATGCATTTACGTCCCGCGGCGAGATGGGGCGGGGCCTGCCGTCTTCTCCGATATAGTGGAACAGACGCCGACCGCGAATCTGTTTCACCTCGCAGAGCAGCGACGCCAACTCTTCGTCAACCAGCAGCCGCCGTTGCCGGACGTGATGCTTGCCGGCAAAACTGAACTCCACGCTCCCATCCGCTGTCACACGCATGTGCCGGTTCCGCAGAGTCGTGACGCCGTACGTCTTGTATCGCTCCACGCTCTCCTCCGAGCCCAGCCGGAAATAGAGGTCGTTGATTAAGCGAATCACAACCGCAAGTACCTTCTCCTTTGGCCAGCCCGGTAGCTGAATATCCACGTTTGTCGCCCGGCGCAACTTTGGCAGAAGCTCGCCAAACCGCTCGATCTTCGCGTACTTCTGCCGCTTCCTTCGCTCCGCAAACTTCGCGTGGTAGAGATATTGCACACGCCCCGTCGTATCTACTCCAACGGCCTGAAGCCTGCCTCCCGCCGCCGGGTTTATTCGTACTTCCCGCCAGGCAGGCGGAATCACGAGGGAGCGAATCCGCTCGATCCGTGTGTCGTCGGCGATTCGCAGGCCGTTCGCCTCAACGTAGCGAAAGCCGCGCTCCTTGGACCCCGCCCGCCGGCACCACTTCGCGCGCGCGCCTCGCTCCATCACCGCAAGGATCTTCGGGTCCAGAGGCTCGGTTGCTGTCTTCGTTACACTCACTGATCTCACCCAATTTACTGAATTCCAACCAGTCAATTAGTAAACGGGTCAATGGGTCAATGGGAGGGCCGCTAGTTGACTAATCGACCCAACGACCCAACGACCCAACGACCCAACGACCCAACGACCCAACGACCCATTGACTGGTCGGCCTTTCAAACAGGACGCATTGCAGCCGGGCGAAGTTCCTGATCCCTGAGACACGCAAAGGCCCCGCCGTTACCGGCAGGGCCTTCAAGATACGTTTTCGTCGTATTGGTGGAGGTGCGGGGACTCGAACCCCGGTTCCTCGGGACACACCTGAGGCATCTACGAGCGTAGTCTATGTTTTAATTTAGCAGGCTTGGCTCCCATAGACAGGATCCTCCCCCGCGGGTCCGCTAGGTTGTCCTGTTTTAGGCGGCGGACACGCCTAATTCAGTAAGCCGGAATAGGTGACACCCGAAGCCGTCTCGTCCGGCAGGAGACGGGCGGATGCGCAGCCTAATTAGGCTGCGAGCGCGTAGCTGTTGCTGTTCGCGTTTGTGTTTTTGCCGCTTTTTACGAGGCCTGCGGCGCCTCGGCTCGCCACCAGAGATGCCATCGCCCAGGTCGACACCAATCACCCCCAAGTCTCTGTTGCATCTCTATTATACGGCAAAAGGCGCGGTAAATCAAGGGGACAATTCATAACTGACAGCGTGTAATGGGTTGAGAATCCGAAACCTCGGTGCGCGGCCTCTGGTATAAACAGTGAAGGTCAATCCGCGCAATCGAATATGGCGAACTCAATCCTCATAAAAACATTCCGCTCTTTGGCAGCTGCGCTGCTTTTTGCCTGTCTCGGCTGCCGTCCCGCGACATCGATAACCCGTGCCACTGCCGATACCGCTTCCTCGCCGACCGCGATAATCTCCCGCGCGAAAAGGCCGCGCTCGGTATCGGCTGTCGTCCAAGCGTGCGGTCCGGAGGTGCGCCGCGAGCTTGATCCCGTGTGCCGCGCGAATGGTATCTCCTATCCTCCCGGTCGAATCACTTTACTGGCGTTCAAGGAGGAGCGTCTTCTTGAAGTGTGGGGCGCGAACAGGACCGGCAGCTATCGGCGCATCGCGTTCTATCCGATTCTCGCGGCGAGCGGCAATCCCGGGCCCAAGCGGAGGGAGGGCGATATGCAGGTTCCCGAGGGGTTCTACCGGCTGACCGATCTGAACCCGCTCAGCCAGTTCCACCTCTCCATGCGAGTCGATTACCCGAACGAGGAAGATATCGAGCACGCGGTCGTGCCGCGCCGCCAGCTCGGCGGGGATATTTACGTCCACGGCAATCGCATTTCGGCGGGCTGTATCGCGCTCGGAGACGCGGCCATCGAGCGCGTGTTCACGTTGGCGGCGCAGGCACAACTCAACGATAGGCGTATCCTCATTTCTCCGGTGGACTTCCGAGCAGATCGACCGGCTCCGTCGAACCAGTCACCCTGGACGCGCGATCTGTACACGCGGTTGCGCAAGGAATTGGCCCACTTCAAATGAGCATGCGTCGCCAACACGAACAATTGGAAAACGAAGAACCCGGCAAGCTTCAGCCCCTAGAGAGCGCATCGAGCATGAACGTTCCGCCGGCAAGCGCGGCTAGTTCCGCAATACATGCGGGAGAGATCGAAGCGGATATTGCAATGTGCGAGCGCGAATCAAAACATAAATTGCTGCGCTTTATGGGTTTCTTGCTGCTCGGCATGCCGTTTGTCTTCATCCCGACGTTCTATCTGGCCAGGACCCTTGCCGAGGCCGGCGGGATGTCTCCCCTTCGCATCATGACCTCCGGGCTGCCGTTTGGAGCGGTGGTCGGAGCGCTGCTGGCCTGCCTGGGCGGGAGGTCGATGGTCTCCCGCCCAGGTAGGCCAGCAGCGGGAAAGCGGGCGGAAACTGACGGCATTGCCCGCCATGCAATCCTTCGGATCCCTACTGGAGATGATGGAGTATAGCGCGGCGATGTGGCTCTGGCCACCTGAGCAGCGGCGCGAGGCGATAGAGGAGCTCGCAACCCTTCTGCCCCGAATGACAGCGGATGATCTAGAGCGCATCAGTGACCGCCAGCGGCAAATATGGTACGGCTCTATTACGCGGTCGCATGACGAAGAATTTGCGGAGGTGAGCCTGTCAACATTCGAGCGCATGCCCGACCCACGCGCCATCGCCCCGCTGAACCACATTTGCCGCGTATTCCCAAACCTCCGCGAACGCGCGAAGAACCTCATCGACCAAATCAGTTCGGCTAACTTACAGACAGGCGAGAAACAACGTCTCCTGCGCTCGGTCTCAATTCCGGCGGGCGAGCATCTTCTCAAGCCGGCAGCGGGCAGCAACGACTCCCAGCAGGACGCTCTCTTGCGCGCAACGAGCGAGGATGGCTCAGGGACGCGCGAGTAGCCCCTGGCCTACGCCAGCGACCTGGCTATCCGGCAAACATTCAACGCCATGTGATAGAGGAACAGGTTGTAGAACGTAGAGGCCGCCTGATTCATATGAATCAGGCGGCCTCTACAATGATTAATACTGGCCTCTACCTATCTTTCCGGGGGTTTGCACCCCGGCCAGTTGGCCGCCTATCTCGGGCAAGCGCACACACTATGACGGAACAAAATGACGCATCGCCCAGCCCGCCACCTGCACCTGAATATCCCGTATGGAAGCAGCGCCGAGATCGCCAGCCCCAAATCGCGACCAATAGTTGACGACCGTCATGCCCGCGATGTCGCCGGAATCGGTTCGCAGCACGGTAAATCCCGCCGGGACCTCCTCGCCAAACACGCGCTCGGTACGCGTGGTCTCGGTACGAAGATAGAGTACGTCATTACTCAGATCCAAGTGGAACCAGACCGAGCCGCCCAGGATTCCCTGGAGGGTGTCGATCTCTACGGTTGCGGCCATTCTATCCCTGCTCCCGTTTCCCTCTTCGCCAGATGTGCGGTTAATACTACCCCCGCAACGACGTTGACCTTCACTGCCACCAGGAGATACGGCGACGGTCCCTCGCCAAAGTATATCCGAACATCGGCGTCGAATGCACTCGTCCAAATCGATCGTGGAGATCGGATCGCCCGTTCTACGAATTCTCTTCCGCCATCCATGTCCGGATGCGCCACAAGGACGTGCCTTTCCCAGGTATGGTCGGCAAGCACGACGTTGCGCCCAAGAGGATCGGTTAGAAATGTATCCGCCATTCTCGCTTGATTCTACCACATGGCTCGATTCACCAAACTCGCACCCGAGACCAAATACGAAGGCGGCCCCCTCCGATCAGGAGGGGGCCGGTCTACTATTAATCCTGGCGTCTACCTATCTTTCCGGGGGTTTGCACCCCGAGTATTGTCGGCGTAGTCGGTCTTAACGGCCGTGTTCGGAATGGGAACGGGTGGAACCCCGACGCTATGGACACCAGGAAAACGAGTAACTGTGAAAGTAGGAAACTGTGAAAGCGGGAAACTTGAAGGGATGAGGGATGAGGGATGAGGGATGAGAATCCCTCACGCTCGACCGGCATCCATAAACTTAGTGAGCTCAATGGCGGCTTGACGGCAAAGAGTGTGTAAATCTGGTTTGCGAGAGAAAAGACTGCTGAGAAACTACTCTTTCAAGATCCTCGCCGCCCGCCGATAACAACCTCGAAAAGAATGCAGCCCCGGACATGGAAGGAAATCCGGCCGGCCGGCGAGAATTCGTAGTCTACCCCGAACTATCTACCGGAGACTCCCATGCCTCGCGGACGCAGACCTGCAGCAGAATCTCGACAAGACGAAGACAACGTATTTGACCTGCGCTACGACGCCAAGCGCAAGAACATACCGCCCGCCGGCCTGGTCGCGCGGGGCAACCTCGTCAAAGAGAAGAAGCTCACATACGCTTACAACCCTCATCTCCCGCCCGCACTGCGCTTCGACCCGACGGGCCGCGCCGACCGCCTGAACGTCCTCCTCGCGAAGCTTGCCGCTGAGCGCAAACTGTCGGACGACGAGATTCTGGAGCTCCAGGCGCTGGCGAAGGCCGACCCCTGGCTGGAGTGGTCCGGCAAGCGGGAGCAACCGGAGTGCGTGGTGGACCCCGTTGCGCTGCAGGTCCACGAGCGCATCAGCACGCAGGCCATCCTGAAGGTCGCCGCCCGCGAGGACGTGCCCCGCACCCTCTTTGCGGACCCCGAGCAGGAGTACCGAGACGCCGTCTAGTTCTACCAGCACGATGTCGATTGGGCGAACCGACTCATCCTGGGCGACTCCCTCGCCGTCATGGCCTCCCTGGCGCGGCGGGAAGGGCTGGCCGGCAAGGTCCAGATGATCTACATGGACCCGCCCTACGGCATCAAGTACGCTAGCAACTTCCAGAGCGAGGTCGGCAAGCGGGATGTAAAGGACAAGGACGAGGACCTGACCCGCGAGCCGGAGACGGTAAAGGCTTACCGGGATACGTGGACGCTTGGTGTTCACTCCTATTTAAGTTATCTGCGTGAGCGCCTTCTGATAGCGAAGGAGCTTCTTTCAGACACCGGCAGCATCTTCGTCCAGATCAGCGATGAGAACTTGCATAGGGTGCGCGTTGTGGTTGACGAAGTCTTTGGCAGCGAAAACTTCTGCAACATAGTTGATTTTCAGAAATCTGCTGGACAGGCTTCAGAGCTTCTGCCATCGGTTTCCGACTACATACTGTGGTATGCAAAAGTCCGCGAGAAGATGACTTACCGACAGTTGTACGAGACAAAATCTACGGGAACACGTGGCGGCACTGGCTACACGTGGCTACAGTCGGCAAATGGGACGCGCCGGAAGCTGACTGCCCAAGAAGCTGCCGACCCCGTAACTGCTGATGGCGAAATCATGTCAATGAGTCCGCTAACATCAAGCGGCTTCCGAAATACTCTAACCGTTCCCTTCAACTATGAAGGCGTGACGAACCACCCAGGCGGCAATTACTATTGGAAAGTACATCCGGATAATCTGGAAAGACTAGGTAGATCAGGCCGCCTCATGCGTTCTGGCAATAAGGTCTATTTCGCTCGCTACCTTGCGGACTTTCCCGTTGTTGATCTAACAGATTCTTGGAGAGATACATCACCTGGCTTTCAGGGCCAAGTGTTTGTTGTGCAAACACTCCCAGTTGTCATCGAGCGGTGCATGCTAATGGTGACCGACCCCGGAGACCTCGTCCTCGACCCCACCTGCGGCAGCGGCACCACCGCATACGTCGCGGAATCCTGGGGCCGGCGCTGGATCACCATCGACACCAGCCGCGTCGCCCTCGCCATCGCCCGGCAGCGCCTCCTCACCGCCCGTTTCGACCACTACCGCCTCCGCAGCCTGAGCGGTGAAGACGTAATCCGCAACCCGAACGGCACCTGGCTCACGGACCCGAGCGGAGACATAGACGGCCAGTGCACGTTCGACTGCAAAACAGTGCCGCACGTCACCCTGAAATCCATCGCCCAGAACCAGGCCCTCGACCCGATCTTCGCCCACTGGGACCCCCAGCTAAAAGCAGCAGTCGCCGCCGCCAACGCCCTTCTCCCCTCACCCGACTCGGGAGAGGGGGCGGGGGTGAGGGCGACGCTTCTCGCCAAGGCCAGGGCATCTCTCACGGAAGCGAGACGCCGCTCCGTCGGCACCGACTTCGCCAAACTCAAAAAAGCCCTCAGCGATGCGGAGTGGCGGCGCTGGGTGCTCCCGCCCGACCTGCAATCCACGCGCAACTACACCACCGTCCCGAACGACTTCGCCGGCTGGTACGAGTGGGAGATGCCCTTCGATACCGACCCCGACTGGCCGCAGCCGCTGCAGGATGCCGTGAAGGAGTACCGCCGCCTCTGGCGCGCTAAGATGGACGAGGTAAACGCCTGCATCGCCGCCCGCGCCGACCAGGAAGAGCTCGTCGACAAGCCTTTCGTCGTCCCACACGTCCTC
>JBBROJ010000025.1:0-44190 GCA_038229495.1 Chthonomonadales bacterium
GCGTCTCCGAAACGACCGGGTTCTTCCTGAAGGGCGAGTTGATCGAGGTGGGAGAGACTTCGAAGATTTTCAACCAGCCGGAGGATCAGCGGACGGAAGACTATATCCGGGGCAGGTTCGGGTGAGAGACTGGGGCGACGAGGAGACAAGGCGAAACGGCAACGACCCAACGACCGCCGACCAGACACCTGAATACCAACGACCCATCAACCCAGCGACCCAACGACCCAACGACCCAACGACCCAACGACCCAACGACCCAACGACCCATTGACTGTTTCCTCCATGAAAGTCCTCGTAGTAGACGATGAGCTGCCGATTGTAGAAGCAGTGGCCTATAATCTTCGCAAGGAGGGTTATCAGACGCTGACCGCGGGCGACGCGGACCAGTGTCTCGACATCGCGCGCCGCGAAAAGCCCGACCTCATCCTTTTGGACGTGATGCTTCCGTCCGCCAGCGGGTTCGACGTCTGCCGGATGCTGCGCAAAATCAGCAGCGTGCCGATAATCATGCTGACGGCGCGCGCCGAGGAGACGGATCGCGTTGTCGGCCTGGAGCTTGGCGCGGATGATTATATAACAAAGCCGTTCAGCATGCGCGAGCTGATCGCGCGAATCAAGTCGGTGCTCCGGCGCAGCGCGGCTTCAGAACCTGAGCGCGGCGAAGAGCCGGTGGAATCGGGGAACCTGCGTATCGACCCGACTCGCTACGAGGTGACCGTTGGCGACCGCAGGGTGGAGCTTTCGCCCAAGGAGTTCGACCTGCTGCGATTCCTCGCCGCCCATCCGGACCAGGTTTTTTCGCGCCAGACGCTGCTGGACAATGTGTGGGGCGCGGATGCCTATGTCGAGGACCGCACGGTGGACGTGCATATCCGCTGGCTGAGAGAGAAGATTGAGACCGATCCTTCACAGCCGCAGCGGCTCTTAACAGTGCGCGGCGTGGGCTACAAGCTGCGCGGAACGGGTTGACGAAATGCTCTGGGCGCTCGGAGTTGCTATAATCTGCGCCGCTCTGGCGGCTTATGCCCTGTTTCGCGCGGCCGCCTCGCAAGCCCGGATTCGCGATCTGGAGGCATCACAACGGACAGCGTTTGGCCGTTCCGCCGAGCAATTGAATCATGAGCGCCGCGCCCTCGACGCGCTTCGGGAGGACTATGACGCTCTGCTGGACCGGTGCGGCGTAGGCGTTCTCATGGTCGACGGGAAGGGCGCGATCGAACGGGCCAATCTCGCCGCCAGGCAGCTTCTCGCGGTTCCTTCGCAGGCGGTGGACGGCAAGCGGCTGCTACAGGCAACGCTTTCGGAGGAGCTGGACAGCATTTTCAAGATCGCGCGCGAAACGCGGGTTCCGCAGGAGCGCGAAATGCGCGCAACAGGTGGCGCGGGCAGCGCTCTGGTCGTTACCGTATCGCCAATTGGCTCTCTCGCTAACGATATAACTGCGAATCCCCGCTATATCGTGGTGGTGCGAGACGTTACGGAGCTGCGCCGGCTCGAGACCGTCCGCAGGGACTTCGTGGCAAATGTCTCGCACGAGCTTCGAACGCCGCTTACATCCATTCGCGCCATGGCGGAAACGCTTCAGGAAGGCGCGCTGGAGGATCTGTCGGTCGCGGGAAGGTTCCTCGGCACGATTGTGAACGAGACTCAGCGCCTTACCCGAATCGCGGAGGACCTTCTCGTTCTGTCCGACGCGGAATCGCATATGCCGGAGAAGGCTCTGGTCTCTCTCTCCCGCATGACTGAAGAGATTACCGTGCGCTTCCGGCCGCAGGCGGAGAAGAGCGGTCTGCTGCTGACTTACGACATTGCGCCCAATATAGAGGCGTACGTGAACGCGGACCAGCTCGAACAGGTGGTCGTTAATCTGATTGACAACGCGATCAAATATACGGGAAGCGGCGGTAAAATTCATGTCTCCGCCGAATCGCGCGAGGATTTCGCCGCGCTGCACGTGGCCGACACAGGCATCGGAATCATGAGCCAGGACGTGCCGCGCATCTTCGAGCGGTTCTACCGCGTGGATAAGGCAAGGTCGCGCCAAAGCGGGGGAACCGGCCTCGGTCTCTCAATCGTCAAGCATATCGTGGAGGCGCACGGCGGCTCGGTAACCGTGGACAGCGAATACAACCGGGGCTCGGTTTTCACTATCTCGCTCCCGCTGCCCGCCAATCGCCCGGCATCGGTGATTGGCGGCGTCCAGGAACAGGAACCTGTCTCAATCGCAAATGCCATACATTAAGGAAGAGGCATTCCATGGCTGCTACCCGGCTACAATTTGAAGATCAGCTGGAGGCGCTGCGCCACCTGCTCCTGGAGATGGGCAGCGCGGCGGACAACATGGTCGGCCTGTCGATTTGCGCCCTCATGGAGCAGGATATCGATCTTGCAGAGGGCGTTATCGCGGCGGACGACGCCATAGATGAGCTCGACTTGCTGATCGAGACGGACTGCATGCGGCTCATCGCCCTGCAAGCCCCCGTCGCACGTGACCTCCATCTTGTCGGCACCGCGCTCAAAGCGATTACGGATCTGGAGCGAATTGGGGATCATGCGGTCGATATCGCGAAAGTCGCGCGCAAGCTGGCGCGCGATACGTTCTTCAAGCCGCTCGTGGATATTCCGCGCATGGCTGCCAGCGTCCGCCAAATGATGCGGGGTGCGATGTCCGCCTTCGTAAATCATGATCTGGATCTAGTGGAAACCGTCGTGGCGGCGGATGACCGTATTGATGAAATGTTCCACCAACTGCGCGACGAGCTCCACGCGGCGATGCGCCGCGACCCCTCGCTGGTGGTGCAGGCATCCTACTTCTTGTTCGTAGCGCACTACCTTGAGCGCATTACCGACCATACGGTGAACATCGCGGAGCGCGTATACTACGCGGAGATGGGCCGCCTCGCCCAACTTGCCAAAAACCATAAAACGCTTTCGTAGCCGTCAGTCCATTCCAGAAGTTTTGCTTGGCTTAACGAGTAAGTTGTGGTATTATATTTCTATAATTCGCGAAATATGGAGATGATATGAATCTAGAAGCGGCTGAAATACGTGAAATTGCGGCTATGTTCAAGGCGCTCGGCGATCCGACACGGCTAAGCATCTTTCAGTTCTTACGCGCGTGCTGCCGTCCGGTTGCGGTGGAGACAACCGGGGAGGTTCGCCCTGTAGACGGCCCGACCGTGGGCGAGGTGTGCTGCAACATAACCGGGGCGGAGCGAATCAACTCTACCATTTCGCACCATTTGAAAGAGCTTCGGCTGGCGGAATTGATTACCGTGGAGCGTCGCGGGAAGAACATGATCTGCGGCGTGAACCATGACTCGGCAGCCCGGCTCTCGGCCTATCTCGGCGAATCGTCGAGTGATGGCAGCGGCCCATGCTGCATGTGAAGATTGGAGAAAGATTGATGAACGGTATAGGCATGATCGACCGCACGGACGTACGCGAAATAGTGCGGGAGAAGTATGGAGCCGCCGCGCTGACCGTGCTAACTGGAAAGGGAGCCGCATGCTGTGGAGGAAACGCGGGAGGAGGCTCATGTTGTGGCGGCGATACTATTACGGGCAATCTATACGACAACGCGGAGACGGCATCGATTCCAGATGCCGCGCTTCTCGCTTCCCTGGGGTGCGGTAATCCGACCGCGCTTGCATCGCTGAGTCCGGGCGAGATCGTGCTGGACCTGGGTTCAGGCGGAGGCATCGACGTGCTTCTTTCGGCCCGGCGGGTTGGGCCATCCGGCTTCGCGTACGGATTGGACATGACGGATGAAATGCTTGCCTTGGCAGAGCGCAACAAAGCAGAAGCGGGGGCTGAGAACGTACGGTTTCTGAAGGGGCATATCGAAGAGATACCGCTTCCTGAGAACACGGTGGACGTAATCATTTCGAACTGCGTTATCAATCTCTCCTCCGACAAGGATCAGGTGATTCGCGAAGCGTTCAGGGTACTGAAGCCGGGAGGCCGTTTTGCGGTTTCGGACGTGGTCGTGGAAGGCATTCTACCACCGGAGATACGGGCGGATATGGAGGCGTATGTCGGCTGTGTGGCAGGGGCGCTCGAGAAAAGCGACTATCTTGCGCGACTTGCACGGGCTGGATTCGCGGACGCCTCCGTCGAGCCGACGCGACGCTACACGTTTAGGGATTTAGAGGCGACAACGTGCTCTTCGCCAGAGGTCGCCGCGCTTCCCATGGAGGAGAAAGCAGCCCTCGACGGGCGGGTAATGGGGGCATTTATCCGTGCCGTCAAGCCGCTTGGTTAGAGGGGGATTCGGCGCATGGCAGATGGCATGATGCGCAGGTATGCGGCAGAGTTGGTGGGCACGTTCGCCATCGTCTTCGCTCCGGTTACGCTCTCTGCCTCCGGTCGAATTCCAGGCGGCGATGGCGGGCTGATGGCGGCCGCGTGGGTGTCCGGGCTGGCCGTGCTGGCTATAGTCTACGCGCTCGGGCATATCTCGGCAGCGCATTTCAACCCGGCTGTCACGCTCGGATTCGCGGCTGACGGCCGATTCGCCTGGCGTTTCGTGCGGCCCTATTGCCTGGCCCAAACTACGGGCGGCATCCTGGCCGCAGGCGCATCGTGGCTGCTCTTTGGATTTGCCGCCGGGACACACGTTCCCTCTGTTGGACCGTCGCGCGCAATTGGCATGGAGGCGCTGCTGACATTTTTTCTGATGCTCGTCATAGTATCGGTGGCTACCGACAAGCGGGCAAATGGGGTCGTACCTGGCATGGCTATCGGCCTCGCCGTCGTGTTAGATGTTGTAATTGGCGGACCGGTCACGGGCGGGTCGATGAATCCCGCCCGGTCGCTCGGCCCTGCGCTCTTCGCCGGCGGCTCCCCCCTCTCGCGCTACTTCGTATATGTAGTTGGGCCGATTATTGGAGCAGTCGTGGCGGCCAAGCTTTACGAGGCGCTGCGTGGAGGCGAGGAGCACGCCCAGGGAGCGCCAAGTGACCTTGCGATGGCTTTCGTGCGAGTCGCCCGCGCATATCACCGTTGATCAGTGGGCCGGCACTGAGATCAGAAGAAGAGATTTATGGCGACGCGCCTGGCGATTTTTTCGGATATCCACGCGAATCTCCCGGCGATGGAGGTCGTTAATGCTCACATCGAAGCCGAAGTCTACGAAGCAATCTACTGCGTCGGCGACATTGGCGGATATGCGTCACAGCCGAACGAAGTACAACGCCTCATCCAAGGTATGGGCTGCGCCACCGTCATGGGGAACTACGATGAGGGCGTCGGTTTCGAGAGAGTTGACTGCGGCTGCCACTATACGAAGCCGTTCGATATCGAGATGAGCGATGTTTCGTTCAAATGGACGAGGCTTCATACCACGAACGAGAATAAAGCGTGGCTGCGAACTCTGCCGCGCGAGATCCGGCTGGAGGTCGAAGGACTGCGCGTGCTCCTCTGCCACGGCTCGCCCCGCTCGACCACGGAATATCTGTTCGACAACCGCTCCGACGGATTTCTGCGGCAGTTCACGCCGGGCGGCAAGGACGACGCACACGCGGAGATCATTGTCTTCGGGCACACCCACGTACCCTATTATCGAATAGTGGAAGGGCGTCCACTTTATCAATGCGGGCAGCGTGGGCCGTCCTAAAGACGGCAATTCGAGAGCCGGGCACTGCGTTCTCACGGTCGATTCCGACGGCATTTCCGCGGAGCAGATTCGCCTGTCATATGGCGTCGAAGCTGCATGTTCGCATTTAATTGCGGCGGGCCTGCCTTCTTATTTCGCGGAGTACCTGCGAACCGGTGGCAACGTGACAGCCCCCCTCCAGCCGGCTGTCACCATGCTGGCGTGAAGGCCCCGACCGCGCTCGGACAGGCGAATACCTGCCAGTTCTTTCCATAGGGCTGGAGCATGAAGCACCAGTAGTAGCGTGATTCAGATCCGCCGCTAAATTTCGCAGCCTCAGGGTTGCCCACATACCCCGCGCAGACCGTGGTCGCGCCGGGTCCTGGACAGTTGAATCGATGCGGGTAAAACTGCTCGTCATAATCCTGCACGTACATTCCCGTAGATAAACCAAGCTGCTTGGTGTTCGACAGGCACGAAGCCTGACGCGCTTTGGCGCGTGCCTGCGCAAACACCGGGAACAGAATCGCCGCAAGTACCGCGATAATTGCGATAACAACTAGCAATTCGATGAGCGTAAAACCTACCCCATTCTTCCTGATTCGATTCATTTCTTCTTCTCTTATTATTGTGAATCCGTCCCGCGTGCGGCGAGGGCGGATTCGCGTGAACTCCCGAACTATATCAAGAAGCATTTTACAAGCTGCGCGCTAAGAGAATATTATGGTTCGGTTAAGATTCGATGATGGTAGGGGTGGGGGAGCGGCGAGAAGCATTTCCAGCGGACTGCACACGAAAAGAGAGCGGCTATGGCCGCTCTCTTTTGTAACCCTTCCAATTGTCAGTCCGGCTTACGCTTGAAGCTTGCGTATGATCGCATCTCCAAATTCGGCGATGCCCACGGCAGTGGGGTCGCTGCGGTCGGGTTTCATGTCGTAGGTCACGTCCTTGCCCTCCCCGATGACGCCGGCGACCACTTTCTCCAACCGATCAGCGGAATCGTTTTCGCCCAGATGGCGCAGCATGAGCATGCCCGAGAGGATGAGCGCGGTAACCTCTCATTCCCTTATCATTCGCCGTCTTCTAATCGTTGGACCGATCTTCGCGATCCGCACACGATCAGCCTCGACAATCCACAAACAACCGTCCAGAGGTTCCGTGGTCAGCATCGGAGTGAATCGCTTGACCAACGAAAGCAGGGTTGATTTGTCCTGCCGCTTCGACCGAATCACGATAATGCCCGCGTAATTTCTTGGCGGATAAGTACGCATATCGGCAAACCCCCGATCAAGAGTAATGAGCGCGCGACTTTCACACTGAAAGACGATAGCGAGATCGGGATCTTCCGTTCCTCCAAAGCCTTCGTCAAGCACCGAGTCTGCCTGGAACCCGGCTTCGCGAAGCAGTTCGGACGCTTCGGCAGGTAGGTTCTCGTCAACCTTGAATTTCAAGCCGCTTCCAAAGGCAGCGCAACAGTCCGCTCCCTTGCCTGCTCGGCAGCCCAGGCAAGAACTGCCTGGATATCCTCTTCGGAGAGACTGGGATAGCTTCGCAGGATTTCGTCGACGCTAAGGCTTGCCGCCAGGTTGTCCAGTATCACCGAAACAGGAACGCGCGTTCCCCGGATACATGGAGATCCATGACAAACATTAGGATTTATGCTTATTCTTTCCAGCCAATTTTCCATGACTATTCCTGAAGCTTGCGTATGATCGCATCTCCAAATTCGGCGGTGCCAACGGCGGTGGGGTCGCTACGGTCGGGTTTCATGTCGTAGGTCACGTCCTTGCCCTCCGCGATGACGGCTGCGACCGCCTTCTCCAACCGATCAGCGGCATCGTTCTCACCCAGATGGCGCAGCATGAGCATGCCCGAGAGAATGAGCGCTGTCGGGTTGACTTTGTTCTGCCCCTTGTACTTGGGAGCGGAGCCGTGCGTAGGCTCAAAGACTGCCGCGTCGTTGCCGATATTCGCGCCGGGCGCGACGCCCAGTCCGCCGACCAATCCCGCGCAGAGGTCCGACAGGATGTCGCCATAGAGGTTCGGCATCACGAGCACGTCGTACAGCTCCGGCTTCTGCACGAGCTGCATGCACATGTTGTCGACCAGCACCTCCTGGTACTCGATCTGCGGGTACTCCCTGGCGACTTCCTGGCCCACGCGGAAGAAGAGGCCGTCGGTATACTTCATGATGTTCGCTTTGGCGACCGCCGATACTTTCTTGCGGCCGTGCTCAACCGCATAATCGAAAGCGTACTTTATGATGTTTCGGGAGCCGGTCGTGGAGATCGGCTTGATGGAGATTGCCGCGTCCTCGCGAATCTTGCCGCCCGCCATGCCGATGATCTGCTTCGCTTCCGCGCTGCCCGCCTCAAATTCGACGCCCGCGTAGAGGTCTTCCGTATTTTCGCGCACGATTACGAGATTAACATCCTGATACTTACTGCGGATTCCGGGATAGTATTTACAGGGGCGCACGCAGGCGTAAAGGTTTAGCTCCTTGCGCAGTGCGACGTTCACCGAGCGAAAACCCGTTCCAATCGGCGTTGTGATCGGCCCCTTGAGGGCGACCTTGTTGCGGCGAACACTATCAAGCACCGAGGTCGGAAGCGGGGTTCCGGCCGTCTCCATGATGTCCACGCCGGCCTCCTGGATGTCCCAGTTGAACTGCACGCCGGTCGCTTCGAGAACGCGCTTTGCGGCGGCCACCAACTCCGGCCCAACGCCGTCCCCGCGAATAAGAGTCACGTTATGCGCCAAAGAAGATAACCTCCCGTTAAAGCATTTTAGAATTGACACCGGCTCCATCGCGACTGACATTGCGCCGGGCCGGTTGTTTTTGGGCAAACTGTTCAAAATACGCAGCGTACAGTCGCATTATACCCGCCCTGGTTCCCCGCCGTTCGTTCGCGCCGTTTATCGGGGTTTAGCTTGCGCGTGGCGGGCAATGGCGGAGGAGCGTCTTTGCTTGCCCGGCTTCGCGGCAGGAGGAGCCTGACGAAGCTGTAAAAGCTCAGGGATCGTAACGAATCGGTATCCCTGCTTACCCAACGTTTCCAGCACCACCGGAAGCGCGGCGACCGTCTGGCTGCGGTTGCCTCCGCCATCATGCATCAATACGATTCTTCCGGGCCTTGCGCCGCGAATCACTCTCGATGCTATGCGCTTTGCACCCGGCTTGTGCCAATCCACCGTATCGACAGACCATAATAGAACGGCGTCCCGATTCTGGCGCGCGTATTTGGACATTCCGTTTGACATAATTCCGTACGGCGGGCGGAAGAGGGTTGGCTCGAAGCCGAGAACAATCCGGATGAGGGTATCCGTTCGCTTTACCTCTGTTCCGGGGTCGCGCGGCCTTGATGGGTGGCTCCAGGAGTGATTTCCGACTGCATGGCCCGCGTTGAGGACCTCGCGCGCCATCGAGCGGTTGGCCGACAGCTCTTCGCCAACCATGAAGAAGGTCGCCTTCGCGTTATGTTCATTGAGTATCTGAAGGATTTGGCGGGTGTAAGGAGGGTTTGGTCCGTCGTCGAACGTCAGAGCAATGACCTTTTCGGACGCGGGAACATCCACGTGATTAATGACGGCCCCGCGCGCCCAATCCGGAAGCGCCTGAGTCATCTTTTCTTGCGTGCTTGGAGCGGATGTCTGGACCAATCGCGATGTTTGAGGATACGCGGGATCGGCGCCAGGAACGAGGATTAGAAAGGCGATAGTCGCTGCGTAAGCTAAATGCGTGCTGTTCGAACTCATTCTTTTTCGATTACTTTATAGTCCCGCGCGGAAGGTCAGGGGTGGTCAGGAAGAATCTGAAGTATTGCCGTGGATGGGCAGCAAACCGAAGCTAGAAGCCAAGTCCCACGCCCAGCGTAACGTACCGCCGTTGAATCAGGCCCGCCCGCACGTTCGCTTCCGGCCCGTCGCCGCGCCTTGTTATCAGCCAGGTCAGCAGCGCACCGAAGTTAGGCCCGAAGCCGTCGTGCTCCACCCAGACCCGCATTGGCGGCAAAACACGGTAGCTGGCGGATAGGAAGCCCTGCCGGAAACGCCTGGTTCCGATGCCCGCGCTCACGTACAGCGGGGCTTTGCAGGCATCGAATCGGTAGGTAACCACCCCAAAATAGGAAGTGGATTTAACGTTGTCGCCGGGAACGTTCGTGCCGGACGATCCGCCGCCGCCCCGAATGTCCTGGACGCCTATCGAGCCTACCAGGCGCATGGAAGGCAGAGGGATATACTGCGCCTGCAAATTGATAGCCTGATTGCCGTAACCGCTCAGGACCGTGTCGCTAACGGCAACGTTGAACTGTCCGAAAGTATGGCCATATGCCAGGCAAAACGTTCCGTTGGTCCAGGAATTATTGATCTCCGGCGTGTTATGCAGACTGGTTTTTTCGCCAAGAATCCAGAAATGGTCCCTGCCGAGAACGTGGGCTACCGGCGTCGACAACGCCGTCGGCCCCGAGAGGGAAAGACGACCGTCCGAATCGACGCCGTATCCGCCGCCCGCGAGTCCCGAGAGGTTTCGGAACTCGGGAAACCTGTTCCTACCGGCCAGGGGATCCTGCTGCGCGAGGACAGGCGCGGAAGCAACAGCGATAAGAAGCGCCGCACATGCTCCCGGCAGCAGGATATGGCGCGCGCGCGACCCGTGTCGAGCGAGAACAGCGCCTGCGGGCCATACGCAAAATCTTGACACGTTCATTTGGCGAACACTTGCCTGCGGGTATCGTCCTGTGCCGCTCGCTGCTCGGATAACTCGGATAACTCGGATAACACAGCGGCGGCGACTGCATGGGTCGCCCCATTTACCAGATTCCGAACACGCGTGGGCATGAACGCCGGCACGAGCGCCCTGAACGCGTCCATCGCGACTTCGGCATCGTCCTCGTCTACAGATCGAATGAATTCCGAGACCGTTTCGTCCAAACTTTCCGACACAAAACTCCCGGCGTTCTTGACGATACGAATCTTCGCGTGCTTCGTCGGCTCGTAAACTTCGCCTCGCACGAAGAGCTCTTCACACAGCTTCTCTCCAGGCCGGATTCCCGTAAACACGATGTCGATGTCACGCCCCACTTCGAGGCCGGAGAGCTCAATGAGGTCTCGCGCAAGGTCCACAATCGCCACGGGCTCGCCCATGTCGAGCATAAATATTTCTCCTCCTTCGCCCAACACCGCGGCCTGGAGAACAAGTTGTACTGCTTCGGGAATCGTGATGAAATACCGCGTCATTTCCGGATGAGAGACCGTCACCGGTCCACCCGAAGCGATCTGCTGCTTGAAGGTAGGCACCACGCTTCCCCGGCTGCCGAGCACGTTGCCGAACCGGACAGCCACGTAGTGACGCCCGCTATTGCGCGCGGCCTGCAGCACGACCATTTCGGCAATCCGCTTGCTCACGCCCATTATGCTCGTCGGGTTGACCACTTTATCCGTGGAGATCATTACCAGGTGCTCGACGCCGGACGCGAGAGCGGCGTCTACCAGGTTTTTCGTCCCCAGGATATTATTGGAAACAGCCTCCGTGGGATTCTCCTGCATCAGCGGGACATGCTTGTGGGCCGCCGCGTGCAGTACGATATGCGGGCGGAAATCCGCGATAATTCGATTGAGTCTAACCGCTGAGCGGATATCCGCGATGATCGGATGGAGAACCGGCGCCCTGCCATCCACGTAGGTGGAGACGTTCTGTTTCGAGAGGCTTAGAAGCTCGTTATGAATCTCGAAGATGGAGTTCTCTCCATGTCCAAGCAGACCGATTTCCGTCGGACCGCATGCGAGAATCTGCCGGCAAATCTCGCTTCCGATCGATCCGCCTGCCCCCGTGATTAACACGCGCTGCCCTTTGATCAGGCTGCTGACGGCGTCAATATTCGTCTCGATGGGGTCACGCCGAAGCACGTCCTCGATATCTATCTTCCGAAGCTCGCTAACGCGTACTTTTTCCGAAAGAATTTGGGAAAGGCTCGGTACGGTCCTTGCCTGCACGCCCGCTCCGTCACAGAGAGCCAGAGTCTCTCTAATCACTTTACCGGAGACGTTAGGCAGCGCGATAATCACCTGTGATACATCACGTTCGCGCACGATTCGCGGCAGCTGCTGGCGCGATCCGAGGACGGGTATTCCTTGAATACCAAGCCCATGCTTGTGAACATCGTCGTCCAGGAAACCGATCGGCTTCAATCCCAGCCTCGGCGACGCTCGCAACTCGCGAACGATCCTCTCGCCAACCAGTCCGGCTCCGATAATGAGGGCGGAACGCACATTTACGGTGTCACCAAAATTATAGGTTCTTCGAGCAATGCGGAGGGAGAAGCGAGTAGCGCCTACCGCGCCCAGCGTTAGTATTCCGTCCAAAACCGGAAGGAACCGAGGCATTTCCGGTCTCATGGAACCGGTCCAGAATCCGATGAAAAACAAGAGCGAGGTAAGAATGGTCGCGAGTACGCTGGCAAAGACCAGTTGAACAAGGTCCTCGGCTGTAGCGGATCGCCAGTAACGCCTGTAGAGACCGCATGCGTAGAAAACGATCAGCCGAACAATCAGGGCCCCCAGCGTGTAGAAGTAGATCGCCGAGAGGTACGTCGACATATTCCCTTTGCCGTCGATCAGCAAAGCAAGGGAAAGTAGGGGCGATACGCAGAGAACCGCAAAATCAAGCAGCAAGAAATGGCGGTTGCGCAAGCGGATTATCTTTGGCAATAAAGAGCGATGGAGCCTCAAAACTTCTCCGATCGACCGCATTGTTCATCACCTTAATCGTACAGTTTAGTCGCTAAGAATAGAGGCAGATGCCGGCGGATATTACGATCCGCGGGGCATCCGATTTCCCAACGCTATGAGCCGGCTTTAAGCGGTTTTAGCTGCTTCATCCATTCTGCCGATGGCGTAGAGTACCTGATAATCGGAAATTGGGCTATCCGCGCTCGCCGAATAGGCAGGCTGAGCCTCAGCTGCTTCGTCTGTAATCTCCACCGGCATTGGAGTGAGCTTGCCAAAGACAAGGCGCTTCAGCTTCTCCTTGCCGGCCATCGTTTTAGGAATTAATCCAAGCTTTGCGGCCAGGCGACGAATCGCGCTGATAATTCGCGCTTTACCGGATTTCGCCGCGACAGGAAAACCGACCTGCAAATCGGGCTTGAATCCACCTTGCGTCAACAAATCGCTCAATTCTCGAAGCGTGAAGTACCGGGCGCTGTAGGGGCTCACGTTGAAATCTGGCCACTCTTTATTCACGGAGCAGATAAACAGAGTACCGGCCGGCCGCAGCACCCGGCGCGCCTCCGCGATGAAATCTTCCGCCCGTGGCAGATAGTAGATCGCTTCCAGCAGAATCACCACGTCGAAAGATCCATCCGCGAATGGCATCTGCTGCGCGTCGCCGCACTGAACTTCGAGTCGATCTCCATAATGGCTGCGCGCTATCTCCACAAGCTTCGGGTCGAAATCCAACCCCACGACGCGTCGCGCGCTCCGGGCCAGATAGCCCAGGCCCATCCCGGAGCCGCATGCCACCTCCAGCACGTCTTTGCCTTCGGAAAGGCCTGCCGCAATTCGGTACCGGGACATTGCCATGGACATTTGGCTTTTGCTGGCCAGGCTTCCCGGCACCTCAGTAACCGTAACGAAAGACTGCTTGGAGCTGTTGTCGGGTTCCATGCCGGCCTTATCTTGAGTGCGTTGCTGCGTCAACATAGTCTTGGCTCTTCGACGGGATCTATGCCTCGGCGGCCACGCCTTCGCTTATGCGCGACTCATTTCGGTCTTTGTCGAACCGCTGTCCGAGGAGATCGCATATGGCGGCAACCACGGAGCGCTCGTCCAGCCCGTACCGCTCACGCAGATACTCCTGGCTTCCTACGATGGATGAAAAGCCGGCCCTGAGACCTATGCGGCGGAACTTCGGGGGGATGACTCCCGCGTCGAGACAGGTTTCGGCCACCGCGCCGCCGAGCCCGCCCTCAATCGTATGCTCCTCCAGAGTTACAATCCCGCCGGTCTCCCTGCATGCGCTGAGAATCGCCTGCGTGTCCAGCGGCTTGATTGTGTGCATGCTCAAAACGCGGCACTCGATGCCGTGTTCCGCGAGCTGTTCCGCGGCCTTTAGCCCTACGCCGAGTATGCCTCCGGTCGCAATAAGCGTAATGTCCCGGCCCTCGCGCGCCAGCCGCGCCCTACCCAACTGAAAACGTTCGCTCGCCAGGTTCGTGCTCTTCATCGAAGAGCGATCCAAGCGCAGATAGCACGTGCCCGGTGTATTTAGTATCGCCGTCGTCGCTTCCGCCGCCTCCCACGCGTCTCCAGGAGCAACCACGGTAATGCTGGGGAGGGCCCTTAGGATACTCAGGTCCTCGGTAGCATGGTGCGAGATGCCGAGCGAGCCGTAGCTGAACCCGCCGCCTATTGCCACAATCTTCACGTTGGCGTCATGGTAGCAGGCGTCATTGCGAATTTGCTCCAGGCAGCGAAGCACCGGGAAGTTGGCAATCGAGTAGGTGAAGACCGTTCGCCCCTCCATTGCCAGCCCGGTCGCCAGCCCCGTCATGTTCTGCTCGGCCACTCCCGCGTTCAGGTACTGCTTCGGAAACCGTTCGGCGAATTTAGTCAACACCCCAAATCCCAGGTCGGCGGTAATAAGCATTACCCGAGGGTCGGATTCCGCGAGATCGGTCAACCTTTGAATGAAGGCGTCTCTCATAGCGGCGGCTCCAATTCCAGCATGGCCGCGTCGTATTCGTCGCCGCACGCGGTTCGATAGTGCCAGAGAACCGAGTGCTCCATAAAGGAAACGCCTTTCCCTTTGACCGTATGCGCAATAACACACGTCGGCTTACCGCTTTCGATGGGCGCGCTGCTCAATGTGGATTTCAGGCTCGCGTGGTCATGCCCATCGATCTCAACCACAGACCAGCCAAAACTCCGCCACTTGTCGGCAAAAGGCTCGAGCGCAAGGGTCTCTTCAACGCTCTTGAGACTCTGAAGCTTGTTGTAATCGACAATGGCAATGAGATTGTCCAGCTTATGGTGCGCCGCAAAGAGAATGGCTTCCCAGTTGGAGCCTTCGTCACACTCGCCATCGCTCATCAGGACAAAGACGCGGTGCCGTTGTCCATCCGTCTTCGCGCCAAGGGCCATGCCCGCCCCGACAGAGAGCCCGTGCCCCAGCGATCCCGTGGAGAGCTCAACCCCGGGAATACCTTTGTGAGACACGTGGCCGGAGAGATTGGAACCGTTCTGATAGTGGTCGTCCAGCCTGCTGATTGGAAAGAAACCCGACTCGGCGAGCGTGGCGTAGACGCATGCGCCCGCGTGCCCTTTGCTAAGAATGAAGCGGTCGCGCTCGGTCCACTGCGGCACGGCCGGGTCGACATTAAGCACCTCCCCATAGAGCACCGCCATGATGTCCGCGATGGACAGGCAGGATCCTACGTGCGCGCTGACGCCCTTGCTCGTCATGCGAACTACGTGCTGCCTCACCCGCCGGGCGAGCGCGGTAGTGTCCTTGAGAGATTCCGGCGCGTGTCCTCCCGGACGCGCTCCCGTCCCGTTGGCGTGATGCGCACGCGTGTCAACCACAGTAGAACTCTCGTATCGCGCGGCAGACATATTCGACATCATCGTTTGAAATCATCATGTTGATGGGGAGCATCAGGCAGCGCTGGAACAAGCGCGCGGTGGCCGGAAGGTCGCGAGAGATTCCGAGGCCGGCGAACTGGTGGACAGCCTTGCCGCCCCACGGCAGCAGCGTGCCTATTCCTCTCTCCTTCAGATACCCGCGCAGACCGTCGCGCCTGTCGGCCTCGATTTCGTAGTTCTGGTAAACGTCGAAACGGTCGGGTTCGTTCCCCGGAGCGGGCGGCAGGCACACGGTTTTGAGGTCCCTCAGGCGTGAATCATATAGAGAGGCAAGCTCGCGGCGGCGGTGAATTATCTTGTCATAGTCCTTGAATTGCAGGTCCAGAATGGCCGCCTGAAGGTTATCAAGCCGCGAATTGTAGCCCCATTCCACCACTTCGCCCTGCTCGTTCCGGCCATGATCCCGCAGTTGGTAGACTCGCTGTGCAATCTTATCGTCGTCCGTCACAACGGCTCCGCCGTCTCCCAGGCAGCCAAGAATCTTGGCGGGGTAGAAGCTGATGGCCGCTCCTATGCCGAACGTTCCGGCGTGCTTGCCGCGGTAGGTGGACCCAAGCGCCTGCGCGGCATCTTCGATAATCAACAGGTTGTGACTCTCCGCGATAGCCTGCAAGGGGGCCATGTCGCACGTTCGTCCATTGAGATGGACAGGGATGATCGCCCTGGTTCTTGCAGTAATTGCTGCCTCGACGGAAACCGGATCGATGAGGTGATCGGGACCGCAGTCAACCGGCACGGGAGATGCCCCCGCATGTACCATTGCGGCGGCGGAAGCGACCATCGTGTGGGACGGGAAGATGACCTCGTCGCCGGGCTTGATTCCGGCCGCGCGGGCGAGCATGACAAGTCCGTCCGTGCAGTTTGCTACTCCGAACGCATGCTTTACGTTCAGGAACTTCGCCAGATGCTGCTCGAATTCGACAAGGTCGCGCTGCTGGATGAACGCGCCGCGACCCAGAATGTCTTTTGTAATGTCCAGAATCTGTTGATTGTAGGGTTCAAAGGCTCGGGAGTAGTCGAAATAAGGCACAGATTGCACGTTTACGCTCTCACTCTCATTCGATTATGGCAAAGGAGATATAGGGATCCCAATTGAGACGTTCCAGCTTTAAGCCGTTCCTGCCCATGACATCGAGCATGGCGAGCGTTTCGCCCGGCCACAGCGGGTTATCCAGCTCATCGAACGCAAGCACCGCTCCCCGAGGCATGCGTGGAAGGAACGTTTGCAGCGCGGCTTTGGTCGGTTCGTAGAGATCGCAATCGATGAACAGCAGGCTCACGATAAGATGAGGATGGGATTCCAGGAATTTAGGGACCGTGTGACAGATGTCTCCTCGAATCATCTCCACCTTCGGGATATGACCAAGAAAGCGGTCCCGGTCGTATTCGGCGATAAGCTCCTGCAGCTCATGAAATGAATCGGCGGCAAGTCCTCCACGGCCAATGTCCGCCATGCTCGTCTTATCGTTCGCGTGGACGTCGGGAAAGCCCTCAAAAGTATCGAATCCATAGATTCTGCGCGTCAGGTTCTCCGGTTCCAGGATGGTGCTGAGCTTTGCCCATGACATCAGCCCGAAGCCCCTGAAGACGCCGCACTCGACCACGGATCCCTTTACCGGAAGCGCCTTCTTGAACACTTCATACATGGCGAGAAAGCGCTTGAGGTGCTGCCGCCGCACATATTTCGGGAAGTTCTCCAGCTTGGTCTCAACGGAATCGGGGCAGGCGCTGAAGATGCGCTCGATGTTCTGTCCGGCCTGCGACTCAGCCTCGGTGCGGAACACTCTCATCTCGCGGATGTCTCCCCCGCGATTGACCGCACGGCGTCCGCCGGTGGCCCGATATGCGACAGGTGCCGGGGGAGACACCATGCGGGGTCCTTCCCGGCGAGAGCTCCGAGGGTGGCGAGGATTATCTTGCAGTCGGTCAATACGCTGTGGTTTCGCACGTATTCAAGCCCTAATCTGATTTTGCCGGGCGCAATCTTAATAAGATAGTCCTTATCCGGGTCTGTACTGCCTTTCAGAATCTCGCCTTCATTGCGAAACACCAGCGACGCGTAATCGGTAATTCCCGGCCGTACTGTGAGCAGCGCCTTCTCCTCTTCGCTGTAGAGCTCGACCGCCCAGCGGACCTGCGGACGGGGACCGACGAGGCTCATGTCTCCGAAAAGTACATTGAAAAGCTGCGGGAGCTCGTCCAGCTTGTATTTTCTCAGGAACCGGCCCGCGGCTGTGACGCGCGGATCGTCCTCGCCGGTAGAAGAGCCGCCGATCTTGTCGGCGTTGACCACCATGCTTCTATATTTGAATATGCGAAAGTCCCTGCCCAGAAGCCCGACTCGCTCCCCTCGATAGAACACCGGGCCCTTCGACCCCAGTTTCACCCAGAGTGTAAGCGCCAGGAAGACGGGCGACAGGAGCACGATTCCAAAAAAGCTCAAGATTATATCGAACGCTCGTTTCATGCGGAGCTGTCTCTTTCGGTATAGTTTGGCGGCCACCAGAGCGACCGGGCGGATTAACTGCCGGCTGCGGCCGCGCGCTCACCCAGTGGATGCACTGTCCTCCCGCCGCCTCCATCCCCTGCCATCTCGATCAGATAGCTCTCCATCCCGGAGTACACCACATCGGCGGAGAACTGCTCTTGATAGAGAGCGAACGCGTTCGCTCCCATCTGTTGAAGTCTTGTCTCGTCCCGCAGCAGATCCTTTAGTTTTTCGACGCAGTCCGCCGCATCACCGGTGCGATAGGTTACTCCACAGTCGTTGGCCGCCAACAGTTCGGCGGCCTCGCCTGGAAGACTTGAAAGCACGGGCAGGCCAGCGGAAAAATACTCGAACAGCTTGTTCGGCAGATTGCAGTCATTCTTGTGATTTATCGCCACCAGCCCCGCACTCGCGACGGACATCAAATAGGCTATCTGTGGCGTCGCCACCCATCCCGTAAAGACGACGTTCGTCAGGCCGGCGGCCTGCTTGACCAGATTGGCGTACTGATCTCCATCGCCGCTCAGCACAAACTGAACATCGCTCAGGCCGCTCGTTTCGCAGAGGCGGGCGGCTTCGATGACGGTCGAGACGTCGTAGTGCATTCCGAACTGCCCGACAAACCAACAAATGCGCCGGGAGGTGCCGACTCCGGCGTCGCGCAGCGCCTGCCCGGCTGTTTCCATCTTCTCGGGGGAGCAGGAGGTTCGGCGGTATCCCAACGGAAAGGTGCGGTCTTGCGGAGCCGCTTGGCGGCCCGAGATTTCCAGCGCCCACCGGAGCATGCCTTCGGATACGGAAAGTAGGCCGGCAGCATGCTTAAATGCATAGCGAGTTTGCCGAAACAGTGGCTGCAAAGCGACGACGCCTGCCCATCTTGTTCCGGGAGGGCATACATTCAAGAGAATGTCGGGCCACATGTCCCGCACATCCAAAATGACCGGGATGCCGTGTCTCCGCCCAAATTCGACCACGGCAGCGCTCAGCTCGATCGTTGGAAACGCGCACAGAATGACATCCGGCGCAGGCTCCGATTCGCACTGGCGCCTAAACTGCGTGGCGATGGCGCGGTGGTTGCGAATCCGCGCGACGGAAATATTCTTTCGATAAGCTGCCGCATGCAGGAGACGGATGCGAAAGGCTGGTCTAATCTCCAGAGTTGTGTCCTGCTGAAACCTGTGCTGCTTCCTCTGGTGGTCGAACGTCGAGTTCCACCAGAGAACTTCATGTCCGTGTCCGGCAAGCTGCTCCGCCAAAATGCCATGGCGCATGAGGCGTGCGCCCTCGTCGGTTGGAAGCGGCTCGCCCGTGGTTACCAGCCAGATTCGCATCGAAGATTCCGAGCCTCTATCATCTCTCGCGGGTCTTGCAGGCAATAGATCACTATCCAATCGACAAGCGCGGTAATTCGACCCAATGCCATATGCCGCGCAACGCGGAGGCTGCTCCCAACGCGGGATTCACGAATAGGCCGGCCTAAATCAGTCGATTCGAAAATCGAACACCGCTATTATACCGGGAACTTGCCCCCGCTTTGGATTCTACCGAGGTTTCAATACACGGATCGGCTGCTGTCGTTGCACAGGGGTCGATCACGTAAATGGGATTCGGAGCTTCGGTTGAACGTGAAGAGCAGCATCGGGACGACCGTGACTTCCGTGTCCCGGATTACTGCGGCATTGCAGAAATTTGGAAATTTACAGGAACCGGACGCTGTCGAGATGGGCATAGGCGCGCATTGCGTTGCGCGTATCAACGACCAGCGGGGAGTGCTCGGCGACCATCCGGTAGTCGAAATCTCGGTGGTTGGTCACTACTGTCACGCAGTCCACTCCGCGAAGAATCTCGGGCGTCAACTCTTGCGAAGCCATCAACAGGTCGCCCGCGGCAAGCGTTGGAACGTAAGGATCACAATATGTCACGTGTGCGCCGCGACGATGCAGCATCTCGATGATCTCGAGCGAAGGGCTTTCCCGGTAGTCGCTGATGTTGGGCTTGTATGCCACGCCCAGCACGAGGATTCGGCTGTCGCGCATGCACTTCGAGCTGTCGTTCAGGCCGTCTGTGATCAGGTTTACGACATGCTGGGGCATCCAGCTGTTTATCTCGCTGGCCAGGGAGATAAACCTGGGCTCGTATCCGCTGAGCCGGGCTTTCCACGAGAGATAGTGAGGGTCCAACGGAATGCAGTGGCCGCCGATTCCGGGACCGGGGTAGTGCGCCATGAATCCGAAGGGCTTGGTGGCCGCCGCATCAATCACTTCCCATACGTCTACGCCCAGGTGCCGGCAGATGATCGACATCTCGTTGGCCAGGCCGATGTTGACGCTGCGGAAGGTGTTTTCGAGCAGCTTGGATGCCTCTGCCACGCGCGGGTTGGCTACTTGTATGACCTTCTCGACTATCTGCTCGTATAGCAGCGCCGCCAGCTTCGTGCACGCGGGAGTAACGCCCCCCACCAGCTTCGTGATATTGCGGACGCTGAAATTTGGATTGCCTGGGTCCACGCGCTCCGGCGAAAACGCCAGGAAGAAATCTTCGCCCACGGCCAGGCCGTTCTTCTCGAACATCGGCAATAGGATCTCTTCCGTCGTGCCGGGATAGGTCGTACTTTCCAGGACAATCAACTGTCCCGACCGCATGTGCGCGGCCATGGCCTGGCCCGCGGCCAGGATCGCGGATAGATCGGGGTCCTTTGACTTCCGAAGCGGAGTCGGCACGCAGATTAGAATCACGTCCGCGTCATGGAGCACGGAAGGGTTGGACACGACGTGGAATCGGCCGGTATTTAGCGCTTCCGCCAGCTCCGCGTCACTCAGGTCCGCGATATAGGAGCGCCCCTTCAAAAGCGCTTCACAGCGTTCGGGGTCCACCTCGATACCCGTAACGTTGAAACCCGCCCTGGCAATCTCAATTGCCATCGGCAGGCCTACATAGCCCATGCCCACAACGACCAGGCGGGCTGTTCGCGCGCGCAGCGCGGCTTCAAGATTTGCCGCGGTCGGCGTGTTGTCGGATTCGCTTGTACTGCCCTTCGACTCTCTCTTCGTTATGGCAGCCGGCAGTTTCGTACTTAACATGGATTTCAATACCCGATGGATTTCAATACCCGTGGTCTTAACGTTTGAATAGATCGCTCACTGCAAAATTACCGGCGCTCAGATAATATGGATTAGTACGACAAGCCGGAACGAGATTCCTTGTCAGCCGCCTGGGGTTCGGGCGGCCTGGCGTTCCGCCGATTCAACTATGCGGCTCGCTCTGCGACCAACCCGCCGCCGACCTGTAGACCGCTGAGAGAGTCCCGCTGAGAGTGTCCAATGACACGTCTCTTGCCGAGTCTGCTCCATTGGAGCGAACACAGACCCGCGCAAATTCCGCAACAGCCCTGCCTAAATCTCCCGCGCCGCGCGCTACGATTCGGCTGGGATTCACGTGCGCCAATCGCTCACGCACGTCCCCAACGTCGACCGTCACGATGGGCACGTTGCAGGCCATCGCCTCCTGCACAATTGTTGGCGAGCCTTCATAGTCGCTGGTCACCAGAAGGCAGTTCGACGCGTTCAGCATGGCCGCAACCTGGGCAGGATCCGTGTCGCCCCGCATTACGACGAATCTAATGGAGCCGCATATCTTCTCCGCTTCGGAAATCGCCGCCTCCGCGAGGTCGAGCCGCTTCACCTCCGGCGTCCTACCGGCGTTAAAGATTACGATTCTTTCATCCTGCACCCAGCCAAGCTCGGTCCGGGCTTCATTTAGCGGGCGGGGAAAGAATCGCCGTGTTTCCACGCCCGATGGAATAACCGTCACGCGATCGCGCCGCCACCAGAGCCTGCGCCGAAGAGGTTCGCTGACACAGATAATACCCCGCGCCCTGAGCGCGGCCATCTGCGACAATAAGAATCCGAATGCCCAGTGCGCTTGCGACATGCTCGGCGCGGGGTTGAGATCGCTGCCTCGGTAAGACACTACGACAGGGACGGGCGAGGACCACGCGCAGAAAAAGCCCGTCATCGTACCAAAATGCGCATGAACGACATCCGGCCGGAAAGAATCGATCTCGGCGCGCAGCCTCCGCCGCTCTTGCAGCAGCACTCTCGGGTTCGTGCGGGAGGCGAGAAAAAACTTCATCCCGTCAAGACCGTTCTGCTCCATGGATTCCGATTGCCGCACGGCAAAGACCATGGAAGCCGGGCCGGGTGATTCCGGAATGACGGACATTACGCGCATTGGTCGGGCGCTCGCCTGGGGAATCTGCTCCGACGCGACAGCGCGGTCCTGCATATAAGAGTTCGGTATTGTCATTATGCGGATTCTGGCAAAAAGCTAACCGTCCGACAGTCCGTGCAATAGAGCGATATTACCCGGCGACCAGTATTCTTACGTGAAAGGCCCGGCTGAAGGGCTGCTTCAAACCCTCTTCCGCGAGGCGGCAACCTCAATCGCCGGACTGGCCGGCCTTTAGTATATCATCGAGCTCGTATTGGACCAGATCGCCGATTCGGTCGATCTCGATATCTGCGGGGGGGTACATTGATAGAACGTGTGGATCGTGCGCGTAATGACCCTGCCGCGGGAAGACGGTCGTGAGGCGATGGCCCCAAATTCGCTTAACGGCCGCGAGTATGCGCAGTTTGTCGTCGACAAGCACGTATCGTTCTGCCGGGAAGCGTTTTTCCACATCATCGAGATCGTGCTCTTTATGAATGTAGATGAGCACGCGGCCCGCCACCGCTTCGTAAAGGCCCGACCGCTCGACCTTGCGCGGCTGGAACACGACGTCTCCATCGGAGAGAATGACGGTCGGCCCCCAGGCGGCAAGCTTGTCCAGGACATCGAGCGAGCCGGGATAGAGGCGGTTGGCGAAAGGATATTCAATCAGGAACCGGGCGACCTCGAGAAAATGAGGATCATGGGGGTTCTCGATTCGGTAGCGCTGCAATGCGCCAAGGTAGTCGGCATAGCCAAGTTCGGCGCGAAGCTCCTCGAAGATCGCCCAGTACCGCTGCTGTCTTTCCGCTCCAAACGCCTTTACGAGGTGATTCCGTAGATCGGCAGAGACCTTATCGTTGTCGATAAGGGTATTGTCAACATCAAATAGAAAGACAACGGAACTGGGGTTTGACACGGAGAGCCTCCATCGAATCGGCGAGCCTGCGGTCACGATATTCTATTATTGCATGAGCCGGAGGCGTGGAAGATTCTCAAGCCCGGTTCTGGACAAGTCAGCTGATAGATACTATGCATATATTGAGCATGGGCAAAAGACTCTACTGAAGGCGTTCGCGACGAAGGAAAACCTTTTGGCCGTCGCGAAGAGAGGGCGAGAAATGGCGGCGAGGCAAAGAACACAGCCGTAGACGTCTAAGACACGTCAATACGCGTCTAAGACACGGCGCAGTGCGTTGAAAACACGGCGCTACAGTATGTGGCGGAGGTTGCGCCCTACAGCTTCGGCGGGAAACTTTCCGTTCATTGCACACATGCAGACCACGAACACGATTCTGATGCGAGGCGATCCGGACCGCATCTATGCGTTGGCGGCGGACATTCAGGACTGGCCGAGCCTGCTGCCGCATTACCAGTACGTGGTAGTTGAAGAGAGCGGCGAACGGCGAAAGACGGCCCTTATGGGAGCGACGCGAGACGGCTTTCCCGTGAAGTGGCGGTGCGTGCAGGAACTCGTGCCGGAAGAGCGTCGTATCCTCTTCAGGCATATCGGCGGCATAACGAAGGGGATGGAGGTCGAGTGGACGATTGAACCCGTGCCGGAAGGCGTGCGGGTGACCATCTACCATGCGCTCTCGTACCCCATTCCCGTTCTGGGGCCTCTCTTCGCTGAATATATCGTGGGCCGGCTCTTCGTCCATAACATCGCCGGAAAGACACTTAAGTGCATCCAAGAGAAGGTCGAGACGGAAACGGTCGAGACGGAATCGGTCGGCACGGACACGGTCGAGACGGACGCCCGCGCAGGGTCGTCGTGACCGGCATCGGCGCGGTAACGCCTATCGGTTTAGAGGTGGACGGGCTGTGGGCGGGCATTCTCGCGGGCCGCTCCGCCGTCCGCCGAATCACGCGGTTCGACGCTTCGTCCCTCTCCGCGCAGATTGCTGCTGAGGTTCCCGATTTCGATCCCGCAATCTGGCTCGACGGCAAGGCGCTGAGGCGTCTGGACCGCTGCTCGCAGTTCGCGGTCGCCTCCACGCGGATGGCGCTCGCCGATTCGGGGCTGGACCTGGACGCGGAGGACCGCTCGCAAATCGGCGTGTTCATCGGAAGCGCGCTGGGCGGAGCGGCCTTCGCGGAGGAGCAGCACAGGCGTTACCTGGAGGGCGGCGACCACGCCGTCGAGCCGAATCTTGCGCTCCAGATGTTCGTCGGCGCGGGAAGCTGCAACGCGGCTATCGCGCTAGGCGTGACCGGCTGTTCGACCTCGAACGCGGACAGCTGCGCCTCCGGAACTGTAGCCGTCGGGAACGCGTTCCGGGCCATCCAGCGCGGCGAGGCGGACGCCATTTTCGCGGGCGGCGCAGAGGCCCCGCTCGCGCCGCTCTGCTATGGAGCTTTCGCGCGAATCCGCGCGCTCTCAACGCGGAACGAAGATCCCGAGCGCGCCTGCCGCCCGTTCGACCTCGGTCGCGATGGATTCGTCATGGGAGAGGGGGCGGCCGTTTTGCTGCTGGAGGAGCGGGACCATGCGTTGCGGCGCGGCGCGCGGGCTTACGCGGAGATCGCGGGATTCGCGCTGACCAACGATGCCCACGACATGACCGCTCCACGCCCGGACGGCGAATCCGCGTCCCGCTGCATCCGCCTCGCCCTCGAAGACGCCTGCCTGCCCGCAGAGTCCATCGACTATGTCAATGCGCACGCCTCCTCCACCCGTCTCAACGATTCAACGGAGACGCTGGCCCTGAAGAGGGCGCTCGGGCCGCGCGCCTATCGGACGGCTGTAAGCGGGACCAAGGCGATGCACGGGCACGCGCTCGGCGCAACGGGAGCTATCGAGGCGGCTATCTGTTGTCTTGCTATCCTGAATGGTTATGTTCCACCGACCCTGAATCTTGAGAATCCCGACCCGGCATGCGACCTCGACTGCGTGCCTCTGACGGGGCGCGAGATGGCGCTTGATGTCGTTCTGTCCAACTCCTTCGGTTTCGGGGGAATCAATGGCTGCCTGGTTATGAGACGGGCGTAAGATAAAGTTGGAGGCGTTGCAGCCGGGAGTTTGCGCACGGAATGGAAATCCTGCGCTGTCTCAAGCCTCGGACCAGTGCCGCGTCGAGAACTCTGGCCTTCGGCCGAGTACCCGCCTGCGCGGGTACGGGAACGTAACGCGACCATGTGTCCGCGCAGGCGGGCACGAGGCCGCGGGCCCCCCAGCGAGGGCCGCGAGCCCCTCACGAATGATATGAATGAATAATTCTAAGGCCGCCGCCTTGACTCCCTCCGAAACGTTCAGGTAACCTTTATTTGTTCCCCCTAAGTCATTGGAAATTCGCAACGATGCGGGACTTCGTGAAAAAGACCACAATCCGAATTGCCAGAATTGCCACGTTGGAATCGAATCGGCATGAACACGGAAACTCGAAGCAGAGACAGGTTCAGGCGGTACGCGTGGGCCGTCCTGCTCTATAACCTGCCGGTAATTCTGTGGGGAGCAGTCGTGCGCGCCACCGGGTCGGGAGCGGGCTGCAATGACCACTGGCCCCTCTGCGACGGATCGATTCTGCCCGGCGTCGCGGATGCGCATAAGCTGATCGAATACAGCCACCGCCTGTCAAGCGGATTCGTGCTCGTTCTTTCCAGCATTCTCTTCTGGTGGGCCTGCCGCGCGTTTCCGAAGGGCCATGCGGTCCGGCTCGGCGCGGGCCTCTCGTTCCTCTTTACCGTGAGCGAAGCGCTTGTGGGCGCGGCGCTTGTCCGATTCGGACTTGTCGCCCACGACCAGTCGGTCTATCGCGCGGTAGCAATATCGGTGCACCTCTCCAACACGTTTATGCTGCTCGGCTCGCTTGCGCTGACGGCGTGGTGGGCCTCCGGCGGCTCCCGCATCACGCTTAAGGGCCAGGGACTGACCGCCGGGGCGCTCATCGCGGCGTTGTGCGGCGCGCTCGCGGTGGGAATCACCGGCTCGATAACCGCGCTCGGCGACACCCTCTTCCCGGCCAAGTCCGTAGCGGAGATAGGCGCGGCGCTGTCGCCCTCGGCGCACTTTCTCCAGCACTTGCGGGTCTACCATCCGTACGTTGCCGTATCGGCAGGCATATTCGCCGTGGCGGCTGCGTGGTTCGCCGCCCAATCCAGACCGTCGGATCGAACGCGCGGACTGGCCTATGGCGTCACTGTCCTGTTCGTAATCCAGATCTGCGCGGGATTCATGAATCTCTTTTTGCGCGCGCCGATCGGAATGCAGCTAGCGCATCTTCTGCTTGCGGACAGCCTGTGGATCACCCTGGTCCTCCTTTCAGCCGCGGCCTTCGCGGTGGATTCACCGCGCGCCACGCAGTCCGCGCGCCGCCCACGGACTGCCGGGCCGCTTGAGAGCGTCGAGGGAATGCCGTGAGCGTGAACAGCCTCCATGACGCAGCGATCCTCGCGCCGGTCCGCCATGCGACCTGGAAAGAAAATCTGAAAGAGCACGCGCGCGACTACATCGCGCTTACCAAGCCCCGCGTCATCAGCCTCTTGTTGTTCACAACGCTCGCCGCGATGTTCATTGCCGCCGATTCCGTTCACCGGGTCACGCTGCCGCTCTTTCTCGCCGTTGCAATTGGCGGCTATGCCGCCGCGGGAGCCGCGAACGCCATCAACATGGTGATAGACCGCGACATCGACGGGCGGATGACGCGCACGACCTCGCGCCCAACGGTAACCCAGCGAATATCGACGCGCGATGCGATGATCTTCGCGCTGGCAATGGAGTCGCTGTCGTTTGGCCTGCTCTGGGCAGCCGCGAACTTGCTGGCGGCCTCCCTCGCGCTGGCCGGCCTTCTATTCTATGTGTTCATCTACACGCTGCTGCTGAAGCGGCGCACCTGGCACAACATCGTGATTGGCGGAGCGGCGGGAGCGTTCCCTCCCCTGGTCGGCTGGGCGGCGGTAACCGGCAGCCTCTCCGTTTTGGCCTGGTACCTCTTCGCCATTATCTTTGTCTGGACGCCGGTCCACTTCTGGGCGCTGGCGCTGCTCATCAAGGACGACTACGCAAGCGCGGGAGTGCCGATGCTACCGTGCGTAAAGGGTGATCGCGCAACGGTCGCGCAGATAGCTATCTACATGTTCGTTACAGTAATCGTTACGTTCCTGCCGCTCCTGACCGAGGGACTGCATGCGATCTATTTTATTAGCGCGATTGTGCTGAACGCGGTTCTGATTCGTAAAACGGTCCAGCTATACCGCGAGGCTACCCGTCCGCGCGCGTCCTCGCTCTTTCACTACTCAATGCTCTACCTGGCGCTGCTCTTCCTGGCCATGGCTATCGACAGGGCGGTCTGGACATGACGCTCGTGAAAAAAGACACAACTCAACCGGGCGTACGGTTGACTCGCCCTATGCCGGCAGGTATACTGTGCCGGAAATGGTCCGAAATATGGCCGCCGTGCGAAGCCGTCGCCGCCTCCCTCACTGTTGTGTCACATCTGTAGCGAAGTCTTAACAGACCTGCCAGACTTGCCAGACATACATATTTCGGGGTGCTCTCAATGGCACAAATCTTTCCGTCAACCGCCAATACCCTCGCCAAGATCAGTCTCTTCGGCGCTGTGGTCCTTCCCGTTCTTCTTATCGTTGTCGGCTCCGGCATCACCCGCTCATCCGCGAACACCAAGGTCAATGTGCCGCTGGATCAGCCCGTGCCTTTCAGCCATGAGCACCATGTCAGCGAGTTGGGAATCGACTGCCGCTACTGCCACACGTCGGTTGAGAAGTCGTCAGCCGCGGGCATGCCCCCTACGCACACCTGCATGTC
The DNA here is from genome assembly GCA_038229495.1 of Chthonomonadales bacterium. Lineage (GTDB taxonomy): Bacteria > Armatimonadota > Chthonomonadetes > Chthonomonadales > CAJBBX01 > JBBROJ01. The sequence goes on from JBBROJ010000025.1 coordinate 27,703, forward strand.
GTGCCATTCGCAGATTTGGACCAACAGCCCGCTGCTGGAGCCGATTCGCGAAAGTTATCGCAATCAGACGCCCATCAAGTCATGGGACGGTTCCATCGGGTGGAATCGCGTGAACAAGGTCCCCGAGTTCGTCTACTTTAACCACAGCATTCACGTGAATCGGGGCGTCAACTGCAACATCTGCCACGGTCCGGTACAGAAGATGCAGCTCGCCTATAAAGGGAACGCGTTCTGGATGTCATGGTGCCTGGAGTGCCATCGCAGCCCCGAAAAGGCCCTGTACCGCAGCAAGGAATCGGATGAAAAGGGGCTGACTCCGCGCGAACAGGTCTTCGACCTCTATTTGAAGGCGCAGAAGGGCGAAGAGAATCTGACTTCTGCGCGTGAGCGCGCCCTGGCTTCGGGCAGGGACTTCGCGGGCTATCATCCGTCGTCCGAAGAAGTTGAGCAGGGCAAGCAGCTGGTAGACAAGTACCACGTCAAGACGAAGCAGTTGACGGACTGCTGGACGTGCCACCGGTAGAGCGTTGGGTGTCGGGCATCGGGCGTCGGGTGTCGAAGAATCTGAATACCAGAACACCTGAACAGCTGAATACCTGAACACCATCGCTGGGATTACTATGGATCAAGTGAAGCATAACAATCTGGATTTGGCGGAGATTCGCGAGAAGCTGGCCGGGATGAAGGGCCAGGCTTACTGGCGCGGCCTCGAAGAGATCGCGGAGACCGAGGAATTCCAGGAGTGGCTGGGGGAAGAGTTCCCGAACCGCGAGACCCTGCTCCAGCTTGACCGTCGCGAATTTCTGAAGGTCATGGGCGCGTCGCTGGCCCTCGCCGGAGTCGCCGGCTGCCGCTATCTACCGCAGGAGAAGATCGTCCCCTATATCAAGGCCCCGGAAGAGGTCGTGGCCGGCAAGCCGCTGGAGTTCGCCTCCGCGATGCCCTGGTGCGGATATGCGAAGGGCGTACTTGTTACGAGCCGTGAAGGCCGCCCCATCAAGATCGACGGCAATCCGACCCATCCTTCTACGCTCGGGTCTTCCGACATCTGGATGCAGGCGTCAATCCTCGATCTGTACGACCCGGACCGCTCGAAAAACACGATGAAGGACGGCGCCATCGCCCCGCTCGAGGATTTCCTCAAGGAAGCGCGCGAATCGCTGACCGCTGCCTTACCTGCTCCCGGCTCCGTCGGCGCTGCCGGCGCTGCTCCGGTGCGAATTCTCGCGGAGACCATCACATCGCCCACGCTCGTGGCGCAGCTTTCGGCGCTTGCGAAAAAGTATCCCGGCGCGCAAGTACATCACTTCGAGCCTGCCGGTCCGCACAATGCGCTCGGCGGGGCGCATCTTGCATTCGGCCGCGACGTGGATATTATCTACCATTTCGACAAGGCGTCCGTTATTCTCGCGCTCGACGGAGACTTCCTCCAGGTGATGCCGGGGAGCGTCCGATATGCCCGAGATTGGGCGGACCGCCGCCGGGTCCGCAAGTCGAAGATGGAGATGAATCGCCTCTATGCGGTCGAGAGCACTCCCACTCTGACGGGCGCGAACGCCGACCACAGGCTTCCGCTTCGCGCCGGCGACGTCGATGCATTTACGCGCGCCGTGGCGGCTGGGCTGGGGGTATCAGGCATGATCGGTTCCGTTCCGGCGGGCGCGGACGCTGACGCTTTCCTTCAGGCAACGGTTGCCGATCTCAAGTCCGCGGGGACCGGGGCGCTTGTCGTTCCGGGAGACAATCAGTCTCCCGCGGTTCACGCTCTGGCGCATGCCATGAATGCCGCGCTTGGCGCTGTGGGCAGCACGGTTACCTATATCGAACCAGCGCATGCGGACCTTTCCGGCCAGGCAGTCGCGCCGGGAGATCCGTTCGCCTCGCTCAAAGCCCTTGTGACCGACATGCAGGCCGGTCAGGTGAAGATGCTTCTTATCCTGGGAGGCAACCCCGTCTTCACCGCGCCTGCCGACATACTTCTGCCCGAAGCGCTTTCAAAAGTTCCCGTGCGCGCTCACCTCGGCTCGCACGAGGACGAAACCTCCGCGGCTTGCAACTGGCACATCCCCGAGTCCCACTATCTCGAGGCGTGGGGCGACCTCCGAGCATACGACGGCACGGCGACCATCGTCCAGCCTCTGATCGCTCCCCTGTACGAGAGCCATTCGGCCATTGAGCTTGTCGCGGCGCTTGCGGACAAGCCCGACACCGGCTACAACCTGGTTCGATCCTACTGGCAGGCGGCGCAGTCCGTGACTTCGACCGCCCTTGCGCGAACGTGGGAGAAGTGGCTGAACGATGGCCTGATTGCGGGAACCGCCTCGCAATCCCTGACTGTCACGGCCAACGCAGGAGCGATTCCCGCCGCCGGTGCAAATGCCGGCGCCACTCCCCCGGTTCCGGCAAGCGGGTTCGAGGCAATCGAGGTTATTTTCCGCCCCGACCCCAATATCAGGGATGGCCGCTTCATAAACAACGGCTGGCTGCAAGAGATTCCCAAAGCGATTAGCAAGCTGACGTGGGACAATGCGGTGCTGGTCAGCGCGACGATGGCCGAGCGGCTCCACCTCGCCAACAACGTGAATGTCACGATCAAGCTGAAGGGCAGGAAGCTCATCGCGCCCGTCTGGATTACGCCCGGACATCCGGACAACAGCGTAACCGTTTACTACGGCTACGGTAGGACCAAAACCGGGCAGGTAGGAAGCCAGAAAGGCTTCAATGGCTATGTGATTCGCACGTCCGATGCGCCCGACTTCGCTTCAGGCGGCGAGATAGGCGAAGCTCCGGGGTCCATGCGTCTGGTCAGCCAGCAGATGCAGCAGACCATGGAGGGGCGGGAGCCTGTCCGCGTACGCTCGATCAAGGACTATGGCGCAAAACCTGAATATCCGAAGGCAGAGGACGATGAGGGCGCGGGTAATGAGGAGAGCGAGAAAAGCGATCTCTTCAAGACGCCTCAAGAGTACGACATATGGGCTAAAGAAGGCAAGGCTCACGAATACGCCTGGGGCATGGCAATCGACCTCAACGTATGCATCGGGTGCAACGCCTGTTCCATGGCCTGCCAGGCGGAGAACAATATACCGGTAGTAGGCAAGGAGCAGGTTGCCAACGGCCGCCACATGAACTGGATTCGCGTGGACCGGTACTATGCGGGCAAGAACCTCGTCAACCCCGAAATCGTATTCCAGCCCGTTCCGTGCATGCACTGCGAGAAAGCGCCCTGCGAGCCAGTCTGCCCGGTAGCGGCCACCGTGCACAGCCACGAAGGCCTAAACATGATGATCTATAACCGATGCGTTGGCACCCGCTACTGCTCCAACAACTGCCCCTACAAGGTGCGCCGATTCAACTTCTACAACTACGCCAACCACCACGAGATTCCGGTCCTGAAGCTGCTCAACAACCCCGAGGTCACGGTTCGCGGACGCGGAGTTATGGAGAAGTGCACCTACTGCGTGCAGCGAATCAACCGGGCGCGAATCGAGGCGAAGATCGCCAACAACAGCGAGGGCGCGCCGATCAAGCTGGTTGGTATGAAGGACGCGAATGGGAAGACCGTGAACGAATCGACTCCGGGCGTGCTGATAACCGCGTGCCAGCAGGCTTGTCCGACGAAGGCTATCTCGTTTGGCGACATCCATCTCGACAACGAAGTTAAGCAGTGGAAGAGCGAGCCCGCGAACTACGACCTTTTGGGAGAGCTGAACACAAAGCCGCGAACCTCTTATCTCGCGAAGCTGCGCAACCCGAATCCCGCGCTTGAGCCTGCCACCGCTAATGCCGGATCAGTGGCGGCAGCCGGATCCGCCGGATCAGTGTCAGAGGCCGGAACGAAGGCGGAGTAATACTCTATGGCGCTTACGCAAGAAAAACTGATCGGCGGACGCCAGACCTACCAGACGCTGACGGACAAGATCGCGGATATCGTGCTGTTCAACAGCAAGCATCCGCTGTCCTGGTATCTCACGCTGGGCGCGGCTTTCATGCTCCTCCAGGGCATGATGATGACGGTGACCTACCTGCTCTATCTGGGCGTAGGAATCTGGGGTATCAATCAGCCGGTCGGCTGGGGCCTGGACATCCTCAATTTCGTCTGGTGGATCGGAATCGGGCACGCCGGAACACTCATCTCAGCGATCCTCCTTCTTATGCGCCAGCAGTGGCGAACCTCCATCAACCGGTTCGCCGAAGCGATGACTCTGTTTGCGGTGTCGTGCGCGGGCGTATACCCGCTCCTCCATACGGGGCGCCCGTGGGTAGCCTATTGGCTCATGCCCATCGGCCCCAACGTGCTCGGCATGTGGCCGCAGTTCCGCAGTCCGCTAGTGTGGGACGTTTTTGCGGTTACAACATATTTGACCGTTTCAGCCCTCTTCTGGTTTACGGGGCTCATTCCCGATCTGGCAACGCTGCGCGACAAGGCGGGAAACAAGGCCGCGAAAGTCCTGTTCGGCATGCTGGCCATGGGCTGGCGCGGCTCGGCGACACACTGGCTGCGATACGAGACGGCCTACCTGATTCTAGCTTCGCTTTCGGCCCCGCTCGTGCTTTCCGTGCACACCATCGTAAGCTTCGACTTCGCCGTCTCTATCATTCCGGGGTGGCACACCACCATCTTCCCGCCCTACTTCGTGGCGGGGGCGGTCTATGCCGGTTTCGCCATGGTACTCCTGCTCGCCATTCCTGTCCGGGCCATGTATGGTCTCAAAGACCTGATTACCATGCGCCACATCGACTGGATGGCGAAGGTCACGCTCGCGACAGGACTGGTCGTCTTCTACGGCTACTGCACCGAAGTTTTTTACGGCTGGTACTCCGGCAACACGTTCGAGTGGTTCATGATTATGAATCGCATGACCGGGCCATACGCGCCGCTGTACTGGAGCCTTATTCTCTGTAATGGTGTGGTGCCGCAGTTCTTCTGGTCGAAGCGCGTTCGCCACAATATTCCCGCGGTATTCGTGGTTTCGCTGATAGTCAGCATAGGCATGTGGCTGGAGCGATTCATCATCATTCCGTCGAGCCTTCACCGCGACTTCCTGCCCTCTTCTTGGGGCATCTATACGCCGTCGCTGTGGGATTGGGGAATGTTCCTGGGAACGATAGGGCAGTTCGTGTTCCTGATGTTCCTGTTCGTGCGGTTCGTGCCGGTGATCGCCATCGCCGAAATGAAGGACCTGCTGCACCGCTCGCAGGATCATCATGGGGATCATGCAGCGACACCGATTCAAGCAACGGCCGACGGACCGGCGCTGGTGGACTAGAATATTCCAGCCAATAAATCGCCTGGCTGTAAAACGAAAGCTGCCTTCGGTTTGGCAGGCCACGAGGATGGCCTTCGTTTCACAACCCGGACATTCATGTCAGGGAACCAAAGTAATCGTCCAAATTGGAAATTGGTATGGATAAATCGATATACGCTGTAGTGGGAGAATTCGACGACGCGGATACCCTGGTTGCGGCTGCCGCGAAGGCCCGCGGCGAGGGCTACCGCAAGGTGGAGGCGTATTCACCCTTCCCCGTGCATGGTCTCGCGGAAGCGCTGGAGGTCACCGACAGCAGGATATTCTTCATCGTTTTCGTTATGGGGTGCATTGGATTCTGCGTAGGAGTGGGTCTTGAAGTATGGACGTCCGCCGTCGACTATCCCATGAACGTGGGCGGCCGGCCCTATGTGAGTTGGCCCTCGTTCGTTCCGGTCATTTTCGAGTGCACAGTCCTCTTAGCTGCCTTCGGAGCGGTGATTGGAATGCTCGGTTTGAACGGTCTGCCGCGCCCCTACCATTCGATATTTAACACGCCGAACTTCGATCGGGCTTCGCAGGACAAGTTTTTTCTTGCAATAGAGGCCGCCGACAAACGATTCGACCGGGATGAAACGACCCGCTTCATGAAGGTTCTCGGCGCGACCGCCGTCTCCGAGGTGGAGCCTTAGAAACAGATTAGAAATCCCACCCCCCGGCCCCCTCCCGAGACGGGAGGGGGAGGTTGGGCGCAGGTTTATGCCTTCGCTCTCTAAGCCCCCTCCTTACCAAGAACTTGTCCTGAGCTTGTCGAGGGAAGGGGGTTGGGGGAGGTGCGATTCCGCCCCCTCCTTACCAAGGAGGGGTTGGGGGAGGTTTCTACATGGGCGATAGATATAACATGAACAAGCTTCGTCTATGGCTGACGGCAGGGGTGGTCTCGACCGGATTGGTCGGGCTGGCCGGATGCCACGTCGATATGTGGGTGCAGCCCAAGGTCAAGCCGTACCAGGAGAGCGACTTCTTTGCCGATGGGCAGTCGGCGCGGCCCCTGGTGGCCGGAACCGTGGCGCGGCACGTGGACGCGGACGGCAATCAGGTGCTGCGGACGGGCAACGCGCTCTACACGGGAATCAATCCCACCACGAAAAAGCTCCTGGATGCCCTGCCGCCCGAAATCGTCGCCGCCGATCACAACGACCTCAAGCTGACGCTGCATCGGGGGCAGGAGAGATTCAACATCTACTGCTCGCCCTGCCACGGCAGGCTCGGAGACGGCAAGGGAATGATCGCCCAGCGCGGATTTTCGCTAAGGAAGCCCGTTGGAAACTACCACACGCTGCGGCTGCGGCGCATGCCGCTCGGCCACTTTTACGATGTTATGACGAATGGGTTTGGCGTGATGTACAGCTACGCAGCGCGCGTTGAGCCGGAAGACCGCTGGAGAATCGCGGCCTATATTCGCGTGTTGCAGCTCAGTCAGAACGTCAAGGCGAGTGAAGTTCCCGCCGACAAGCAGGTCGATCTCGATGCAAACGCTTTGACACCGGCAGCTGTACAGGCCGCGCCGGCTTCGTCGACTCTGATGCCCGGCGGACCGGGGGGCGAAGGCGCACCCAGCGATTCAGGCGACAGGTCACCCGGCAGATCACGTAGCAGGGGAGCGGAGACGAGATGAGCGCCTCGGTTCTAGTTCAATCACTGATGTTTGCGTATATCTTCTGGGTATGCCTGTCGCTTGGCTGCGTGGGCGTGCTCCTGCTGCACCACATGTTGCGCGCAACGTGGGGCCTCCCGATTCTACGCTTCCTCGAAGCCGGAACGAGAACCCTGCTGCCGATGGCTGTACTGTTCTTCGTACTTCTCTTCGCGGGCAGCCAGTATCTATGGCCGTGGGCGAATCCGGAGATGGTGGCGCACAGCCACGTGCTCAAGCATCGCGCCGGATTCAACAACGTAATCGGAATTGCGATTCGGTCGGTCATCTATTTCCTCTTCTGGCTGCTCGTGTCGAGCCGGCTCATCGCTTCCGTGGCAAGACAGGACAGGACCGGCGACCTCGAAGAAACGCAGAGACGGACGAATTTCGCCGCTCCCATGATGGTGGCTCACATTCTGGTCATCACCGTCGCGTTCACGGACTGGGTGATGTCGCTCGACCCCGTGTGGTTCTCGACCATCTTCGGCGCCTGGTTTCTGGTCAGCCAGGCGCTGACGGCCCTTTCATTCTGTACCATCCTGATTACCCGCAGCGCGTTGAAGAATCGTCAGCCCTATGCCGGTTACGCGAACAAGCTTCTGCTGCGCGACCTCGGCAACATGATGCTCGGCTTTACCATGATGTGGGCTTACTTCTCGCTTTCGCAGTTCCTGATAATCTGGTCGGGCAACCTGCCGGAAGAGACGGGCTGGTACGCCACTCGCATGAATAGCGACTGGAACGGTATCGGCACGCTGCTTGTGTTTGCGTCCTTCTTCCTGCCGTTCCTGATGCTTCTCTATAATCATACGAAGCGTCATGCAGCGCCGCTCTACTGGACCGCTGTTCTCATCTTTGCGGTGCGCATTCTCGATATGTACTGGACCATCATACCGTTCTTCAACCGGCCGTTCTTTAATCAGCACGGTGAGGCCGCAACGCCCATCACGCATCTTCTGCCTTCGCTTGTCATGTTCGTCCTGGTGGGGGCTGTCTGGCTGGTGACATTCCGCATTTTCTGGCAGAAGGCCGCGCCGCTTCCTGCATACGACCCTCGTATCGAGCTGAACGCAGTGAACCCAGATAATGCGGCGACCGGCCACGTGGAGGCACGCGCGAATGCGTAAAACGAATCCCGAAGACGTGAACGTAGACCAGTTGCGACAGCTTGGCTACGAGCGGAGCGACATCTCCCTGCCGACGCTGGTTAAATGGATAATCTTCCTGTTCGTATTCGTCGCGTTCTGCTCTTTGACGGCATGGGTGATTTACGCCGTGTTCGTTCCCGAAATAGGCGAAGATTACCACGCGAACCCGCAACGGTTCGCTAAGAATGTGCCGGTCGAGCCTCAGCTCCAGGCTCTGCCCAAGCGGGACATCAAGACCTTCCGCGAGGAAGAGGACCGGATTCTCAACAGCTATGGCTGGGCCGACAAGAACGCCCGAACAGTCCATGTCCCGATAAATCGCGCGCTGGAGATGGTGGCGGAACGCGGGTTGCCCTCCAGAGAACCGGGCCCGATTCCCGGCACGGGCGTGCAGCCAAGCCCAAACATTACCGGTGGACTGTCGATCCATCCGGGCGAGTCGGGAAGCGTAATTCCGCCGAGCCAGCCCGCGCTGCCAGAGCGTAGCGGACCCGCGCCGAGCGAGAATCCGGGCGCGCCTCAATAGGCTGAGAAATATTTCGGCGGTTTGCTTCCGCGCATGTAAAATGCGTGGCAGGGAATGCTGGCAGACACGCATGTAAAATGCGTGCCAGGGGAGCCTTCGGCTAAACGACCTCCGAACGGGGAAATTGCCGGCGTCGAATTTGGATTTGCGTTGTTCCGCCCGCGAGGGCGTTTGGCGGCCTAGCCGCCCCACTGCTTCGTATCCACAGCGTCTTACACGCGTGGTTCCCGAAGTCTATGAAAGCGTTAACCAGATGAACAAACAGATTCAAAAGACAGGCATAGTGCGCATCGCGCTCGGTATCTGCGCAGCGCTGCCGTTGTCCCTATCGGCGGGGGCGCAGTCGCCCGCCGCGAGGCCGCCGCAGACGCTGAATCCGGTGCAGAGGCTGACGCCCATGCCGAGAATTGACCCGGCGAAGGTTGGCCTCGACCAGAAGCGCGGCGACCAGCTTCCGCTCGACCTCACGTTTACGGATGAGACAGGCAGGCAGGTGAAGCTGGGCGACTTTTTCCAGGGCAAGCCCGTCATTCTGAACATGATTTTCTACAAGTGCCCGGGCGTCTGCATGGCCGAATTGGACGGCATGACGAAGCTCTTCCGCTCCCCGGACATGACCATGAAGGCAGGCAAGGAGTTCCAGGTCGTCACGGTCAGCATCAATCCGAAGGAGACGCCGAATCTCGCCGCCGATAAGAAGCGCGAGTACCTGGAGCTGCTGGGCAAGGATTCGGATCCCAACGGCTGGCACTTCCTTCTCGGCGCCGATGAAAATATCCACAAGCTGGCGTCCGCCGTCGGGTTCCGGTACGTGTATGATGAGAAGACGGACCAGTTCGCGCATCCCGCGGGAATCATGGTGGCTACGCCGGAGGGAAAGCTCTCCCACTATTTCTATGGAATCAGCTATTCGCCGCGCGATGTCCGTTTCTCGCTTATCGAGGCATCTCAAAACAAGATTGGTTCCCTGGCCGACAGGATCGCGCTCAACTGCATGTATCAGTACGATCCGAAAACCGGGCGGTACGGCCTGGCCATTATCCGGGCGCTGCAAGTGGGTGGAATCCTGACACTGGTGACGCTCGCAACTTCGATCTTCGTGATGACGCGCGCGTTCAACCGGAAGGCCGATCTGGCAGAGCAGCGACTTGCTGACAAATCTCTCTGACAAATCTCTCTGACAAATCTCTCTGACAAATCTCTAACGCACATAAACGTTAGGGTGTGAGGGTTATGCGAAATCTACCTTTGATGCCGGAACAGGCATCGACGTTTGCGTGGGAATTGGACGCCCTGTTCTTTACACTGCTCGCGTTGACCCTGGTATTCACCATACTCGTGGGCATTCTCATCGCGTTTTTCGCGGTGCGCTATCGGCGCGGCAATCGCGTGGACAGGTCCAAGCCGGCGCACCATAGCACGATTCTTGAGCTTTCCTGGTCCATCGGGCCTATGTTCCTGGCTCTGGGCGTGTTTATCTGGGCCGCCAAGCTCTTCGCGACTATGTTCGGCCCCCCGCCTCCGGGCGCGATGGAGATATACGTCGTCGGCAAGCAGTGGATGTGGCACCTCCAGCATTCGAACGGCATTCGAGAGAACAATGAGATGCACGTTCCTCTCGGCAAGGCCGTCAAGCTGACCATGATTTCTCAGGACGTGATTCACGACTTCTCCGTACCGGCGTTCCGAATCAAGCGCGACGTAATTCCGGGAGTATACACATCCTTGTGGTTTACGCCGACGCAGACGGGCAGATTCCACCTCTTCTGCGCGCAGTATTGCGGCACGAATCATTCTGAGATGGACGGCTACGTGTATGTGATGGAGCCCACGGAGTTCCAGAAATGGCTGGCTTCCGGCGGACAAAGAGTTCATGACACCCAGCCGCTGCCCAAGACAATGGCTGAGCGTGGAGCGGCGCTCTATACCCAGCAGGGCTGCGGCAACTGCCACGACGCCGACGGAATGAATCGCGGGCCTTCCCTGGCGGGATTGTACGGAAAGCAGGTGCCTCTCAAGAATGGCGGCTCGACCATAGCGGACGATTCGTATCTGCGAAAATCGATACTCGAATCGAACGAAGAGATCGTCGATACCTACCAGCAAATTATGCCCTCGTACAAGGGCCAGATCAACGAGGAGCAGGTGCTCGCGCTTTTGGAGTACATCAAGTCGCTTGGACCTCCCGCCGCACCCGCCACGCCCGCGGCTCCGGGCAAAACGCCAGTGGCTAAGAATGTGTTGAAAAACAGCCCCCCAGCCCCCGGTTTCCGACCCCGGGGAGTCTATGCCAGGCATGCCCCTCTTTCTCCCCCAGGATTAGGGGCTGGGGGGCTGGGGGGCCGGGCGCAGACGCGCCGGCCGGCATTCGAGCAGGCGGGGGTTCGGGAAGCGAAATAAATGCGGACAGCCGCGGGGATTTGACTCCGCCGGCCGTCCGGCGTTGAGGAACCAGCTATGAGCGTTACAACCATAAAACCGGTGGAGACAGGCGGAGGCTACTCGGACGACCATTCGAGCGGAGATAACTATCTCACGAATGGAAAGACCGTCGCTTCGTGGCTTCTGACTCAGGACCACAAGCGAATCGCCATAATGTACCTTCTGTCCATCAGCTTCTTCTTTGCGCTGGGCGGCCTGGCGGCATCGATGATTCGGCTGGAGCTCACGTCGCCGCGCGGCCAGTTCATGGGCCATGAATCGTACAACAAGATGTTCTCGACGCACGGAATCGTCATGGTGTTCCTGTTCCTGGTTCCCTCGATTCCGGCGACGCTCGGAAACTTCTTCGTGCCGCTCATGATCGGCGCCAGGGACCTCGCTTTCCCGCGCCTGAACCTTCTTAGCTGGTATCTGTATATGATCGGCGGCACCTGTATCCTCGCCTCGCTGATGATGGGCGGTGTCGATACGGGCTGGACCTTCTACACGCCCTACAGCAGCCTCTACAGCAACACGAATGTCAGTCTTACAATTGTCGGCGTGTTCATCGCTGGCTTCTCGTCCATTGCCACCGGCCTTAACTTCATTGTAACGATTCACAAGATGCGGGCGCCGGGGCTCACCTGGTTTCGCCTGCCGCTCTTCATATGGGCGATGTACGCCACGAGCGTCCTCCTCGTTCTTGGAACGCCGGTCGTCGCGATAACGCTGGCGCTGGTAGTCGTCGAGCGCGTCCTGGGCGTCGGCATCTTCAGCCCGGAGCTGGGCGGCGACCCGGTGCTGTTCCAGCACATGTTCTGGTTCTACTCGCACCCCGCCGTCTACATCATGATTCTGCCTTCTATGGGCGTCATCAGTGAGCTGATGGCGGCCTTCTCGCGCAAGCGAATTTTCGGATACAGCTTCGTCGCCTTCTCCAGTATCGCCATCGCGGTTCTCGGCTTCCTGGTCTGGGGCCACCACATGTTCGTTACCAGCCAGTCGATGTATTCGAGCATGGTCTTCTCGATCATCAGCTTCCTCGTGGCGATTCCCTCCGCGATCAAGGTGTTCAACTGGACGGCGACCATCTACAAAGGCTCGGTCTCCTTTGCCGCGCCGATGCTCTACGCCCTGGGATTTATCGGGCTGTTCACTATCGGTGGATTGACCGGCCTGTTCCTGGCCGCGCTCGCAATGGACATCCACCTGACCGCCACCTACTTCGTCGTCGCGCACTTCCACTACGTCATGGTCGGCGGCGCTCTGCTCGGATACCTGGGCGGCCTGCATTTCTGGTGGCCGAAGATGACGGGCCGGATGTACCCTGAAGGATGGGCCAAGCTGGCCGCGGGACTGACCTTTGTCGGTTTCAACCTCACCTTCCTGCCGCAGTTTATCCTGGGCTTTCTTGGCATGCCGCGACGGTATCACTTTTATCCGGCGGAGTTCCAGGCCTACAACGTGCTCTCTTCGGCGGGAGCGTCCGTGCTCGCGCTCGGCCTTCTTCTTCCAGGTCTCTACCTTTTCTGGTCGCTCAAATATGGCGAGAAGGCGGGCAACAATCCGTGGCGCGCCGTCGGCCTGGAGTGGAACACGACCTCGCCGCCGCCCACGTTCAATTTCCACGAGCAGCCTGTGGTGACCTGGGAGGCATACGAATACTCCGAGAATACTCCGGAAGAGGCGCAGCTGGACCGCGAGAGCCTGGGAATTGCGCAGGATGGCGCTGATGAGCTGGCCCGCCGCGACCCGCGCACGAAAGGCGAGACCTCGGTCGTAGATTAGTAGATTAGTAACCTGCGAAGCGGTATTGAAACCCCTCAGCCCCGATCCACCCCCCGGCCCCCTCCCGGGACGGGAGGGGGAGGTTGGGCGAAGGATTGGAACCTTCGCCAAGGTAGGCTTTAGCCCCCTCCTTACCAAGGAGGGGGTTGGGGGAGATACAAGGATTTAGAATGAGCGTTGAAGCGATACAACCAGCCGGGCACGCGCACGGAAATGGTCACGGCCATCCCCCTGAGCAGGCCCACCAATTCGAGGACATGCCCCAGCAGAACGAGGTCTACGTTGTGGGCATGTGGACTTTCCTCGTCACCGAAATCATGTTCTTCGGCGCGCTCTTCCTGGCCTACACGACCTATCGCATGCTGCATCCCGACGTCTTCCTGGACGCGCACCGTCACCTGAATGTCACGCTCGGTGGAATCAATACAGTCGTGCTTCTCACCAGCAGCTTCTTCATGGCGATGGGCGTTCGCGCGGCGCAGCTTCGCAGTCAAACCTGGCAGCTATTCTGGATTGCGCTGACGATTCTGTGCGCCTTCGCCTTCCTGGGTATCAAGACCGTCGAGTACAAGGAAAAGTTCGATCACAACCTGTTTCCCGGCCAGACGTTCCATTACTTCAGCGTGGGGGAGCACGGCGGGGCTTCGGAGACCGCGGCATTCACGCCCGAGAAGAGTAACGTACCGCAGGGCGAGGCGGAGATGTTCTTCGTGCTCTATTTCGTCATGACCGGTCTTCACGGCATCCACGTCATCATCGGGATAATCGTGTTCGCGGTGATGTGGCTCATGATAAAATTTAAGCACCCAGCTATGAACTACTATATGTGGGTGGAGATGGCCGGTCTCTACTGGCACTTTGTCGATATCGTATGGATATTTCTCTTCCCCCTCTACTACCTCATACCGGGGTAGCCGGCGGCTAGGATAGTTAGGATAGTGCGGGATAATGCTATGACATCAGAAGTTACAAGCGGTCACGGGGGCGATAGCCACTCGAGCGGGCACGATGGCCACGATGGTCATGCCTCTCACCAGCAGCACCGACAGCACCATATAACGCCGGTGTCTGTATATCTCAAGACCTTTGCAGCGCTGCTCATTTTGATGCTGATTACCATCTATGCTTCTTTTATCAACCTCGGGGCTGCCAACAATTTTATCTCGATGGGCATTGCCATTACGAAGGCTCTTCTCGTAATTCTGTTTTTCATGCAAGTGAAGTACGGCACCAAGCTAACCTGGTTGTGGGCCAGCCTTGGGTTCATATGGTTCCTGCTCATGTTCGGCATTTCGTCCGACTACGTGACGCGAAAATGGATACCCGTGCCGGGCTGGCAGCCTGCTCATTCCGAGCAAAAATAGAGGTCGGGCGGCGGCGTGAGACGATGACACTATGACATTCGATTATGGACGATGGCTGAGCGCGGGGGCCGTCGGATGCATGCTGGCGGCAATGCTCGCTGCCGCCTGCAATGGCGCATCAATAGGAACGGGCATCCCGGGGCAGCAGCGGGCGCGATCAGGTGGAGGCTCCATGAAGCTTCAATTGAGGTCGCGCGTGGAGCTGTTCAGGGGATCCGGGGAGTGGCGCGATGTCACGGCCGAATCGAAATTCGAGCCATCGGAGACCGCCGTGGTTATCTGCGACGTATGGGACAAGCACTGGTGCCAGGGGGCTACCAGGCGCTGCGACGTCCTTGCAAAGAGAATGGCTCCCCTGATCGAAAGTTTGCGCGCGCGCGGCGTGCTTATAATCCACTGCCCGTCCGACTGCATGACGTTCTACAAGGATTCGCCTCAGCGAGCCTTGCTGCGAAACGCTCCGAAAGCAACCCCGCCTCCCGAGCACATGGTCGCGGACGCGCCTCTTCCCATCGACGACAGCGACGGCGGCTGCGACGACGTGCCTCAGTGCAAGATGTATATCGCCTGGACCCGCGAGCACCCTGCCATCCGGGTAGGGCCAGCCGATGGAGTTACCGACAATGGGGCGGAAGTCTACAATCTGCTGCGCCAACGGGGGATCAAGAATCTGCTGGTCATGGGCGTGCATACCAACATGTGCGTATTGAATCGTACCTTCGCCATCCGCCAAATGACACGGTGGGGAATAAACTGCATACTCGTCCGCGATCTGACCGATACCATGTACAACCCTCGCTTGCGCCCCTTCGTTCTCCATGAGCAAGGCACCGATCTGGTAATCCGGCACATAGAGCAGCGCTGGTGCCCGACCGTCGACAGCACGCAGCTCGTGCGTCCCTAGCATACCGAAGAGAGACAGGCAAGAAATTCAGGAAGGATTTCCTGGCAAACGACCGAGAATCACGGTAACATAGTGTAACCGCGGTGTCCGGTCGGCGTCCATATAGGTACTGTGCCAGTTTAGGCAGCGCGGTCCCGGCTCCGCACACCCCAGAAATAGTTGGAATCCCTTGTGCTTCGCTGCATGCTTAAGCTACTCTGCGTCTTATGATTTGAAAGGAGAAAACGCGTCGTGCGCAATACTTACCTCGCGTCTCTTCTGACGTTAGTCAGTCTTTCTCTTGCATCTGCATCCCGCGCGGATGAGACCCTGAATATTCAACTCCCTCCCAGCCATCTTTCGCAGGCTTCTCATGGGGGTGGCCCCGCGTCTTCCACGACGGTGACTTCGGCGGCGACCCCAGCGGCCTCAGCGGCGTCGCAGTCCAATAATACGGATGCCCAACGATTCGAGGATTACCTGAATAAAAAGGGCGCGGCGGCTAATGGACGCTCTTTCGCGTCGCGCGGCGGCAGCCCGACCGGTCGGCCGGGCGCGAACCGGTCAGCAGGCGCTTCCAAGAGCGGGCAGGAGAAGGTTGTCGGTCGATTGGGAGTAACTGCCCGTGGCGCGACCATTAGGTCGGGGCGTGGAGCCAGAAAACGCTCGCTTGCCAAAGTCAAGCCCGGAACGTATATCGCCATCAACAGCGAGAGCGGTGATTGGTATGGCGTTCTTATGTCCGACCACTCCACCGGCTGGGTCTCCAAGAACGACATTCAGGTGCTCAATTACGAGGTTGTGACGCCCAAGGATTACGATCCCGCACCCTATCGCGACTACGCGTCCAATGGAGGCAGCGAGTTGCTTACAGGTGGGCAAAAGGGCATCCTGGACTATGCCTACACCTTTCTCGGCGTACCCTACAAGTGGGGCGGCACCTCGCCGGACGGTCTCGATTGCTCCGCGTTCGTGCAGCGATGCTTCGCGACGCAGGGCATTCAGCTTCCCCGCACCGCGCACGAGCAGATCGGCTGCGGAATGCCGATTTCCGCCGAAGAACTGCGCGCGGGCGACCGGCTATACTTCGCAAGCCGTGACGGGCACATCTCCCACACCGGCATCTATGTCGGCAACGGCTACTTCATCCATTCCTCCAGCAGCCATCATGGCGTCGCGGTAAGCAACCTCACGGAAGCGATGTACAGCAAAATGTACGCCGGCGCGCGACGGTAAATGCGTATGAGGCGATGGGGCGAGGGAGCGATGAGGCGAAACGGACCGCCGCGCCATCTCCTCCTCGCCCCCTCGTCTTATCGCAATTTCGCCTCATCGCTCCCTCGCCCCCCGGCCCCCCCGCCCCCCCGCCCCCCCGCCAAATTAATTGGGTAAGAAACCCCATATGATAAA
>JBBROJ010000026.1:0-42038 GCA_038229495.1 Chthonomonadales bacterium
AATTAGTCAATGGGTCAATTAGTCAATGGGTCAATTAGTCAATGGGTCAATTAGTCAATGGGTCAATTAGTCAATGGGTCAATTAGTCAATGGGAGAGCCGTTCATTTACACATTGACCCATTGACCGATTGACTGGTTTACCTCTGCTGCGCGCTTCGTGTCAGGATCGTATCGAGGTCCGCGCGCCGCCACCGGGTGCGAACCGAGTTTCCGTTGCTGGTCGCCGTGACGGTGCTGCCGTTCCTCCAAAGGACACGTGTACGGAACGAGATTCCCTGGACGCCATTGATGGCGTACCCGTAGCTCGATGTATCGAACCCTGTGGCATCCGCATGCTTGTCGCGAATATCGATCCAGGTGAGAATCTGATTCCCGGACGGATTCTGAAACAGCGTCCGATTGGCATTTATCCGGTAACTCTCGTTCGCGACACGTGGCTTCTGGCCGCCGGTATTCTGGTACCAAATCTCGCGAATCGAGACGGTTTTGCCGGCTTCGGAAAGCGGGAAGTAGATGCGTGTCGGGTCTCCGCCGCCGCCACTCCATCCGCCCAGGTAGAACTCGCTGAAACTCGGCCTTCCATCGCCGGAAAAATGCTGGCGGTAGACGCTGCTGGCCTTCTGAATCTGGAGCGCCCAGTCGCCGTGCGCCCGGTAGAAGAGCCGCAGTGTGGCGGAGGCGTTGGAGGCGCCGAACGCGTCGCTAAAGATGACCGAGCCGTCCTTATAATTCACCGCGTAATTGATTGCGTTCGTATTCGGGTCGACCGCCGGTACGTAGGTCCCCGTGCTTGCGTTGTAGACCATGAAGTCGACCGGCGCGCTATAGAGGCCGCTGGAAGGCCGCGTGATTCCCGCGAAGAGGTCCTGGTACGCAGTTTGGTCGTCCTCGAAATCGCCAAGCTTCTTCAGGTCGTGCAGCGAGAGCGCGACTTCATAGGGCGAGGAGGCCGGGAGCGGCCTGTCTTCGCGAATAATGTGCCAATCCAGCACGTCGTAGTCGATTCGCGCGGTGAGCGGCTGCCGCCCTGCCGCCGTTTCCTCGTTGTAGTTGCGTCCCAGCGGGCTGAAGACGACCACGCCTACGTTCGCGCCGACGCTGTTGGCGGCGCCGAGCCGCGGCGAGTTAGCCGGGTCCAGGTAGAACTCGTAGGGGTCCTGGCGGGCCGGATCGTTCGCCGCCCACGGCGTCCCTGGAGCAATCTCCTTGAACTTTCGGGAGCAATTGTCGGTGAAGGCCGCCAGAGATTGGAAATCGATGGGCAGGGAGCCGGAGGGAATCGGCACCCAGTCGTCCACGTTCGCCGGAACATCGATGGGAATGTCTATCAGGGGCGTAAGCAGCCCCGCAGTGTTGTAATAGCTGATATTGAGGAGGAACTGCCGGTCGTAGGCAGCCGGCGCGAACGCGAGATCCTTATTATTGTAATCGACGGCGTAGCTGGACCTACCGAGGAAGCCGCTGGGCGCGGGACGCGGGATGCCGACCCCAAGCCCCGAGTCCGGCTGGCGGCGGATGAGCGGAGCGCCGGAGATAAAAATACTTCGGTTCTTGCCGTCCCAGCTAATGTCCATGAACGGACCGGAGCTGAGCATATATACCGAGCCGCGCCCAAGCGTCGTCGAAGTCGGCTGCGGAATGCGAACCCATTCGCCCAGGATTCTCCGCACTTTGTTCACGTCGGAAAAGTAGGGGGCGAACACGCCATATACGGCGGCATCGGCCTCCGTCATATCGTCCGGGGTTGCGTTGTTGTCCACACCGAACACATAGCCGCTTCCGCTTGTTATGGGGATAACGGGGACAATCGCGTCCATCAGGTTGGAAGAACCGTTTGCGAACCGGTCCATCTCCTGTTTGCTGAGGCGAGCAGCGACGGTCGCTTCGGCGGTCTGCTTGTTGATGAGGAAGCCGGGCGGAAACAGGCGGATAACTGAAAGGATACCCACTGTCAGCAGGACCAGCACCACCAGCACCTCAATGAGGGATACGCCAGACTGCTCAAACTGCTTATCTGGTTTTTTGAAGGTCATCTTCATATCTATTTAGGCCCGGCTTCAATAGCATGCCGTGTTGTGTGTTCAACGGGCTGTCTTTTCTGCTTGACCACGGCTTGACCGTAGCTAGCTGGCAACTCCATCCGTTATATGTTTGACTGTGCCGCGCGGACAGATGTTCCTGTATTGCCCATGCGGTGGACACATACCGGCTGGCCGTACAGCGGCACGAGGGCCAAGCGCGCAGTCGCGGCAAGCTTCGTAAGACGATAAAGCATATTACGGGACTGCTGGGGGATTACGGCTTGTATGCGCGTCTATCTGGCGAATAGGCTGGCAGATCTCGTGAGCGCCTGCTGAAGATTGATCTTCTTCGCTGAGCCGCCCATGGTGATCGCCGGGACGGTTCCCGACTTGTTTGTCGCCTGATGCCAGGCGCACAACGTCAGAATCGTCTTGTCGTCCGGGGGATTTTCGTACTTCAGCTGGTAGGGAAGGTCGGCGGCGCCGGTGCCAACATGCGTTGGATCCAGCGGCGGCCCGGACCCGTTTCGATACGGGCCGGTCCAATCCGTTGAGTAACGGACATGGTAGCCGAGGGAGCCGTCGGATTGCAGAATCTGCGCGCCCGTTACCGGATCGATGGCCGGGCTAATATCGTAAGAGTCTACCGCGTAGAAGTAGCGCGGCTTTCCTGTCGCCGGATCACAGTCGAGGGTCCCGAGGGCACCGGCGGTCGGGCAGCCCTGAGCAGCAAGGTAATCGCCGATGTATCCCGCGGTAGCAGGCCATTCGGCGGGGCGAGGCGCGAAATAGGCAAACACCACCTCGGATTTGTTCTTGCGCGTATTGTCGGGGCATCGAAAGGCATTCAGGTCTTTAATCTGCTCGCGATAGAGGAAACCCAATTGCGTGTTGTCGGCGGGAACAACGGGGAGGCCCAGGCCGGGATCCCACGGCAGGCGGGTCGATGGAACAGTGGAGGTGTTTTCGGCCTCGGCGTAGCCATAGAGCGCGGGCGGAAACCCGCCTTCGTCGGATTTATAGACGCCGACCGATACCCAGAGCTGGTGGAGCTTGCTCAGGCAGTCGGTTGCCCTCGCCTGCTCCCGCACGGTTCCCGCTACGGGAAAGAGAATCGCGGTTAGAATCGCGATAATGGCGATTACGGTGAGGAGCTCTATGAGCGTGAAGCCGCTGCGAGACCCGTGATTTGTAGACCGGTACATGCTGGTTCCCCCGAATGCATCAGTGCGAGAAGGGGCCTCGCGTGCCGCCGCGCTCGCTGGCGCAGGCTGTAGGCTTAAGCCGATTAAGTAACGTTAATATACCGCCTAATTACTTATAGTTTGACTACTCGTACCGGCGGAATGTTCCTTTTCGAGCAAAGGGATTCCTTCTTTGGCACCCACCCCCCAACCCCCTCCCGAAACGGGAACGGCACCCACCCCCCAACCCCCTCCCGAAACGGGAGGGGGAGCAAATGCGATAGCGAGTGCGTTTCGATAACAGAGAGTGCGAACAACTACTCTTCAGGCTGCCCGCTTCCGCGGCATTCGCCGCACGTATCGGCAATCGCCTTACGCACAGCCTCGACATCTGTTTCCACATCACTATTTCGGAACCGAATCACTCGAATCCCGCGCCGCGCCATGATTCGAGTGCACTCCTCGTCGTACTCCTGATGAATGTCATGTACCGCCCCATCTATCTCCACCGCCACGCCCGCGGAATGACAATAGAAATCGACGATGAATCCGCTAATCACCTGCTGCCGGCGAAATGCCAGTCCGTTCAGTCGGTTCGCGCGCACCCTGTGCCACAACATCGTCTCCGCGCGAGTCATACTTCGCCGCAGCCGATGGGCAATCTCCGTCTTCACCGCGTCGCGCGACCCTATCACCACTCCGCGCCGCAGCTCGTTGCTCTCTTCCATCATGATCTCGCCCAACATGAACTCCCAGCCACGATCGCGCGCTCGTCACGAACCCACTCGCCCCCAGTTTTGCTCCCCCTCCCGTTTCGGGAGGGGACCGGGGGGGTGGGTGCCGTTCCACGTTCCGGGAGGGGGCCGGGGGGCGGGTATCTCTATCTCAAATGGGACCACCGCAAGTACCAATGAATCAGTCCGTCCGCGGCGAAAACGGCGAGGAAGGCGCCTGCCACCATGTAGGGTCCAAACGGGATATGAGTCGGGCCCGGCTCAAAATCGTCCTCCGCCTCTAGTGATTCCTCGGCTAAAGGCTGCATCATCTTTACCACATTTACTGCAGCGGGTATGCGCAGAGCGGCGGCGACGCCGACAGCCAGGTCCACGAAGCACATGTATATCAGTCCGCGGAGCGCGATTTCACCCAGAGTGACAGGCGCTTCGTCTCCCTCAGCGTCCTCTTCCTCCACGAATTCGACTTCTTTTGCTGCTTCACTGCCGCGCGACTGCCACGCCGCGAACGCCAGCAGGGATATTCCGAATACAGCGCCGACGCCGATAGCGAACAGGAAAGATACCAAAGCCTGGCCCAGCGGCAGCAGCGCGCCAATGGCGCGCGCGAGCTTTACGTCGCCGTCCCCCATCGCTTCCTTCCGGAACAGCGTAAATCCCAGAAGCTGGATAAAGACGAATACGCCCGCGCACGCGACCGCGCCAAACAGGGAGCGCGGCAACCATCCCCACAGGAGAGCGTGGACGGCCTCGTGCTGGACGATGCCCCAAACGTCGCGCGCGATTCCAACGAATAACGCGAACGAGTTCAGCTCGTCCGGAATGATGAAATGCTCAAGGTCGATGAAGAAGGCGGCAATCAGCGCCGCGAAAACAAGGCAGTAGGCGGCCGCGTTCAGCGTGGGGCCGAAGTGAAGCAGAATCGCCAGGAAACATCCCGCCGTCGCCATCTCGACCCAGAAGTAGCGCCACGCTATTGGGGCGTTGCACTGCCGGCAGCGCGCGCGCAGGGCGAGGAAGCTGACCAGCGGGATATTATCGAGGATCGAGAGAGACTTGTGACAATTGGGGCAGTAGGAGCGGGAAGGATTCGTGAGCGTCCAAAGGATGCCTTCGGCCGGCTTGCGGCGAGGAAGCCGCCAGATGGCCATATTCAGGAAGCTGCCCGCTATCGCACCCGCGATGAATGCGATCACTGCCCAAAAGCCGATTGGCGCTTCCACGAATCACCCCACGCAAGAAGGGTGTTCAGGTATTCGGGTAGTCAGGCGGAGACCTCTTGCCTGAATACCCGAGCACCCGAACACCCAAAGTTACCGGCTCCTGCTACCCGCCGCCCTTCTTCTCGTCTTCACCGCCCGTGAGGTTCTGGATGACAGCAATCAGGGGCATGAACATAGCGATAACGATGAAGCCGACACAGACGCCGAGGAATACGATCAGCACAGGCTCGATGGCGGACGTCAGGCTCTGCAGCGTTGATTCCACCTCGCCTTCATAGAAGTCCGCGATCTTGGAGAGCATCTGATCGAGAGCTCCTGATTCCTCTCCGATGGAGATCATGTGGACCACCATCGGCGGGAACATGCGGCTCTTCTCGAGCGGGTCGTTGATCTTGTCTCCCTCGCGGATTCGGGCGCGAGCCTCCATAATCGCTTCGGAGATTATGCTGTTGCCAACCGTTCCCGCCACGGTCTCCAGCGCCTGAAGAATCGGCACGCCGGATACAAGGAGCGTTCCCAGCGTCCTGGAGAAGCGAGCGAGAGCGATCTTGTGGTGAAGCGGCCCAAAGACCGGGACCTTGAGCTTTATCCGGTCGAGAACGCGCCTGCCAATCCGGGTCGTTCCGAAATACTTGATCGCGAGATACGTGACCAGGATGATGATAATGCCCATCCACCAGCGGTTCTTGAGGAAGTCGCTGAAATCGACGAGCACCTGCGTCATCCACGGCAGCTCCTTCACGCCGAGATCCTTGAACAGCTCCACGAACTTCGGAACGATGAAGGTACAGAGGCCAACTACGATTCCGACCGCGACCACTATGACAATGGCAGGATAGGTCAGGGCAGCCTTCACCTTGCGCTTGAGCTCCATGTCCTTTTCGAGGAAGTGCGACAGTCTCTGGAGGGCTTCCTCCAGTACGCCGCCGACCTCCCCCGCTCGCACAAGACCAATGAACAGATTGGTAAAGGTCTTCGGGTATTTGGACATCGCTTTGGAGAGCGTCTGGCCGGATTCCACTTCCGTCTGGATATCGACGATCATGCGCTTCAGCTTTGGGTTTTGCGTCTGCTCGCCCAGCACGTCCAGCGCGCGGACGAGCGACACGCCGGCGTCGATCATTGTCGAGAACTGGCGGCAGAAGATGGAGAGGTCCTTCAGCTTGACGCGGCCCCACCCACCTCCGGGATTCTTCTTTTTGCCGCCCCTGGTCTGCTTGATGTCCGCGACCGTGAACCCCTGTTCCTGGAGTCTTCGGCGCAGAATCTCCACGTTTTCGGCTTCGGACGTTCCCTGCCGGGTCTGCCCCGCCGCGTCACGCACTGTGTACTCGAAAGTTGCCATTGGTTATCTCCCTCCAAACGGAGGGTGTCGGGTGTCGGGTGTCGGGTGTCGGACGACCGGAGCCGTTCCAAATACCCAATACCTAATACCTAACACCGGTTACTATCTGACTATCTACCAAGCGATCCCGATTGGGGATCGTGTCGGATTCTACTTCGTAAACAGATCATCGACAGGCATCGTCCAGCCGGGAACAGCAGATTCGGCATCCGCCAGCTGGCCTCGCCGGAAGATGGCTGGCGACACAGGGTTATCAGTGCTATATTTCCTGACAACCGCATCGTCTGCAACATTCGCATCGTTCGCATAGTTGTTGCGGAGATCGACATCCCATACGACCTTCGTTCCGGCCAAAAAGTAGTCCGAGCGCTTATCTGCCAATTCTCTTTCAGCCCTTGCGCCATAATCGCCTTCACTCCGCACTTCGACGGCGAAGTTGGGCGCGCCCTCATAGAACTTCATGCCCGGATCGGGCCCGTCATAGTATGCCGCGTCCGGGCTAAACGACTCGCGATTCGGCATGTACACGATAAACCCTTTGTTGTCACCGACCGCGCGGCCGCGCCCCGCCCGAAGCGCGTACTGCCGTAGAGAGACGAATACTTCGTCGGCGGCATACCCCGGCCTGCCTCCGGTTGGCATCAGCCGCACGATCTCCCCATTTACGATCTCAGCTTTCTCTGGAACGTTAAATAGGTCTTCTATCGTCGCCTTAGGCTTGGTAGGCATGGTCTATTTTCGTATTACTTCTGGCAATTCCTGATTCAATCCATTGATCGCTATGCAGCAACTCCAAGCGCCAGGTCCTTCAATACCCCCGAATCGATAGATTCTCGCTTTGTGCTATCAAAATGTACCTGCGCTACAGGAACGGTCGCAACCTTCCGCGCATCGAGTTCGTTCAGGCTTTCCCAGGGGCGATCAAGAGACCATGGGGACAGCTCGGGGACGAGATACACGGTGTATGAATCGGGATAGTCGTCCAGGGTCTCGTCGAAAGGGCAGTCAAAAAGAAACGAGCGCCCCGTCAGCTTGACCAAAAACAGTCGCGGCACGCCATAAAAGTCACGGTAAAGAATAGGAAGCATTTCAGCCAAATCTTCAACTTGCGTTTTCGTCCTGGGCCGATCAATTCACCGGATTCGCTACCTGCCGGGCGATCCGCCAGGCGTGGGCATGGTCATGGTGCGGATCATCTTCTCAAGCTCAGGCGGGTTCATGGCGCGCTCCATCGCCAACTCGAACGAAATGAGACCCCGTATATAGGCGTCGCGAAGTCCCTGGTCCATGGTCTGCATTCCGAGATTGGCGCTCGTCTGGATCATGGAAGTGATCTGGTGCGCCTTGTTCTCGCGAATCAGGTTACGGATAGCGGGGCTGGCGGTCATAATCTCCATTACGCAGCAGCGTCCCGGTTGGTTAGCGCGGGGAATCAACTGCTGGCAGAGAATCGCCTGAAGGTTGTTAGACAACTGAAGACGGACCTGCTCCTGCTGCCCGGGCGGGAACGAGTCCACGATGCGCTCGACCGACGTCGCCGCCGAGTTGGTGTGTAGGGTCGCAAAGACAAGGTGGCCCGTTTCCGCAGCCGAGACCGCGTTCTGCATGGTTTCGAGGTCTCGCATTTCGCCCACGAGGATGACGTCCGGGTCTTCGCGGAGGGCGGCACGGAGCGCATTCGCGAATGTCTTCGTATCCTGCCCGATCTCACGCTGATTGATGACGCTGAACCGGTGCGTGTGAAGGTATTCGATCGGGTCCTCAATGGTCATTACGTGCACGCTGCGCTCTGAGTTGATCTGGTTGATCATCGCGGCGAGCGACGTGGACTTGCCCGATCCGGTTGGCCCGGTGACGAGGACAAGCCCGCGCGGAAGACGAGTCAGCTCCTCGAGTACCGGTGGAACCTGAAGATCCTTGAGCGTAGGGATCCGCGCGGGAATAACGCGCATGACGATGCCGACGTTTCCCTTCTGCCGGAAAACGTTGACGCGGAATCGGGACAGCTTGGCAAGCTGATAGGAGAAGTCCAGCTCAAAATTGGTCTCGAAGCGCTGAATCTGATCGTCCGTCAGGATATCGTAAATAAGTCTCTGCGAGTCCTGGGGCGTAACCTTGTCGTAGTTGGTGGGCATGAGCTGCCCGTCGACGCGGATGATGGGTGGAATTCCGACGGAGATATGCAGGTCGGAGCCACCCTTCTCAACGATGATTCGGAGAAGGTCGTCGAGGTGGGCGTCATCCAGCGCCTTCGGCCGCGCGCTGGCTGCGGTAGCGGCTGCTTGCATACCGGGCACGCCGCCTGGCGGGATGGGCTGAGTCTGTTCGTCCAAGTGCGTAGAACCTCCAGTAATACCGAAGGGAGGAACGGGGGAAGGGACGAAGGGAAGAGCAGAGACCTACGACCTCCCTTCTTCCCCTCCTCCCTTCTTCCCTTCGTCGTTAGTGTCCGGCGGTGAAGACGACGCGCATGACCTCTTCCGGGGTTGTAATGCCATCGAGTACCTTTTGCAGGCCGTCCTCGCGCAATTCCAACATGCCGTTTGCCTTACCAGCATCCCTTATATCATTTAGAGGGGCGCGCCGCACAATTAGTTCGGCTAACTCGTCATTAATTCGCAGCAGCGAGTGGATTCCCATGCGTCCTTTGTAGCCGGTGTGGCGGCAGGTTTCGCAGCCTGTGCCTTTCCAGAGCATCACCTTCTGCTCCGGATGCTCCGGCTTGAAACCGAAGCGGCGAAGATCGGTCGCGTTGACCTCGTGCGGCTCTTTGCAGTTGACACATATCTTACGACCGAGGCGCTGGGCCATAACTCCGATGACGGTTGCGGAGATAAGGAACGGCTCCACGCCCATATCCACCATGCGGATGACCGCGGAGGGAGCGTCGTTCGTGTGGAGCGTCGAAAGTACAAGGTGGCCTGTAAGCGCGGATTCAATCGCGATTTCAGCCGTTTCGAGGTCGCGCATCTCTCCCACCATGATGATGTCCGGGTCCTGGCGGAGGAAGGAGCGGAGCGCGGAGCCGAAAGTAAGGCCCGCTTTCTTGTTCACCTGCACCTGCGTGATGCCGGAGAGCTGGTATTCGCAAGGGTCCTCAATGGTGAGAATATTCTTCTCAATCGAATTCAGCTTATTCAGCACGGAATACTGCGTGGTGGTCTTGCCGGAACCGGTTGGACCGGTGGAGAGCACCATACCGTTCGGCTGGATGATCAGGTCTTCGAGCTGCGACTGAAGCTCCTCAGAGAACCCAAGCTTTGTGAGTCCGATGAGAACACTGTTCTTGTCGAGGATTCGGCAGACGATCTTCTCGCCGAACATGGATGGCAGGCAGGAGACGCGGAGGTCATAATCCTTATTTTCAAAGCGAATTGGGATGCGGCCGTCCTGCGGTATGCGCCGCTCGGCGATGTTCATTTCGGCCATAATCTTGTAGCGAGAAATGAGCGGCGGCTGGATATACTTCGGCATGGTCATCACTTCGTGCAGAACGCCGTCCACGCGGTAGCGCACTCGCAGGTTGCGGTTTCCAGGCTCGATGTGAATATCCGACGCGCCCTCTTTGATGGCCTGCTGGATGATGGTATTTGCGACGCGGATGATGGGGGCCTCTTCCGCCAGCGCCTCCGCGTTCTCGTCGTCATCAAGCGCCGCGTCTCCGGAAGACCCGGCCTTGGCGATGTCTTCCTTAATTAGCGACATGAGGTCGCTGCCGCCGCCTACCGTGGGGTTCATGCCGCCCTTTGCCGGGTTCATGCCCCCTTTGCCGTCCGCCGGAGACGCCCCGACGACAGACGTC
The DNA here is from genome assembly GCA_038229495.1 of Chthonomonadales bacterium. Lineage (GTDB taxonomy): Bacteria > Armatimonadota > Chthonomonadetes > Chthonomonadales > CAJBBX01 > JBBROJ01. The sequence goes on from JBBROJ010000026.1 coordinate 10,311, forward strand.
CCACCGTATATGCGGGAAATCGCGTCCTCGATGGCGCCGGGGGCTGCAAGCACGGGCCGAATCGTGCACTTGGAGACCATGCGGAGGTCGTCCGCGGCGTATGGGTTGTTCACGTCCGCCATGGCGACAAAGAGTGTATTAGCATCCTTCTTAACCGGGATTACGTTGTGCCGCTTGGCGATATTCTCCGGGACCACGTTCACCGCGGCCGGCTCAGGCGCATGGCGAGTCAGGTCCACGAATGGCAGACCCAACTCCTGCGCTCGCGCTTCCGTCACGTCGCGTTCATTGGCAAACCCCATTTCGATAAGGAGCTTGCCAATTTCGGTCCGCGACTGTTTCTGCATGTCTTGAGCCTGCTGGAACTGATCGGCCGAGATATAGTTCTTCTCGACCATGTACTCCCCCATGCTCTTCCTGGTTATCGCCATCGTATGTGCCACCTAGTCTCTCATTTGATGAGATGCGCTCTAGATTCTACTGATCTTTACACCATGGTCCGCATGCTTAGCACGCTAAGCTTCGGCGCGATTATAACACAGCGCACCGAGCGGACGCAACAACTTTTTCCATCCCAGCGCGGGCTATAAGGGTAGATTTGCCAGCACCGCTTTTTCCATTACCGCCACGGAGGGCCGAACGCCCGTCCATTGTTCGAACGCCGCTGCTCCCTGATAGACCAGCATGCCCACCCCATTCAACGTACGGCAGCCGGCAGCGCGGGCCAGCGCCAACAGACGCGTCTCGCGCGGATTATAAATAAGATCGTACACGAACAGCCTGGGATGCAGCGTTGCGGGGGGAATCGGAGGCATGTCCGCCTCATTCGGCGACATACCAACCGACATGGTATTGACCAGCAGTTCCGCCCCTGCAAGAGCCCCTGTCAATCCGGCAGCATCGTCGAGGTCAACACAATCCACTATCGCGCCGCCGCACGCGGCCCGCACCTCTGCGGCAAGGATCTCCGCGCGATGGAGAGTGCGATTTACAAGCGTTATCGCCGCTCCGTCGCGCGCCAGGTGGAACACCACCGAACGCGCGGCGCCGCCCGCGCCCAACACCACTGCCCGTTTTCCGGCGCTATTGAAACCCTGCGCCCTCAGCGGACCGGCAAAGCCTTCGCCGTCGGTGTTATAGCCGACAAGCTGTCCTTTGTCGTTATGTACGGTGTTTACCGCTCCAATCGCCCGCGCCTCCGGCGCAATGCGGTCCAGGAACGGAAGTACGCGCTCCTTGTGCGGAATAGTGAGATTGACTCCAATGATTCCCAGCGTTGTTAAGCTGCGGATGGCCGGACCGATGTCGTCCGGTAGGACGGAAAAAGGTATGTATAAGTAATTGAGACCCAACGCGGCGATCGCCGCGTTATGCATAGCCGGAGAGAGCGAATGTTCGACCGGGTGGCCGAACACTCCCAGGATTCTGGTCTTGCCGTTGACAGAGGGCAGATGGTTTCCCTCTTGTCGCTCTGACGATGCCATCGAGAGAATTGTTCCTCGTTCTCTCTACAGTTGATTATACAGGAAATGCCGTAAGTGCGCAAGCGGCGAAATTCAAGCAATCCATTGGCGAACCGTAGGGGCGGCCCTGTGTGGCCGCCCTCCTGTAAACCATACCCGCTGCGCTCCGTCAAAGGCACGGCGCAACGCGGGTGAAAACGCGGCGCAACGCGAAGATTGTTCCCTGCCGGGTGGCGCGCCGGTCTCCCTACGGGGCGGCCACGCAGGGCCGCCCCTATATTGCTAAATTCTGCCGGTCTTGCGGAACCAGGAGAGAAAAACCCTTTCGGCGGTACGGCTTAGTTTCGTTCCGACGAACTCTCGCTTGGCAATGGGATGAACCATAACGGTATAGAGCCCCAGGCGGTTCCCGCCAAGCACGTCTGTAAACATCTGGTCGCCAATGATCACGGTTTTCGACGGCTCCGACCCCAACTCCTTCATTGCGTACAGAAAGCCCTTCTTTCGAGGCTTCCACGCCCGGCGCACGTGGGGAATCCCCAGATCTTCCGAAAGAGTGATGATGCGCTTGCCGAAGCGCGAGTTGGAGACGAGAAACATCTTCATGCCTGCCTCCTTGAGCGACAGCAGCCAGGCGCGCACCTCCTCCGTCATGTCGTGCTTCTGCCACGGAACCAGCGTGTTGTCGAGGTCAAGAAGGACGGTGTCGATTCCCTCCGCTTGCAGGTCTTCGACCGATATCTCCGCCACGCCATGGCAGAAACGATGCGGGCAGAGCATGTGCACGCCGCGCTTTTTTCTAGAACCCACGGTATCCATAAAACAACCTCATCTTAACCACGAATTAAACCACGGGGAACACGGGGGAAAACCTATTTCGCCCCGGCCGCATAAGCTTTCAATGTCCACCGCAGTTATCTCTTCCCCGTGCTCCCCGTGTTCCCCGTGGTTCATTGCCGTTTTTGGAGGTTGCGCATCCGGGCGACGGCAGCGTTGTGCTCGGCCTCGGTGCGCGTGAAGACGTGAGACCCGTCGGGAGAAGCGACGTAGAACAGGAAGTCGTGCTGCTCGGGAGACAGAGCGGCCTCAAGAGACGGCAGTCCGGGCGATGCGATAGGGCCCGGCGGCAGTCCCTTATGGCGATACGTATTATAGGGCGACGCGACCTGCAAGTCTTTGTAAAGAACGCGATCTTTATGATGGCCGAGGGCGTACAGCACCGTAGCGTCGATGTCCAGCTTCATGTTCCGATTCAACCGGTTCTCGATGACGCCGGCGATTCGCGCGCGATCTCGCTCGACTTCCGCTTCCCGCTCGATGAGCGACGCGATGGTCACCAGCTCGTGAAGCGAATGGCCGCTGCGCTCTATGTCAGCCCTGTGCTTGTCGAAGAAGGCGGCGGTGAATCGGTCGAGCATCGCCTGAGCCACCTTCGCGGGCGGCGTGCTGGGCGCAAATCGGTAAGTGTCCGGAAAGAGATAGCCCTCCAATCCGGTGTCCGGCAGCGGAAAGGGCGCTTTCAACGGACTGTCTTTTACACTATTAGGCCGCTTAATGATGGAGAGAAACGATTGGCTGTCTCTTACGATTCCCTTCGATGCCAGCGCGCCGGCGATCTGTATAACCGTCCAGCCCTCGGGAATGGTTACCGTCTTATCGTCGGCATCCGCGCCGCCGCCCTTGAGTCGGGCAATTATTTCGCCGACAGTCATGGACGGCGAGAGGCGGTACACGCCTGCCTTGAGACGCCCGGCGTCGCCATGTATCCGCGCGTACCAGAGAAACACGAAGGCATTACGAATCAGGCCGGAGCGCTGAAGCCTGTCCGCAATGGCCGCCGACCCGGAGCGCGCGGGAATGGCGACCGTGACGGGCCTTCGCGAAGTGGACGGCGGAGTGGACTGCCACCAGGCCCAGCCTGAAAGGAGCGCCAGCAGGCTGAGAAGAGCAAATATGCGGCTCCCGCATCCTCTTCGCCCTTTCCGCCTTTTGCGACGATTCGTGCCGCGATTGCTGCCACGGTTGCTGAGCTGAAACGAGGGGGCGGCGTCAGCCATTCACCGCGCCTCCGGCCCGCTTCTGCGCCAGATAGCTCTCCAGAATGACTCCTGCCGCGACGGAATCGATGACCTTCTTGCGGTCCCTGGGCTTGCGGTTCGCCTCCGCGAGGAGCTGATCCGCTTCGAACGTAGACAGCCGCTCGTCGTGCGTAAAGATGGGAATCGACACAAATCTCTTGAGAATCGCGATAAACTCGTCGATCTTCTCCACCTGCCGTCCGGCGGAGCCATCCATCATCAGCGGCAAGCCGACCACAATCGCCTCGATCTCGTCCTGCGATATAAGGTCGCGAAGCGCGTTCATATCGCGGCGGTGGCCTTCGTGCCGGACGAGCGTTTGGCGTGGAAAGACGAAGGTCTCCGATTCGTCGCAAACCGCCAGGCCGATTGTCTTTTCACCCACGTCCAATGCCATGATGTGCGCCATTGCCTATTCTCGCCTATTCTCACTTGTCCTGCGCGGGCTAATTATACCTGTTGGGGAAACGTAGAAGGTGGAAGGTGGAAGGTGGAAGGTGGAAGGTGGAAGGTGGAAGGTGGAAGGTGGAGGGTGGGAGGTAAAAGGTGGAAGGTGGAAGGCTCGCTATTTCGCTTCGTTACCGGACGTAGGCGGTATGCTTTGCGTCGAGCGCTTTCGCGAGCGAGGGATAGCGAGCAGCCAGGGTATTTACGTCGCGGCTGGTCAGGCGGCCGGGCGATCCGGCCCAGTGGATTGGGTACATGAGGTCGCGCTTGCTTTCTGAATGGCCGTCGATTCCCAGCGCGTGACCAAACTCGTGAGACGCGATGGTCTCGACGTCTGTCTGCGCTCCCTGCCGCACCCCTATCATGATGAAAGCGCGCCTGATTTTGTGTTTGTCGAGCCCTATCTGAGTAAGACCGTTATCCGTCTTCGGATCGAATCGTACATAAATATCCGCCGCCTCCGAGTCCTCCGTCACCACGTAATCGATGAGCCCGTCCGTCGCGATGGCCCACCTGTTAAATCCGTGGCGCGCCATCTGCTCGCGCGCTCCCGCATGGTATTCGTCCACGACGAAGTAGACGCGAACCGGAAATTTCTTCCAGGCGTTGCGGCGGCTCTTCAACCTGGAGATGTAGTTGGGGGTAGGCGCAAGCGCGTTCAGCGCTCGGAAGCCAGCGGCAGCGGCCGAAATCTCGGCGGGCTGCGCGTTTAACGGTAGAGATCCCGGCCACAATGCTCCGGTCAGGAGCAGCGCAGCCGTAAATCGAGTATTTCTTTTCAAGACGGTTTATGCCATTTCAATGGAGCGCTATCCGTTGGGCGCAGGACGGAGCAAAGTGTCCGCAGAGCCGAGGCCCGTCTCGCCGGCAGGCCGAAGCAGCTTGGCATTCGATGCCGAGGATTCCGCCGGGCGCAGAGTGGAGTCTGAGACGGGTAGGGATCGACAGCGGCGGCCTGGTCCCGCCGGCGCTACCGGTACTGATAGTTCGTCGCATCGGGGCGCTCGCGACGCCATTGGTCGAAAGTGACGGCCCCGCCGTTCGGAACGCTCCCATCGTTCGGATTGTGGGGCGTGCCGCTGCCGATGCCGTACTTCTCGCGGAGGCGGTTCAACTCCCGATGGGTCGAGTCATCGCCCGAGCCGGGGTCGGCGGGAGGCGCGCCGATTCCGTGTTCCTTCCGCAGCCTGTCCAGCTCAGACGCCTGCATCTCCGCGCTCATGGCGGCGGTCGAACGAGGCGCGGCAGCTCTTCGGGCGGAGAAAATGAACACCGTTCCGCAAAGCGTTACGATTACTATGATGACCGGAATCAGAACGGGCCAGGGCGACCTGCGTGGCCCTCCGTAGGCGGGCGGCCCGCGGAAAGCGCTTTGCTGCGGATGCGGGAACGGCTGTGGGCGCGGCTGAACGGGCGGCGCAGGGGCATGGCTTTTCTGTACCGCTTCGGGAGGCGGCAATGAGGAGCCGCACTGAAAGCAGCTAGGTTGTCCTGGAAAATTATTGGCTCGGCAGCGCGGGCAGACGATTCGGTTCATAGTCGGTCAATGGGTCAATTGGTCAATGCGAAGGCCGTTCATTTACTCATTTACTCGTTTCCTCATTTACTGTTCTTGAGAGTAGGCGTTCATTGCTGCCTGGAGGACCAATTTCAGCGGGGCTCCTGCGCGCTCGGCGGCGGCGCGTACATCTTCATATTCGGGTGCTGCGGTCTTTTCTTCACCCTTCCAGCGGCCAATCTTGATGCGAATCGATCCGTAGGGCGTCTCTACCGCGCGCCATTCGCGCTCCATGCAGAGCCGCCGCATCGTGTTGAAACGAATTCCCAGCGTCGTGGTCTCGGTGAATATGATGTCGGCAAGCGCCTCGGCCTTTTCCGGCGGAGCGAGGACGGTGACCAGCGTCGCCGGGCGGCCCTTTTTCATCTGGATGGGCGCGAGGTAGACGTCCAGCGCGCCCGCCGCGAACAGCCTCTCCGAAAGCGGCTCGTAGAACTGCGGCGAGAAGTCGTCGAGATTGGTTTCCAGCACGGTCACTTCGGGCGCGGCGCTGAAGACGTCCTCCACTGTATCGCCAAGGATAACCCGCAGGAGGTTCGGGCGGTTACCGAACTGCTTCTTGCCTGCGCCGTAGCCGCTCGCCCGTACTGTCATGGCAGGCATGGGACCGAAGCCGGCGGCCAGCGTCTTGAGAATCGCCGCCCCGGTCGGCGTAACCAGCTCGCCCTCCACGTCTACCGAGTAGACAGGTACGCCCTGAAGCATCTCGAGAGTAGCCGGGGCCGGAATCGGAATCGTGCCGTGCATGCACTCCACAAAGCCCCTTCCCATAGGAAGGGGCGAGCTGACCACCCGCTCTACGCCCAGCTTTTCCAGCAGAAGGCAGGACCCGACGATGTCCACAATCGCATCCACCGCCCCCACCTCGTGGAAGTGAATCCGATCCGGCGTGGTCTGGTGAATCCTGGCCTCCGCGTCGGCAAGCTTGATGAAGACTGCAAGCGCCTTCGCCTGGATGGCTGGCGATATGACGCTTTTTGCGAGTATCTCCTCGATGTGATGCAGGTGGCGGCCATGCCCCTGCTCCTCGGTGATCGCGACCGTCACGTCCGTGGCGCCGATTCCGTTCCGGCTCGTGGGCTCGACATCCAGCCGCCAGCCGGGCAGGTTGAGACGTTGAAGCTCGGCCCGAAGCCACTCCGTTTCCACGCCGCACGCAAGCAGAGCGCCGAGCGTCATGTCGCCAGATATGCCGGAGAAACAATCGAAATAGGCGATTTTCATGCTATCGTTTCTCCTTTGGCCCTTCTTCCGGCGCGGCTAGCGGCATAAGATCGAGCAGTGCGCGGCGTGCCTGAGTATCGCTCAGATCGCGCGCGCCAATGACGTAGAATCCGGCCATGCTCCGCCCCTTGAAGTGCGACACGCGCGCGGAGTGAATGCCCCACCGAAGCGCCGAAAGCGCTCCGCTGGCCCGATAGAGCATTGCGCGTTCGTCCGCCGAGGCCACCTCGATCACCGTGTAAGTGTCGGAGAGGTCGTTGCGGATGGCTATCTCCTGCACGGGGCCGCCGATGGCGGACGGCTTCTTCCGTTTCGTGAGGAGGTCGCCAACCGCGACTTCGCCCTTCAGGACGGCGGTCAGGTTGGTCGATATCTCCTTGCGCTTGCCCGGCGTAAGCTGGCGGCCGCGGAAGTCCACGAAAAACTTGTCGATGGCAATCCGCTCCACCGCGCCCGCGCCGTTGGGTTCCGACTCGGTGACGTTTGCCACGCGGGTAAAGACCTGCGCGCTGTGCACGTCCAGGTCCGCGGCGTAGAAGACTCCCGCTATCTTAGCAAGAAGCCCCGGTTCGGGATCGTCTTTCGTACAGACAGTCAACTCAGTGTAGGTCGTATCGCGCTCATCGTAGAAATCGATCATCGGCTCGCCTTCGCGGGCGCGGCGCACCATGCCGATGTGAAGCGCGACCTCGTTCAGGCTCGTGTTCAGGAGATAGGTTGCGGGCATGGATTCCACATGCGCCTGCACGTCTTCCGGCGGCAGGTTTTCGACCTCCAGCTCCTTCATTAGGCGGCGGCGCGTGCGCACGAGGCCGGAGCCGTCGCCATCCTCCATCTCGCCTTCCAGGAGCGCGCGGTCGGCGCGGCGCAACAGGTCGCGCAGGAAGCGGCCCTTGACCTGAGTCCATACGCCCGCGCCCACTGCGTTCGTGTCCGCGTAGGTGAGGAGATAGAGCATGTGGAGGCGATCGGGGTCGTTAACCACGCTCGTGAAGTCGCGAATCGTCTCTTCGAGATTCAAGTCACGCAGCCGGGAGGTCTCCGCCATGAGAAGATGGTGACGCACGAGGAAGCAGGCGTTTTCGGTCGCGGATTCGGGCCAGCCGAGCCGCCCGCACACCACCCTCGCCAGGTCCTCGCCGGATTCGGAGTGCGGACGGTCGCCCATGCCTTTGCCCGCGTCATGGAGCAGAGCGGCCATATAGAGATGCTCGGGATTGCGCAGCTCGGACATCACCTGTCGAAAGTCGCGCATGTCCTCATCGCCTTCCGCTGCGCGAAGCGAGTCGAGGTGGCGAATCACGTAGAGTGTGTGCTGACCGACGGTGTAGTCATGGGACGGATCATAGGCGATGAGGTCGAGCGTTGCGCCCACCTCCGGCAGCAGCCATCCGAGGATGCCCAGGTCGGCCATCTTTTGAAGGATGGGATAGGCGCCTCGCGGGGAGCCGAGGATTCGCGCGAAGACCTCCCCGGCCCGCTCCTGATCCCGAATGATTGCGCCTGTATCCAGCAGGTCCAGGATGACTCGTTCCAGCTCGTCGCTGAACTCCAGGCTGTACTTTTGGGCCAGCTCGCACGCCCAGAGCATCCAGAGGGGGTCTTCGCAGTCGAGCGCCGCGTTGGCGGGAACGATCTGCCTGCGCTTGCAGTCGAGGCCGATGCCCAGGAAGAGCCGCCGATTCTCACTGTGGCGCATGATGCCCTGGGTTATGCGGTGGATGGCGGTCGCGTGGTGGTAGTAGTCGCGCATGAACAGCTCTACCGGCGGAATTGAGGGTTGAGGGTTGAGGGTTGAGGGGCTTTCGTCGGGTCCGGTGGAGCTCTCCTGCTCGTATCCCAGGCGTTCCGCGACCTCTTCTTGGCGCGTAACCACCAAGTGGTCACGCTCCCCGCCGGTGATATCGTGGAGGGCATTGCGGACGCGGAAGAGGAACTCCTTGGCGTCGTGCAGCCGGGCGGACTCTTCCTCCGTTATCTCGGCGTATCTAACCAGCGCATCCCAAACACGGTCGCCGCGAACGCGCGCGGCGTTGAGGCTGCGCAGCGCCTGCGTCACCCAGACGGCGGTGTGGAGATCGCGGAGGCCGCCGGCCCCCTCCTTGATGTTGGGCTCGATGACGCGCGGCGTGGGGCCGTGCTTCTCCAGCATGCGGCGGCGCTCGTCCAGCTTGGCGAAGAGGAAGTCGGGGGGATTGAAATGGGACCAGAACTCATCCTCGAACTGGATGAAGAGGCGGTCGCTGCCGGCCACGATTCGCGCGTCCAGCAGGCCGCACGTTGTCTGGTGATCCAGATTCACACAGTCCTGCATCAGGCGGTAGGCATATCCCACGCTCATGCCGTTGCCGTCGATGAAGACGCGCATAACTCCCGTGAACATCTCCTTGATGATGCGGTCCACGAGCGCGTCGCCGTCGCGGTGAGGGATGAAGGTGATGTCGATGTCGGAGTGGGGGCTAAGCTCTTTGCGCCCGTAGCCGCCGGTCGCGACCACGGCAATGGGCACGCTCTCAGGGGACGCGCCGCGTCCCGCCTTGGCGCAGGCCAGGTAGAGCATGCGGCGAATCACACTGTCCACGAGATCGCTGTAGGTGCGGGCGAGGGCGAGGCCTCCGTTCGAGCCTCCTTGCGAAGCGCCGCCGGAGCCGCCCTGTCCGCCCAAACCACGCAGGGCGACGCGTTCCTGGCGCAGATAGCCGGCGAGCGAATCGAGGTCGCGAGTGACGAGGAGCGCGGGGTCTTCGTTGTAAGAGGCGGGCAGAACATTCATGCCGCTATTGTATCGCTTTTCGGAGGTCGGTGGCAAGCGGGGAAAGCTGACGGCTAAAGTAGGAAGACTGGGAAGTAGCCCGCCGGTCTGGACATCAATGGAGACAATCTTCCCGACGTTTTCCTCGGTCTCGCACGCCCGCGAATCTCCCTCTGGTTGAGGTCTTCGCCGCGCCGCGCAATTGTTTCACCGGTAAATCTTGAATGAGCCGCTATAGTATGGCTCCTGATTTGCAATTGAACTTTTCTCCATCATCTCGCATGCATTATGATGTTGATCTCCTCGTGCAGGATTGAGTGTTGCGGTTGTGTCGTTGCAAGAGGAGTTTCGTGGACGGAATCGGGAGTGACTGTTTCCGATTCGGCAGGGCGTAAAAGATGATCGGGCTGCCCGTTCGTTACGCCGCCAACTGCACGGAGGAGATTCTCGTCGTTTTCGGGCGGCCGCTCGGCGGATCGAAGGAGAATACCCACGTCGCCGAATGAGTTTAGCTCGTAAATGGGGTCGTCGTTCAGGATGTAGGTCGGACGGATGCCCTCCTCATCGACCACTTTCCTCAACTCTTGCACGCCAACTCCAAACTGCTCCGCCGCCTGCTCCGCAGTTATCAGGCAGCTCATTTTGTATCGCATGCGCTCCAGGAAGAAGAAGCCGACGAGTGTATGGAATGTGCCGGCGATTAGCGGTCCCGGAACGGCCTCCCACAAGCCAACCGACGCGAATATGGCTGACAGGCAGACCAAGCCTATACCGAGCGCCTTGAACGAGTTGCAGAACCACTTCGGAATGGTCCGCCATATGCCTCGCCACATCCCGATGCCATCGGAGTTTCGTCCAATCCACTTCAAGTCTCCAACATACAGCCTGCTCGCATGTTTATGACCGTGGTCTTTGTTTAGCATGCGAATAGTTCCGCGCATCGCCGGATACGGGGCTTCGAGCGCGCCTAGGAGGGACCGTTGCGTAGCCGGCCCCTCAACCTCAATTTGCACCTCGTAGCTCACCTTCGCCACCGTGTGCCAGCGTCCGCAAATGGAACGGTAGTTGAATCCGTATCATGACTGCTCTTTCTCTTTCCCTTAGCGCGAAGAGTGCTGCTTGAGTGGAACTTGATTCATGGCGTTCAATGTGTGGGTTCCCTAACGACGCGGCAGGCGCAAACCTTGAACTCCGGTATCTTGCTGACCGGGTCGAGAGCGCGAATGGTGAGGAGATTGACTGACCGATCATCCGCCCAATGATACGGAATGAAGACTGTGTCTTCACGGATAGTCGATACGATATTTACCTTTAGTATTACACTTCCACGACGACTCTCAACCCGGACTGAATCGCCGGGCTTCACGCCGAGCTTTGCGGTGAGACTCGGATGAATCTCTACCAGAGGCTCGGGGTACTGGTCCACCAGAGCCCCGATTCGGCGTGTCTGGGTCCCGCTGAGGTACTGGCTCACTACGCGCCCGGTGGTCAGGATGACAGGGTACTCTTCATCGGTAACTTCCGCCGGCGGGCGATACTCGACCGCGTTGAAGTGGGCTTTCTTATCTGGAGTAAAGAACTGGCGGTCCTCGAAGAGCCGTGGCGTGCCCGGGTGATCCAATGACGGACACGGCCAGAAGACCCCCTGATTCTTCTCGATCTTCTCGTAGGTGATGCCGAAATAGTCCGCCGTTCCGCCCTTCGAAGCGACTCGAAGCTCGTTGAAAATCTCCTCTGCCGACTCATACTTGAAGTATTGTCCGCGGCCCAGCCGCACGGCAATGTCCAACAGGATGTGCCAGTCGATACGAGCCTCGCCGGGCGGATCTACCGCTTTGTTAATGCGAATCACACGCCCTTCAGCGCTCGTGGATGTTCCGTCGTCTTCCTCATGGAGCGAGCCGGGCAGGACAATATCCGCATGGCGGGCAGTCTCGCTGAGGAAGAAGTCGATAACGGAGTAGTGCTCCAGGCGGTTGAACGCCTCCTTTGTGAAGCTCGCGTCGGGAAGGGAGACTACCGGGTTGAAACAGATGGAGAGGAGGCCCTTGATGTCGCCAGCGTGCATGGCCTCGATGATCTCCTGGGCGGTAATACCTTTGTGGGGCATTTCCGATTCGGCGATGCCCCAAACGTCGGCGATGTACTTGCGGTGCTCAGGATTCTCTATGTCGCGGTTGCCGGGGAGCTGGTCGCACTTATGCCCGTGCTCGCGCCCGCCCTGTCCATTGCCCTGGCCTGTAATCGTGCCATACCCGCAGCCGGGTCTGCCGATCCGTCCGGTAGCGATAACCAGATTGATGCAGGAGAGTACGTTGTCGACGCCTTTGGTGTGATGCTCGATTCCTCTCGCGTGGAGCAAAAAGCTCGTCTTGGCCGGGCCCCACATCTCAGCGGCCCTGACGATCAGCGAAGGCTCGACCCCGGCAAGCTCACCCGCGTAATCTGGAGTGTACTTCCTGACGGTTTCCTTCACTGCCTCGAAGCCGCTCGTGCAGTTATCGATGAACTCCTGGTCTATCCAGCCGCCCTCGATTACGACGTGAAGAATTCCGTTCATGAGCGCCGAATCGCCGCCGGGCCGAACCGGAATGTAGAGATCGGCCGTGCGAGCCAGGGGCGTGACTCGCGGATCGATCATAATGAGCTTGGCCCCCCGATCCCGCGCTCGCCAGATATAGTCGGTAGTAATGGGTGCGCACTCGGCCACATTGGCGCCTGTGACGAGAATCACGTCCGCAAGGACGATGTCGTCCCAGTAGTTGGCGGCGCGGTCGATACCGAAAGCCTTTTTATTACCCGCTCCGGCGCTCACCATACAAAGACGGCCATTGTAGTCCAGATTGGCTGTTTGCAGGGCAACACGGGCAAACTTTCCCGCCAGATAGCTCTTCTCGTTGGTGAGCGAGACGCCGCTGAGCATAGCGAAGGAATCCTTGCCGTACTGCTGCTGGATTCGCTTGATCTCATGAACGGTGGTATCGAGCGCCTCGTCCCACGAGATGCGCGCGAAGCCGGAATCGGTCCTTTTCAGCGGATTGAGGAGGCGGTCCGGGTGCTCGTTCTGCATGTAGCGCTTCACGCCCTTGGGGCAGAGCTTTCCCTTGTTGAACGGGAAGTCCTCGCGCGGCTCAAAGCCGACAACCTTGTTGTTCTTGACCTTGAGCAGAATCCCGCACTGCTGCCCGCAGAAGCAGCAGTGAGTGGGAACCAGGCGGTCCGGCAACCCGGCGCCCTGCCATCCTCCGGACGGCGTGTACTGTGGGTTAGGTCCGAATTCGCGAATCAACTGCTCATGTGGAACTGGAACGGTAGCCACTTGCAGGGTTCCTTGTCAATTAGGTCTATGCAGAAGTCACAGAAAGCCGGGGCTGCCAATCGCTTCCAACTGCGTTTCAGCCAAGAGTATTCTTCGACACCGGGGGCATAGAGAATGTCTGGGTACTGAACGATTAGTTTCGGGCAATATCCTTCCATATTTGGTGCCCTCTGCGCCTCGGCGGTGTTTAGCTCGCCACTGAATTCGCGCCTGCATACCATCGAGTCGACCTCACTCACGAAGATGGGCGGAGTGATCAGGTCGCCATCCGCAGCCGCAGAGTCATCAAATAACTGACTCGCATGACTTCGGAGCCTTTCGTTCATTAGCACCATCTTCGCCGCCTGGGAAGCGTCGAGGCAAGGCTCGGTTATCCTATGTCAGCCATCCTCTAGTCACGGATTCTGCGCAGATCATCCTCCGGAACCAGGTCGCCATCGGGACCTGCAAACTTATCGTACCTCGCAATGGCCGCCAGCCGGCATTCGCGCCAGGCGTCGACCGATTCAGAACTCAGCGGCGTTACGTTGAGATGCCTCCAGATTCCATCGGCAAGCCTGCGCTGGTCATGAGGATCAAGCTGAAGCGCGATTTGTTCTACTTCTTCAAGCTTCATGTCACCCACGTCTGAAAAGGATACGTCTTGAATTCTCTGATTTTCACCACGGGCACGAAGGCTTCCTGCGAAATCTTGGCAGAGCCGGCACGGTTGTTTCGGAACGAGTGAAGGGAGTCCGTGCGGACGAGATACTCGCAATAACGGTGTCTTCCAACGACCCAACCACCCATGCCAGTTCGTGTATAATGGACTCAGGAGGGTACGCCCATGTCAGTGCTTGAGAAGGAGCAGACCTTGCTCAAAGGATGGCGCGCGCTGCCGGACGACAAACAACAAGAGACGCTGGATTTCATCGAGTTTCTACAGCGGAAACAGGGGACGAAGCGTCCGCTTCGCAGTGCGCTGGGACTATGTGCAGATCTCAACGTCACCATTTCGGACGACGACATCGCGCAGGCGCGCAAAGAGATGTGGGGTGATTTCCCGCGAGAGATTGAATTATGAGCGCCGTAGTCGCAGACACACATGCCACCGTCTGGTATGTCCTAAACACTCCAAATCTCTCTCCTACTGCACGAGCGGCAATGCAGCAGGCCGCCTCGGATGGTGATCCGGTCTACGTCCCTTCCATTTCTCTGGTCGAGGTCGCCTATCTCGTCGAAAAGAACCGCCTCCCCCAGGACTTGTTGGCCCGAATCATGACAGAACTGGAAGACGAGCAGAGTGTCCTAACCATGGCGCCACTCGACCTGGCTGTCGCGCGGGCGCTGCCCGCAATCCCCCGCGCCGAGGTCCCTGATATGCCGGATCGCATCATCGCCGCAACCGCCGTCGCCCTCGGACTTATCCTCATCACCCGCGACCATCGGATTCGAACATCCAGCGTTCCCACTATCTGGTAGAACCGCGCTTCCACCGCGTACCGGTGGTGGATTCTGGTCAGATCTAATATCTTCGGATTCCTGCGCCATTCGCGCGAAAATGAAACGCTAAGATACTGAAATCCAAAATCTGGGGGTCTAATCCAAAATCCAAAATCTAAAATCCAAAATCGAGGCGTACTCCTTGTTCCACGCGCCGGAGTATGGGGGGCGCATGGCGCGAGCGTTGCGCCGGGCGGCGCAAGTCTTCGTTGTTGCGCCATTATAAAGGGTTCACGCGCCATAGTCAATCCGCCGCGTGACGGAATCAATTTGTCATCCGGCGGAAGCAATTGGGCGGGCGGCGCAAGGGGTTGGGCGTCCGCCTGAAGTTCCAGATGCTAACGGGCGATGCACTGGCATGCGCAGCCCGCCGGACGCCAAGGTTACGTCTTCGGTTGTTTGTTGTGCGTCATGGTCCGCATAATGGTTGGGAAACATCATCAAGAAACCATTATTATTCGGAGCGTGGAGTTGGCGTGTCGCCCTGTACCTTGCGTTTGGCGGCGATCGGATAGCCAAAACAGGCTATATAATGAGTGAGATCGTACCATGACGGACGAAGGGGATTATCGGTGGAATCGGTCGTATTTGAAACGGTAGATGCGCTTGGGAGCCCAGTTGTACTTTATGAAGAGCAGTGGAAACGGCACATTCAGTCGGGACACCCTTAGGTTGCGTCGTATGCGGAGCAGGTTCGCCTTTGCCTCGAGTCTCCGGAATGCGTCTACTCCAGCCATGTTCGTGATGACGCAAGGACGTTTTACAGGCGATTTGAAGACACCGGGAAGTATCGAAAGCTGTTTCTCAAGGTTGTCGTCGCATACGACAGATCGCCTGCGTATGTGGTAACGGCCTATTTCTGTCCCCATATTACGGGTGGAGAATTATTGTGGTTAAACACCAGCCTTTGAAACTCGATTATGATGAGTCTGCGGATACGCTATATGTATCGCTTGGCGAGCCGCGCGAGGCGTCCTGCATCGAGCCCGAGGAAGGCATACTGCTGCGAGTCGATGCAGAATCCGGAGAGTTGGTAGGGCTAACAATTATTCACTTCAGGCGCCGATTGCAGACATCCGGAGACCGCCTTGCCGCCAGCATCCCGTTAGTACCTGAAGATCTAATGCCGACCGTGATACGTGAGTGGCGACTTCAGGAGGTGGCTTGAAGGGGGCGGCGCAAGCCTCCGATGATGGCCCATTATGGAGCGTTCACCCGCCGCTGTCAATCTGCCGTGTGACGGAATCAATCCGCCGTATAGCGGAATCAATTGGGCGTATGGCGCAAAGGGTTCGGAGACCTCGTGGGGTCCGCGCTCGCCGCAGTGGGTGAGCTTGCACCACCCGTTCCCGTTCTCCGCCGCCGCGCCGACAGGAGTCCCGAAAGCCCTGCAGTTCTTGGCGATGGTAACAGTCGGCGTAAGCCCTCATCCACGCGCAACCGTCGTTGCTGCAGACAAAAGGGTAACGCTTGTAACGAAAGTTCGCCGTGTGCTGACCAAGGTTGAAATTCGGTGTTCTGTCCTTCAGCCGACCAACTCGCCGAGCGACTGGATTTGGCGGTCAATGTAACGGCAACTCGGATATTTCCCCTATTTCCTCCGCCTTTTGACTGGGAACTCCGACCGTTCTCCAATCTGCAGCCGTCCATAGCATTGAGCCGCGAATAGTGCTTGCGTTACCCGCCGCCGCTGTGCAGGGGTAAACAATGAGAGAATTAGTTTCCCCGAACCACACTTCATCCTCGGCGACTTGTTATTCTGTCACTGGAATGGTGATTTGTGCAATCCAATTGGAAGCCGTTGGGAGATAATGGCTGGTTACCTCATTTTCGCCATCATGTGTTCCCGGAGGACGCTGTTGATTCTCTTCTTGTATTCCCTGCTACGTTTTCGGAACCAACCCGCCACGTCTGGATCTAGCTCCACCCAGTTTTGTGTTTGCTGTGCTGGGATGCGGAGATCGGCTCGCGCAAAGAAGTCGTCGGAAAGTGGCGGAATGTCGGAGTAGTCGATCTCCTCATCCGACATTGACTCAAGCCTGTCCCAGTCAGTTCGAAATTCGTTCCTCAAAACGTCTCCGTTCATGTTGATCCGCCTTCCGCGCCGAGATGATGCGTATCAAGCCATCCGCAGGCTCGCTCCAAACGATGACGATCAGGATATGGCGAAGTCAACCAATCCCGACCCATCGATCTTCTCCGTAGTCATTGCGCTCGTCTATGTCAACGACCATAGCGCCCTCGAAAACTGATGGCACCTCCGCAAAGTCGATCCCACGCTTTCGAATGTTAAGAAGGTTCTTGGCGTCATTCCATTCGAATCGCACTGTAGCATGGCCCTCTGCGCAGCGAATAGCTGACTACGGTTCAATCGTTCTGTTAACAGGAGCAAAGGCCGCGTTCCGACGGGATATCCGAGGTCCGCCCTCCATATCTCCCCCCGCCGCATCACCACACTCCCTCGGCGATCCGCGGTTCTCCGAGCCTGGCCCATGCCTCCTCGGCGTCGGACTCGGGGTCCGCGACGTAGCCCTGAACCTACTGCTCCACCGCCTCACGGTCGCGATCCTGGCGCAGGAGCGATTGCGCCGCACGTTTAAAGAAGTCGCTGCGGTTCTCGATGGACCCGCGACGCATCCGCTCCACGTCGCGCAGCAGGTCGTCCCGCCCGCTAATGCTGATCTTTGCCGATCTGCCCAATTTTCCACCTCCATTCCTGCCATTATCCTACCACAGGTTCAGCAACCATGCGTACCGAGAATTGCTCCCCAACCAGTTCCGCTGGCGAGAGTTGGATTTCTGCATGATGCCAAGACCCCGAAGGTGACCGGTTTGAACAATAGCGCACGGGTAGGACGACTACACCCACGCGGATGATGACTCCCAGCATGGTCCTCAGCTTATCGAGAAAAGCTCTGCAGAAGTCACAGAAAACCGGGGTTGCCAATCGCTTCCAGCTGGGTCTCGGCTAATAGTATTCTTCGACACCGGGGGCATATCTGTTGGTAATGCAGCCCATCGTCCATGCGCTGGTCCAGGCCAAGTTCATTGAGTACAGTCTGCAGATCGTCCACGTGCATTTGGGAAGCATAAGCGTCGCCGCAGCGGGCGCATTCTGCCTGCGGTGTCGCCGCGCCTTCCAGCTTGTAATACTTCACCCCCAGGCTCGCGGGCCGCTGGAAGATGTGAAAGAACTTTCCGAATGGCATGTAAAGCAGCGTCACGATCACGCTGAACGCATGCAGAAGCGAGATAAAGCTATAGGAATGCCCGTGCATCCAGTGCGCGCTCGCGGTGAGCATCAACCCCGTTACGCAGACCGAGAAGAGCATAATGAGCGGGAGATAGTCCATGGAGAACTGCTGAACGGTGATCGCGCCGCGATCGTAAATCCTCCGCCGGAAAGCCATCGCCATCCCCGCGATCACGGCCACAGCGCAGAAGTCCAGTATGTGAAAAACAAGCAGCCCCACGACAGAACCAGAGGGAAACGTACCGGCGTGGAACCCCAACAAGAACGCCTGGTAGAGCGCCGGATCGGTGGGATCAGGATCGAAATGTACCCAGCCGAACGCGAGTGGAAAGGTGACCATTGCGGCCACAATGCAGCCCCATGACATAAGGAAATGCGCTAACCATCGCGCACGGTTTCGGCGGCCTATGAACGTCTGTGCAACGATGTTATTCCAGAACAGCCCCGCCAACGCCACAAGATTTCCGGGCAGGCGGCTCGGGCGCAGGAAGAGCTGCCAGCCTCTGCGCCAATAGAGCTGGGTGGGTGGTTTCTCAAGCCAAACGCTGTATCTGTAGACGATCCCGAACGTGGCGAAGATAGTCGCACTGGTGTATGCAATCAGGGCAGGATCAAAGTGTTTGAGGCGGCCCGAGCCGAAGTATATCGAGGCGATAAGGAGAAGGCTTGCAGATATGCCGCGGATAAGTGCATTGCGATCCAACTGAGAAATCATGTTTCCTCACCGGCGCCCGGTATTGGCAAGGCGTGTTATGGCTGCTTCGTATTCAGGGTACGAGCCGCGCTGACGGCTAATGTTGCAAACAGGCCGGCAAACGTCACTGCCCAGGCAAGCAGCGCCACCCAGACCGTTATCGGCGGAATGAGCTGAAGCGCCGTTAGTTTCATCACAAGCGCCGCGCGGTACGTCGCGACCGTGTACATGCCAAGGGGAAAGACCAGGCTCCAGAATGCAGGATCGTACGTGATCGGGGCCTTCTTAATGATGTGCTTCCAGACACCGAATGCGATCAACATGGGAATCCACCAACTGCTCCAGGCCCAAAGCAAGAACGTGACGCACTCAAGGACAGGCAGGATTCGCGAAAGAAACGACTCAATAGGCGCAGCGGCAATAAGGTTTGCGCCTGCCAGTGTGCTGATAGCGGTGGCTCCCATAATGATCCAGGCGGGCGGGATCATGTCTGCGGGCTCGAGGCGCGCAAAGAAGAACCGCGATGCTACGAGTGATATGCAGAGGACGTAAAGCGCAGTGCCGATGCCCCAGAGGCCGAGAGATAGAAGTAGGATAGATGACCTTGGCCCGGCGAGCTCCGGCGCAAGCCTGGCGCCAAGCACGGCCAGCGATTGAGTGCCGACGATCGCGATCAGCCACGTTGGATTCACCGTCTCACTTATCGGGCGAGTGTTTGCGAACGTCAGAACGCCGATGCTGAAGTATCCAAGACAGAGCCAGATTACAAATGCCGCAACCCAAAGCGCGACCGCTGCCGATAGTTGGCCGCGGGCAAGAAGCTGGATGCCCAGTACATTGCTCGCGGCCACAAGCGTGAAGAATGTAAAAACGCTCTGCGGATTGGTCAAGTCCGCCCATAGCCTGGACCCAAACCGGATCGCTCGGATAACTATGGACAATACCAGCCATGGAAAGACGACAAAGTTGACCCATAGCAGCAGATCGGATAGACGCTTCATACCAAGAAGCTGGAGGGCGATAGAAACGATTCCGGTCGCCATTACCATGGCGAAGTAGCCCGGCTTGAGTCGCTCGATAGCCTCGACGATAGAAGCCGCCAGTCGAGCAAGCGCGCTTGTCGAACCGAGACGCTGATTCATTTGCCGCTACGGTCGATATCAAATAGATATTTTAGCAGCCGCAGATTGAGCAGAAAGCACACGCCGGACGCGACGAACGTTGGAACCGCGAGTCCTCCCCGAGCCGCGAGGAAATCCTCCAGCGCAACAGTTATCAGCCACAACTGGATCAGGAACAGCACGAGCACGAGCGCCATTAGAGCGGACACAGATTGCGTGCGCCGCTCTAGCTCCGGGCTCTTCCGAATCATGATCCCTGCACTCCCGTTGCGAAAATCGAGCCGTCTTCGACTGCCAGGGTGATGCGCGGCAGCCCGCGAGGAGGCGGGCCCTCCAGCACCTCGCCGGTAGCGGCGTCGAATGCTCCGTTATGGCATGGACACTCCAATCGATTCTGTCCCGCAACAAACTGGACAGGGCAGCTCAAATGCGTGCATCGCTGCGTGTAGGCTACGAATCGTCCGTCCGATAGTCGTATGAGCAGGGCCGGATCGTTCTCCGTTGGATAGCGAAAGAGCTGTACTCCTCCGGCGCCTACATCCGCTACCGCCGCGATGCGCACCTTGGAGTAAGGCTCTCGCTGCTTTCGCAGTCGTTGAAGTACAAAGAATCCATTGCCCGCGACGGTTGCTCCGGAGATCATCACCAGGAACTTGGTAAATTCACGCCGGGTAACATAGTTGTCGGCATCCCACTCGATGGGGAAGTCTTCTTTCCATTTAGGAATGTCGCTCATGCGCCGGAATCCTCCCTGCCGCCAGCCGTTTCATGTTAGCCGGATGTCTGTCAACCTGACGTCGATCCTCTCTACAGGCTCTGGCATTGCAATACACACCTTCGTCTTGACCTTCTGATTTCCGAATTTCCAGTTATTCACCAACACGCCTTTGCGCCTGGACATCCACTCTTCCGCGCTTCCAAAGTAGAGAGCCTCCGAGGGACAGACTGTCGCGCACATCGGCCTCTTGCCGGCGGATGTACGGTCGTAGCACATATCGCATTTCATCATCTGATCGGGTTCAGTGAAGTATTTGGGCACGCCGAACGGACACGCGAGCACGCAGTTCTGGCAGCCGATACATCGGGGCTTCAACGAGGACTGTACAACACCGTCTTCCGTCTGCTTGATAGCATCCGCCGGGCACACCTGCGCGCATGTTGGCTCTTCGCAGTGCATACAGATCTGCGGGGTCGTCTGGACCGTATTCGCCCTGTCCACGAACTCCAGATGAATTAAGGATACGCCACGATGCGTATCGCACTCGGCGCAGGCATGAACGCATGCCTGGCAGCCGATGCACCTGGCAGGGTCGATGACGAAAATATTCTCCATAAGGATGCCAATATGACCGATACGAATCACCGGTCGTACCGTTCCATCTACATACCCAAACAGTTGGCTTTATTACCACTTGCGCCGAACAGTTCCTCTATCTCGGATTATTCACGCGGGGAGCGGAGCTAGGGAAGTGCCCTACGCGGGTTTCACGAAAAATCCGGGCTGAGGCTAACCTCCCGCGATGGCCCCCAGAATGATAAACGGCTCCGCCCCCGACGCAACGACGTCGGGCAGTAGAGAATCCGGAGGTTCGTGGGATAGGTCCTGCCCGCAGGCGAAGAACCGCAGCCAGGGGCGGCGGTTTATGCTGCCGTGGTCGCGAATCGTGCCGCGCAGCGCCGGATATTTGGCTTCGAGCGCGTCGAGGAGGGACCGCTGCGTGACCGGTCCCTCGACGTCGATTTGCACTTCGTCGCCGACATTCGCCAGCGTGCGCAGATGGTACGGCAGCGTAACGCGTATCATGACGGTCCTTTCTCGGTTTTTAGGGGTTGGTGCGTCCAGCGGCCGATTAACGCCGACCGCTAGAAAATCTCCAGGCATGACGTCTCGGAAGCGCTTTCCAACGCGGCTTTTGACTCGGCGTGTTCGCGAATCAGCCGCGCCACGATTGCGGTTGGCTGGTTACCGCATCGGAGCCAAATGATTTTGGGAGGAGAGCCGTAGAGGGCAGACATGTCGGCATGGTCCGCATCCTGTGTAACGATCGTAAATCCGTTCGCCCGCGCGTACTGCCAGATATCTTGATCGCCGGCTTGATCCATGCCCAGCAGTCGAACCTGGCGGGAATCCGGGAATAGGTCCGCGAGGAGAAGACAGAGTTTGACGCTCAGGTTCTGGTCGAACAGCAGCTTCATACCGCTGTCAGCACACGCCGCTCGCGATCCGCGGCGAACGCCAAGCAGGCGCGGATATCCTCGTCCGTAAGCTCTGGGAAGTCAGCGATGATCTCTGCCCGCGACATATCGGCGGCAAGCCAGCCTAAAACGTCCGACACGGCAATACGCATCCCGCGGATACAGGGCCGCCCGCCGCGTTTACCCGGCTCGATAGTAATTATGTCCTGGTAGTTCATATCTTCTCCCTGCCAGCTTACTCGTTCCATTATAACACCTGGACCTCCCTGCACCCTGTACGGCCTGTCTCGATTCGGTCGATTTTCATTGTTCAGGAGGGAGCGATATGCAACCGCTCCCTCCACTCTCAACTCAAGCCAGATGTGTGATCTGTAGGCGAATCATGACAATGACTGGACCGCGATGGAGGTGACTGACCAGCTTCCAGGAGAAGCTATCGGCGTATCGGAATTCCAGCACTGTATGCCGGAGGGCCGTTATCTCTTCGTGATCTTTGGACCAATGTAAACCACATACAAAGGCTCGATTGCGGACACAGGCCAGGAGAAATGGATGCGTAGTTGCGGTGTCTTTACTTTGCCATGGTAGGGGCAGAACATGGACTGGCCTTCAATATCGGGATGCCGGAAGGTGAGTTCCTTCTCAAACCTATGCATTTCCGAGTCCGCTGAGGGTGAAAACCAAGCCTTATCTCCTGTAAAGTGATCCTGGTAGAGTTGTTGTCCCTCCCTTGTGCGATGGCCGTCCTCATCGAAACATTGCTTGAACGCATTCAGAGTATCAAGCAGAATCTTGATACGTTCGGCGGCACTCCTGAAGAAGGGATGCCCATGCAGGGGATCGAACGTATCTGCGGAGAATCTCAGTTGGGGGCAGCGGGTTTGGCAGACTTCAGCGAGCTGTACCCATGACAGGATAGCAGTCGGAGCGTTTTGGAGGGTGCGCTCTAACTCATCCGCCTCCCAGTGGTTGGTCACCTCGACATTGTAAACCTCACCGGAATCGAACCAGTTCACGCAAAATGGTGAATAATTCCATGACGATGGTTTTAGGCTTACCAGATTCCGTTCGGCGCCTTTGAAGCAAGAATATGCGGCCTCCCCAACCGCGGTATTTGTGACGACTTCTCCATTGCTTTCCATGTACAAGTAGTCGTCGGGAGTGTGCGAGCGCTCATCATCCCAGAAAGGCCCGTACCGAGTGAACCATTGCATAACAGCTTGTCTTTCATCCCGGTCGAAAACCTGCATCGCTTGTTGCATTCTCACATCTCTGGTCACCAGCGCATTAACCACGTTTCTATGGCAATGAAGGTGATGGCCGAAGCGACGCGCAATGTCACGCATCACCATCACGCGACCAATGGATTCGCGAAACGCAGGGAGATCTGGAAACTGCCCGTGAATTGAGAGATCGTTCACGAGGAGTTCCATTCATATGCCCCATCCGGCGAAGTAATTCATGTCTTTGTCAAATTGGTCGAAGAACCCTTCAGGCCATGTGTCAATGTTGCCCGAGTTGTCCAACACAGGACTGAACACTTGAGCCGCCTCGGTGGAGCGCTGACCCGGCTCTGTGGAGCGGGGCCTGAAAAAGTGGATGGCAACCTGCTCTGCCGTGAGCCTACCTGCCCTAACGGAGCGGCGGATACCGTTTAGTACATGATCGCTGTGCGTCTCTAAAATCACTTGTACCTTGGCGCGAGCCACATCCGCCAGGAACTGGCCCATGAGAGCTTGCCCCGCCGGATGTAGATGGACCTCCGGATTCTCGATGAGAAGAATGTCCTCTTTAGATGCTGAGAGCGCAGCAATTATGATGGGTAGGACTTGCGTGAGCCCAAATCCTTCGTGAATTGGCCGGTGGAAACTCGTTTGTTTGGAATTGCGCAGCCCGAGTGTGACTGCGTTGGCCTGCGGAACCTGCCGTAGTTCAAAAGCACACCCCGGGAAGAATGTGCGCATTCGCTCCTCGACTTGGCGCAGCCGTATAGCTGGCACCTCCGGCAGTGCGAGATCATCGCGCACATGCTCGTCCCGACCCCAGTGGAGCACGCTTGCTGCATATTCACCGGCCGGCCCGACGACAGATGCAACCTGTCGGTCCTCAAGGGTGTAGACCTCGCGGGGACCGATTCGCTCAGCGGTGATGTACGTTAGTCCTCGCAGGCGATTTGCCAGTGAAGAAGCACCCCACTTTTTATTAGGCGGAAGCAGGTAACGCAATGCTTGCGGCCGGTCGGTGCTTTCGTTCCCGACGGCAACACGGTCGACCGACATAGACATATCGGAGCGCTCGCCGGCAAACGTCCAGTGATGGGGTTTATCACCGTCCATTACACCTATCTCGAACGTGCGCGTTCCGTGTATCTCATCGACAACGTCGGACACTGTTCCCAGCCGAATGGACCGCCCGTTGAGCACCAGGCGGGTAGACCATTCGTGCTCGCGCATCGTTTGGTGCAGCAGCACAAGCGCCTGGAGGACGGACGACTTTCCGGAGGCGTTGGCACCTGATAACAGCGTTAAAGGACCTAACGGGAGTCGCAATAATTCGAAGCACTTAAAGTGGGTGAGATTAAGTTGAGTGAGCACCAAGTACCTCCCTTAGCATCGCAGACGCCATCTCAAACCGGCACTTTACTCGCTTGACATCGTTTGTCCCATAAGTGATAGCCCGGTTGAATTCGGTATCTGCGATCAGAGGGTAAAAGGCCGCCTTAAGCTCATTCGCGCGCCCCTCTACGACGTTCTCAGAATAGCGCGAAAGCCCGGTTGACATAACGTCCCAGAGGGATGCATTGATAACACTTCGGTGATCTTGCCCGTCTTCATGCTTCCTGAAAGCATGTCTATCGAACACGCGGAAATTGTTGGCGAGACTTGTTCGGAACTCGCTCGACAACTGCTGTAGTGTGGCTGTTCCAAGATCATTCATCTTCATCAAGCCCCGCGCCAGAAACTCGTCCATGTCGCGATATTCGTCCAGAGGGAGGATCTGGAACGCGCAAAAGCGGTTGACAAACTCGCGATCTCTCATCGTGGAGGAGTTGAGGCTTTGTCCGGTCGCTTTCAAGAATAGTTCGGTGGCCGCCTCTTCCTTGAGTAATAGAGTCGCAGGACCCATATAGAGGCTGTTACGCATTTGCTGCCTGGTCAGGGGCACACCGCTATTAACGCGCTCGAAAATGTCCAGGCGCGCTCGTTCGGGCACCTTCGCATCGATCACGTAGAGGATCAGGTTACAGTCTTCGACGCGATTTTGCAGCTTGGGCGAAAGGTCGGTAAAGCGCTTCCTGTTTAGCTCTGCCTGTTCGGGAAGCTTGAGTCGGAGCCTGTTATTTACAAAGCGCTGAAAGGTAGATAGACGCTGCAGTCCATCGACTACGACCATCCGTCCCTGGTCATCTTCCGCGAGGTAAAACACCGGGAGGGGTATCCGCATCAGCACGGATTCTATGAGCTTGCTCTGCTTGTCCTCTTCCCATATGAAGTCGCGCTGGAAATCCGGGTCCATGATATAGGCACCTTGCTCGACACGTCGCAGAACGTCGTGGACCGTGCGATTCTCGTTCCGGATTAGCACTGTATCAATCGGATACTGGCCCCACGAGGCGTCTTCAGCTTCGCCGAGGCCTTCAATCTCTTCGCGGTCCAAGGTAGGCACCTGAATGTTCATTCGATTCTCGCTGTACGCGAATATGACTTAAGAGCGTACCAAAAAAGGATACCACATGCCTCAACTAACGCTCTGAGCACGGAAGGGCGGACTCGTGTGGAAAAACGCATGCAGAAATTGATGTACGGTCCGGTAAGGGGGGCAGGGCAACCACCCCTTACCAGCACTGTTCCCCTCATGCATTTTATGGCGGGATCTGAACGAGTATCATGACAGCGTCTGGACCTCGACGGAAGTGACCGCCGGAAGATGCTCCGCGATGGCCGACCAATTGTCGCCCGAATCGGGAGATACGTAGACCTGCCCGCCCGTAGTGCCAAAGTATATGCCGCACGAATCGAGCGAATCTACCGACATGCAATCGCGCAGCACGTTCACGTAGCAGTTGCTCTGCGGGAGGCCCTTGATAAGTGGCTCCCACTCGTTGCCGCCCGTCCTGCTGCGCCAGACCTGGAGCTTGCCGTCAATCGGGAAGTGCTCCGAATCGCTCTTGATCGGCACCACGTAAATGGTCTCCGGCTCATGGAAATGAACGTCGATTGGGAACCCGAAGTCGGTGGGCAGGTTGCCGCTCACCTCGTGCCAGTTGTCGCCGGCGTCGTCGCTGCGCATGATGTCCCAGTGCTTCTGCATGAACAGGGTGCTCGGCCGCGACGGATGGAAAGCGATTCGATGGACGCAGTGTCCCGTCTCCGCGGTCGGGTCGGGAATGTACTGCGAGCTCAGGCCATGGTTGATCGGTTTCCAGGTCTTGCCGCCGTCGTCCGTGCGGAACGCGCCCGCCGCCGAGATAGCGACATACATACGATCGTGATTTGTCGGGTCGATAAGAATGGTGTGCAGGCACATGCCGCCCGCGCCCGGCTGCCACCGCGGTCCCGACTCATGACAGCGCAGCCCGGAAAGCTCCGCCCAGGATTTGCCGCCATCCGTCGATTTGAAGAGTGCCGCGTCCTCCACTCCGGCATAGACGGTGTCCGGGTCGGTCAGCGATGGCTCCAGATGCCAGACCCGCTTGAACTCCCAGGGGTGCTGGGTGCCGTCGTACCACATGTGCGTGCCCGCGTCACCTTCATAGACGAACTTGTTGCTCTCGGCCTGAGGGAAGCCGCTAGGCGCGACAAGGTCTTCGGGCTTGCTTCCAGGGGTTGCCCAGGTCTTGCCGCCGTCGTCGGAACGCTGGATAATCTGCCCGAACCAGCCGCTTGACTGCGACGCATAGATTCGGTTCGGGTCGACGGGCGACCCCTTGAGGTGGTACATCTCCCAGCCCGCAAAGTGGGGACCGCTGATATCCCACTTCTCGCGCTTCTCGTCCGACGTCGCAATGAACGCACCCTTGCGCGTGCCAATTAGTACCCGAACTCCACTCATTCCTGTCTCCTTTTCGGTATATATTCATTAGGAACCACGGATTAAAAAAACCCGTAGGTCCACGCGTGTATAACGCGTGTTAGCACCACGCGTGTAAAACGCGTGTCTGGGGAGCCTCCGGCTAAACGACCTCCGGACGGTAAACCCGTTCAAGATGGATTCAGAATCGATATGTTCCCGCCCGTGAGGGCGTTTGGCGGCTTGTTCGCCCACCAGACACCGGTTTTACACCGGTGGTCAGGCGAGCAATCAACAACTATATGTTGAAAAGAGTTTCCGCTATTTCAAAGTGCGGTTGAACGACGAGAGAGTGAACGATACCATAATTACGAACAGTACGCTCGCCACGAGGAATCCCTGCCAGATGGCGGGCGCGCTCCAACTGTTCAATACCAATGCGCGCACGCCTTCGATAACGTAGGTCACTGGATTATATGTGGCAAACAGCCGGAATGCCGGCGGCAGCAGATTCATCGGCGCTTGCGAGGTCGTGAGATACAGAAACGGAAACACGATCACGAACATGGATTGGACAAGCCGCACGTTCTGCGTCCGCAGCGCCGTGATCATGCTGAGGCAGGACCAGGCCATGGCAAATAGAATCAGCATGGCGAAGATTGCCAGCAGTCCAAGAATGCCCGTATTGATACGAACCCCGGTTGCGAGCAGCAGAATCAGCACAATCGAACCCTGCATGACGGCCTGAACCGCGACCTCCGTGAGGCGGCCCAGAATGATAGTCAGCCGGCTGATAGGCATTATTAGCAGCTTCTTGAAATACCCGTTCGAGATGTCCTGCGCCAACTCGATCCCCGCGTTGCCCGATGAGAAAAATACCGCCGTAAAGAGAGCGACCGGAGCGATGAAGTCGCGGTACGAAACCTTCGGGAATCCGGGCACCTTCGAAAAGGCGCTGAGCGACGTCGAATTCACGACAAAGAAGAAGAGCGGGATAAAGAGAGACGGTATGAGCGCAAGCAGCGGTCTCCATATCTGCTTGATGCTGCGAATCGACAGGTAGTACCAGTCGGAGAAGAATGTCGCCATAGAATTAGCTCCGGGCCCGAGCGTAGGGATCCGAGGCATTAAGATTAACCTCTTCGTCACCGAGGTTGCTGCCGGTCGTGCTGAGAAAGACCTCTTCCAGGCTCTTCGCGCTGTGCTTTTCGAGCAGCTCTTCGAGCGTGCCCTCGGTAACGATCTCGCCCTTGTCCATTATCGCGATCCGATTGCAGAGCGCCTCGGCTTCCTCCATGAAGTGAGTCGTCAGGAAAATCGCCATTCCATCTCGGTTAAGGTCGCGGAGGTGATTCCAGATCAGTTGGCGCGCATGGGGATCGAGACCCTGCGTCGGCTCATCCAGAAAAAGAATCTTCGGCTCATGTATGAGCGAGAGCGCGAGGTCGAATCGCCGCCGCATACCGCCCGAATACGTCTGCGTGAACCGGTCGGCCACCTTCTCCAACTCGACCAGCTTGAGCAGCTTATCTATCTGGCTGTCTATTCTCGCTTTCGGCAGGTGATAGAGACGGCCATGGAGCTCCAGCATCTCCCGGGCGGTCGCCGTCTCGTCCAGTCCGACCTCCTGCATCGCGAATCCGATCCGCCTGTAGATCTCCCTGGGCTGCTCTTCCAGCTTCAAGCCGTCGATCGTGATGTCGCCGCTGGTTCTCTTGACGAGATTGACCAGCATGTTAATGGTCGTCGTCTTTCCCGCGCCGTTCGGGCCCAGAAAGCCGAAGAATTCGCCCGCACGAACATCGAACGTGACATCACGAACCGCTTCCGTGCCGCCCGGGTACGTCTTCTTCAGATTCCTGACTTCGATAATATTGTCCGGCATGAACGATCCTATTCCATGCATGCGTCATTACCGCATGGCCGGCCTCAATACGCTAAACTCTAAACTTTGCGGCCATCGGGCGCGGGGCTCGTTTTAACCAGATCAAGCCATTTGTCGATCAGAATCTCACCGGTCATCTCACCCAAAGATGTGCGCGAGACGTACTCATAACGTGGGAAGCTATGATAATCGACTCTGGTCAGAATATAACCGAATGCATCGTTGGTAAGTCCGAAGAGGAGGGTATTCGCGCCGCGCATTTTGCGCTTTACATAGAAACCGATGTTAGGCAGGGCTTCGCCGGGAATAGTAAGTATCTGCGCGTTACCCAGATTCACCAGGTTGACGCGGGCCTGAATGGTGTGGTCCTTCCCAAAAGGGTATTTCAGGGGCGACATAGTGACTACCGCCCACATATCTTGCGATTCGACGGGAATGGTGACCAAACTGCTGCGGCAGAATAGAGAGGGATTCTCCTGAATCGGAGCCGTGCCGACAATCCGCAGAGCCTCGTCCGCCATGATATGCCCTATACGAAGGCACTCCTCCCATGTCCGCGAATCCTCCCAGTAACCGCGTAGCGGGTCTCTGGGGCGGTCCAGATTGCGGTTGTCCGCCGTGACCATGCCCCCCTGCGCGCTGTTCATGAATATCGCCATTCCCCCTGCCCGCTCCTCGATGCGATCGCAGAGCGGGCCGACGAGGTCGGGGCTCAGGATGCCCAGGTCGTTCCCCAGCACCTCCGGATGAATTGCGTAGTTCACGAGGGTCGCTATAGCTTTCCCGTCCGGCGTGACCGCCTGAATCACAGACATTCGGCGGTCATACAGGTCGGGAGCGTAGTAGTTGTAGGCGATCTTGCCCAGCGCATCCGCCGTATTAGTTTTCAATCGGGCCGGTTTGGCCGCATCGAACGCTTCATTTATTGCCTCTGCCGCAAGAACGCAAACTCGGTCCATGAAGGCGAGATCGCCTGTATGTCCGCCTCTGCCGTCCGGGAAGGCATAGCAGTCGGGCGCGCTGTGCGTGTGCGTCGAGCCGATGATGATATTCTCCGCGGGGATTCGAGGAACGCGAGCGCGCACCCGGTCTGCCAGCACGGAGGGGAAACCGAGCAGATCGAGCCCGACGATGGCGATTGACGTGCCGTTCTTTCGTATGCAGACCGCCCGGGCCGTTAGCTCGCCGCGTTTTTCGCGCGTTGGACGCGTGGGGCCCATTCCGCCCGAGACCGGCAGCAGCGGGTTCGGCGTAATTATTCGCTTTCCCGCCCCGACCACTATCTGTGACGCATTCTGCCGCGGCGCCGGGCGTCCGGCTGCAATCGCCCCTCCAGCGGCGGCGGCGCTGCCAACAAATTCACGACGCGAGATTGGACCTACCGAAGGCTGCTTCCCGTCATCCTGGCATGGCTGTCTCTCTGGCATTGATTTCCTCAATTGATATTCCGCATATATTCGAATATGACTCCGAAAGATTCGGGTTGCTATCGGTATGCTAAAGCGATGTAGTCAGATTGAATCCGATGAATTGGTCGTAAAGTCTCAACTTTCGAATCCGCTTTGGCGATCCCCATCGATGCCCCGATTCGTACTCGATGAGTCCAAAGTCGCGCAGGTGTCTCACAATTCTCAATTCCGCAAGTCGGAGCGAGGAATCTTGCGACCATGAGAACGCGGGCAGAGAGTCAAGCACCGCGGGAAGGAATAGCCCTGGCGCAATATCGGCGAGGTCGAACCAGCTATCCGTCCACCTGCTGATCTGGTAAAAGGCATAACCGACAGTGTTTTGTATTTGCGGCGCGTCCGGCAAGCGATCGAACCCGGCCAGATTTATTCTCAGAAAGAATTTGCGAAAGAGCAAGGCATTCAGCGCGCCTGCGTGCGAGTCAACCAGAAGAGTGCTTGCCCGCTTTGTAAGCTGAAACTCTCCTTTACGATAGGATAACAGACCCGCGGCTGGAAGCAGGTGACGAAGCAGTAACAGGAATGGAGCGTCGGTCTGATTGAGCACCTTGTTGTACCGGAGTGTCATCTCCCGATCGGGAGGCGCTATCATAAACTCTTCGAACATTTGCGAAGTGAACTTGCGATTGAACGAGCCTGTGGCGGTTGCTTTTACGACTCCCAGTTCCCTGACCGCCAAAAGGGTGCGGCGGGCGTTCTGAAACAGAGGCGATTCCGAAAGGTCTTGTAGCGATAAGCGGTCGTTCAGTGTCAGCGACTCGTCCATCCAACCGAATCGAGTTAGGGCGAATGCCTATTTCGGCGAGATTCCACCCATTTCGGGTTGAGAGGCGCTGTTATAAGCCTGAAATAGCTCCGAGGCGATGAGATTCGCCTCGTCAAGCGACCCTGGCTGTCGCCGCTCAATCTCTTGTTGCAGGATCTCCAAAATAGGATTAACCTGTCCCTCGTTATCGCCATTCGAGCTAATTCGCACCATAATGTATTCCTCTTGAAGAGTATAACGGACGGTTTGTCCGCCTGCTCCGTTGACAGAGCAATGCCGCCCCGAATAGACGGTGACTTATCCACTCCAGGGAGGTCGGTCGAGCGCATTCATATAATCGGCCCAAGTGTGCACCGGCTCGCCGTGCGTGACGATCACTCTGTCGAACGGAAGCGTGATTCCTGAGTCTCTTATGGCCTCGATCGCTACTTCGTTCCGTTCAGCAGATTCACCGCTCGGCGCGTGCACGATAATGCCTGTTCGCAATCGACTGAACTGTACTTTGCGCGCCTTGCTTCCAGCGCTTTCTGCGCCGCTTGTAGAACCTCCAGCAGGCTTTTCACTTCGGAGGTCGTCAAGCGGTCAACGCTACGGACAAGCCCATCGGCAATATGGCCAAGACTAGACGCAGCTGCTTCGGAGGCACTATATGTCCGCTCCGCGAGCATGTGTGTGATGGCAGAAATGACGGCGGATGACCGCACGTCTATTCGTCCAAGTGCCGATACGGCGGCGATGCGAACTCCCTGGTCTTTGTCCTTGAGAGTTCGAACCAGCGCAGGAACTACTTCATGCGTCACAGCGCCAATCGCGCCGAGTGCGGAAGCGGCCGCGCTGCGAACGGACGGCTGTGCATCCCGTACGGCCTGGAAGAGCGCGGCGGCCACGTCCGGTTTCGCCGAACCGATCTGGCCGAGGGCGGTGGCGGCGGCGGCACGCGCAGTTACATCCTGATCCTTGAGCAGTTGCAGGAGCGCAGGTACAGCGGGTGTCGAGACCGGGCCGATTGAGCCC
>JBBROJ010000027.1:0-41946 GCA_038229495.1 Chthonomonadales bacterium
CCCGACGTTTCCCTCACCCGCGCGCAGCTTGCCGAGCTGATCTATTTGGCGCACATGTACGCCGGGCCGCTCTGGGAGGACTTCGCCGCGGACAGAGTTTCACAGATTCCTGCTCCGCAAAGCCCATATCGGCGACAACCAGACGAGGCGCTGAATACGTATCGCTAAAATGTTCGCCTGACCACGCGGGTAAAACACGTGGCAGAGGGGCCTTCGGCCGAACGCCCTCACGGGCGGCACAATATTAACGTGAATCCATATTGAACGGGTTTACCGTCCGGAGGACGTTCAGCCGGAGGCTCCCCAGACACGCGTTTTACACGCGTGGTACGCCACGCGTTTTACGTGCGCGGTCGCTGTCTGTCGATAAATATGCCTGCCAGGTTGCCAATAAATATGCCCGCCCGGTTGACGCTAAGGGGCTTATGCGCTAATATAGTCTGTTAATTTCACCACCTCATTTCACGGACCACAGTACCCCGAGGGTACTCCGAGATATTGAACAGCGGGTCGATCCCGAAAGGAGAATTCCGATTGATGTACGATAGGAAGCGGATGGCCGCGCGCGCGATGGTCCTTGCGGCTGTTCCAGCGATAGTAACCATAGTAGGCATAGTCTCCACGCCGGCGTTTGCGCAAGTGAAGAAGAAGGCCGCCGTACCCAAGGAAGCGCCCGCGGATGCAGGGGCCATCGTTGTCGCTTCGGTAAACGGCGAAAAGATAACTCGCGCTCAGATCGCGGACGAGCTTATCGCGCAGCAGACCACGAAGCTGAGCGCGACGAATCCCATCTTCGCGGATAAGAACAGGGTCGTGGCCGGCATAGTCGGAGCTCTGGCGCTGAAGAAGATGGCGGCGAACGCCGGCAGGCCGGTAAGCATCTCGCGCGCCGAGATTCTGGATTACCTGTACCAGGATAATCCGCCGATTCTCTATCAGGTTGTGCAGCAGGCTATCGGTGAGCGTGCCATCGCGCAAGAGGCGAAAAAAGCCGGTGTCACCGCATCCAATGCCGACGTAAACGTTCAGATGAAGAAGGCAATCGACAGCGCGCGCCTCCAATACCGGCTTCAGGGCACGGACGCCGAGGTCCTCAAGCAGATTGGGGTTAGCGACGCCTATCTCCGTCCTCACGTCCGCACGCAGCTCCTCCTCGAGAAGATTGTGCGCAAGGACCTCGAATCCAAGTCCGGGCATCCGCTGGGCGACGCCGACTATATCGGAGCTAGCCACGTTTTGGTCTCGGTTCAGCAGGACCCGATGAATCCCGCGGAGACGGAGAAGCGATTCACCGAGGCAAAGACGAAGATTCAGGCCATCGCGGACGACATAAAGAGCGGCAAGACCACTTTCGAGAAGGCCACCGCCACGAATCAGGATGCCACCAAGATCACGGGCGGCAGCCTCGGGACATTCCTGCGCGGACAGATGGTTCCTGAGTTCGACAAGGTCGTATTTGCGCTGCCCAAGGGGACGGTGAGCGATCCCGTGCGGACGCCGTTCGGCTGGCACCTCATCCGCGTTGACAAGCCTGGCAGCGAGATGACGGGTCCGGAAAAGGCGCAGCTGCTGAATCAGACGGTTCAGGCCCGCGCAGGCACGAAGATAAATGAGCTGGTCAAAAAGGCGAAAGTCGTGAACAACATCAAGCCCCCCGCTCAGGCGGGCCGCATGATGCCCGGTTAAACAGGCCATAGCTGAGTTATCTGTCGTATTTTTCTCAACGGGGGCGCAGTATCGATGCTGCGCCTCCGCCGTTCATGTGCCGCATCGCAGCACCGCTAACTTGGGAGGATATTTATGAAGAGACTCATATATTCCGCGCTGGCAGTATCGGGGCTGGGGGCAGTTGCGTGGACGTCGACGGCAGCGACTTTTCCGCCTTCGCGCCAGACCAAAAAGAGCGGCGCCAGTTCGGAACTGTCTTTTCGCGACAGCATGATGCTGGCCAAGATATTCTCCCGCTATCGCGGAATGAAATCGTTGACCCAGAGTGTCAAGGGCAAGATGATTATTAACGCCGAAGGTGTAAAGGTGAACGCAGAAATCTCCTCCACGGTGAGAATGGCGCAGCCCAACCGTTTTCGAATCGATACGAAGATCAGCTTTTTCGGACAGGAGAAGCATGGGTCTGTCGTCAGCGATGGGACGACGGTCTGGGACGTGGACGAGGATGGAAAGCAGTACAGCGAGCAGCCCATCGCGTCCGTTACGAAGAATGAGGACAAGTTCACCGACTGGCTCATGGACCGTGGGGGGTTGGACCTGACCATGATGTTTTTCCTGGAAGCGGCCAGTGCAAGCTCGCTGAACATACCTAAAGGTCTCGATAAAGCTATCGACGTCAAGAACTATCCAACGAAGGTCGTGGACGGCATGGCTATGTGCGTCGTCCCGGTGAACATCGACAAGAAGAGCGCAAAGGGCAGCGGCGGCACGGCCACCATCTACGCGGACGCGAAGGCACTGCTGGTGCGCCGGCTGCGGTACAACGTGAAGCCCGCGGCGGACAAGGCGGGGCCGAAGAATGTTCAGGTTGATTTCGTGTTCTTTTACGAAAACGTGAAGCCGAACGGCGAGACTCCGGAGGGCGCGTTCGCCTTCACGCCGCCCGACGGCGCTGTCAAGGTCAAAAAAGTGAATCCGGTATTCGACCGCGCGTTCGATCAGTAGAATGGAGCAGATGTGTTTACTCGTTTAAGAGGCCGGACGGGCAATTGCCTGTCCGGTCTATACTTTGCTTTCGACAAGATTCTTTTCGCTCGCGCACTAACAAAAGCGATTACTGCCGTATCCAATTGATCAATTGATCAATAACGGAGTAATGGGAAACCTCCCCCAACCCCCTCCTTAGTAAGGAGGGGGCTTTATCGGGCGGAAGTCGAAACCTTCGCATAAGGCTCCCCGCCCGTTCCGGGAAGGTTGTCGGGGCCGGGTGTGAGGGGTCTCTACTCTCGCTGAGAACCACGGTGAACTGGTGATACAACTGGCGGAAACCGATCTGCGGGAAACTGCGCACAACGCGGAGTTCGAGCGCTTGTGGGCGCTGCACCGCCCGCGCGTCTGGCGAGTGGTCGCCCGGCTGGCGGGAAGCGTCGATTCGGCGGATGATTTGACGCAGGAGGCGGGCGTGCGCGCTTTTCAGTCGTTCGGGGATTTCCGTAGGGCCTCATCGCCCTTTACCTGGTTCTATCGAATTGCGGTGAACGTCGTCCTTCGGGATAGGGAACGCAGGCGTCCGACGGTCGAATTGGATTCGCCGCTGGCAGTAGAAGTGGCGGCGGATGCCGGCATGGAGCCGGAAGCCCGGCTTCTGCGCAAGGAGGTGCGGCCCGTGGTGCGGGAAGCGCTCGACAGGCTGCCGGAAGACTATCGTACGACGCTCATCCTTCAGGTTTATGAGGGCTTGAAGTACAGAGAGATCGCTGCGATTCTCGGCGTTCCCATCGAGACCGTGAAGTACCGGCGGCATCAGGGCATGCTGCGCCTGCGAGAGGAGCTGAAAGACTATGCGATGTGACAAGGCGCGTGCGGAGCTGACCGCCCTGATAGATGAGGAGCTTGGCCGATTCGAAACATGGCGCGTTCGACGGCACGTTGCCGGCTGTCGCGAGTGCGCCGTCGAGCTGGAATCTCTCCAGGGCCTGGATGGAAATCTGAGAGAATCGGACCTACTGGGAATGACGTCGCCGCTCCCCTCTATCCCTGCTTCCTCGCTAGTCCGGCCGAGGCTGCTGCGGCCTACCCTGATCGGTGGACTGGCGGCATGCGTGATTGGCATTGTTGTGTTTATAGCCTCGCTGAACGGCGGCCAACCTAAGGGCAACGATTGGGCGGGAACTGTTGCACGTAAGAAGATACCGGATCGAAACAGCGCCAGTTATCTATTTGCAGAGAAACGCCTCCGCCCATCGCTCGAGAGCGATCGTGTACAGCCGCTAATTGCGCGCAAGGAAACGCACCAGGCTGGACACGACTTTACGCCCGATAATGAAGATTTTGATAAGTCTCCCGGCGCGCCCAGCCCGCAAGATTCCGCAATTCCGTCTAAGGAAACCGCGCAACAGTTCGCGCTGAAAAACCGAAAACCCGCATTAACGACGGGACTGCCCGTCCTACAGGCTGCGCTTCCTCGCGCCGACGTGCAGTACCTGAATACCGATCCGACTGTCACGATGGCCTGGTGGGCCTCCCTGCATCCGAGCGCGCTCAGCGTACTCCAGAAGCGGCTCGATCAGACAATCCGGCAGGGCGATTCGTTCGTCACCGTTTCATTCCCGCGCGTTGCCGGCAATAGTCCAAAAAGCCTTGCCGCTGCCGCGGCCGTCTACCGGCAGGAAAAGGAGATCATCGACCCGCGTCTCGCTCGGACGGTCGATCTGCGCGTAAAGGCGATGGCGTTCTCCGACCTATGCAGGCAGCTCAAGCAGGATACAGGCATCGAGTTCAGCGCGAATCGAGGCGTCGCGGACGATAAGGTGACCATCTTCTGCCGTAGAAAGCCGCTGCGGGACATAATGCGGCAGATCAACCGGCTGTTCGGATTCTCATGGCGGCGGACCGGCGATCCCGGCCAGTATCAGTACGAATTGGCGCAGGAGCTCCGCTCGCAGATCATGGAGGAGGAACTGCGCAACCGCGATCGCGACGAGGCGCTGATGGCGCTCGACCGCGAGATGGAACGATGGCGTAAGTATGCGAATCTGGAGCCGGGTGACCTGAAGGAGCGGGCCGATAAGACGGAGGACAAAGAGGAGAAGCGGGACCTCTACGAC
Organism: Chthonomonadales bacterium; assembly: GCA_038229495.1. Taxonomy (GTDB): domain Bacteria; phylum Armatimonadota; class Chthonomonadetes; order Chthonomonadales; family CAJBBX01; genus JBBROJ01. The sequence goes on from JBBROJ010000027.1 coordinate 4,776, forward strand.
CTGATGAACAGCCGACTTGCGTTGAATCGCCTATATTTCGGATTCTCGCCGGAGCAGCTGACCGCGCTTCGCGACGGCAAGGAGCTTACGTTCAGCTCAGAGCCGGAGCAGGGCGAGCTGCCCCTCTCCGCGCAATCTGCCAAGTGGGGAACCAGCAGCTTTGAAGAGACGATCATTCCCGGCAAGCCTGTCACCGCAACGTTTAAGCTTGACAAGAGCGAACTCGGCCAGTACACGCTGATGGGCCACTTCTATGCTCACGTGAAAGTGGGCGAGAACGGTTACTCGGTACACGGACATGGAGCCTACATGGCCGTGGGAAAGAGCCCGAGCGCGCAGGACACCAAAAATGCGGTAGTCAATGCCAGGATGGCGGACGACCCCGCGTTTCAGGGACGCGTGGACATCAAGCCCGTCGCTTCGTGCAAGTATGACCGGGGAGAGTATGCAAACTTCACCAGTACCGATTCCGGTCCCAAAGTCACCATTGCGGACGTGCTTGAAAAGGTCTACAAGGAGACGGGCAAGGACATCATCGCGGACCACTTTACGCGGCTGTACGCGCCAGACGCGGTTACCGCGAAAGACATGAGGCTCTACGCTGCGCTGAACCACCTGTGCGACACGATGAAGCTCCGCTGGAGCCAGGAGGAGGGCTGGATTCGCGCGCGGAGCCTCACCTTCTTCCATGACAGGCTGAAGGAGATACCGGACCGGCTGCTGGAGAAGTGGTCGGCGTCCCGGCGGAAGAACGGCATGGTCACGCTGGACGATCTGGTCGAGATTGGCCAGTTGAGCGACGCGCAGCTCGATTCAGAGCCAATCAACGTTGGGGCGATGGCCTGCTACGACCTGAAAGAGTGGGGGTTCGGCGCCATGAAGGAGATTCGCGGTCACTGGCGATTTCTGGGGCGGCTGTCGGCGGCATCGCGGCAGGCGGCGTTCAGCGAAAAGGGGCTGGCCTACGCGACGCTCCCGCTCTCCCAGCGGCAGCAGATGGTCGTGCTGGCATTCGGCCAATATATCGACCGGATTCAACCCGGTTATGATGATCTGAACGGCGCAACGCTACGGGTCCGAATCCGCAAACATGACGCGCCAGCCCAGCCGGATGACCATCACAGCTTCCCATACAACGCGAATCCCGTTCAGTTTATTTACGCAAACCGGGACCACTGGATAACCATTCAAGGACCCTTCAACGGCTTCTCCCACCTGCCGCGATAAAAAGGGCGTTCAAAGTGCGGGCGCGGGAATCTGCAATTTTCCGCGCCCGCGCTTACGCTATGGAATTTGGCTACACTCGGTCGAACATGCGCGGGTTGGCGACAGGCGGACGCGGCGCGCTGTCTACCGTATAGACGCCGTACCGCTCCGCCCGCATCTGCTGGACAATCTCCCGCGGCGCGAACCGGGTTAGGAACAGCGCGCCGAACAGCAGGGGTCCCGCAATAATCTCGACGCCTTCAATCAACAGGTCGATTCCGATTCCCGGCACATTCAAGAGCGCGGCAATCAACATTTCGACCGGCAGCTCGAGCGTGTTGAGGACTACGAGGGCCACGACTCCCAGCGCCAGCGCCGTGAGCTTGCTTTGAATCGGTACCCGCCGATCCCGCAGCAACGCGAGCCCCAGCCCGAAGTCCAGCATGGGCGGCCGCTTTCCACCCGCAACCGCTGTTTTCAATGCCCGCATTCCGAACATCTTGAAGAGTAATCTCAACATATCTAAAGTTCTCCTGTTGTTTATGAACTGCGCGTGAGCGAGGGAATTCATTCGCTCGGATGCAGCGAGAGCGCATCTACGGATGTCTCTACTGCTGTTGACGGATGAATGTTGCCGCTGCCATCCTCGCCCGTTCCCCCCAGAATGAAAGCCTGGAAGCTATTGTCATTACTTTTTATGGTGACCGCGCCGCAAGCCGCCTTCGCGGTTGGCATGGGCGGCAGTAAGCGCCATCGATTCGTTCGCGAGTTGTAGGCGGCGGCGTTGCGAACGGGAATCTTGCCTTTACCCCAGCCGCCAAAGACCAAAATCTCACCGTCAGGACCGGAAGTGCAGGTGGCAGACGCGCACTCTTGTCCGTACGGCATGGGAGCTCCGGTTGACCAGGCATCCTTCACCGGGTCGTAGATTTCAAGCACAGTTGTCGCAAACATCTCTTCATTTGTTCCGCCAACCACATATATCCGCCCGCCGGGTCCAAGCGTCGCGGCTTGCGCGGGCCGGCGCGTCGGCATCGGTCTCATATCGCTCCACGTGTCTGTGGTTGGGTCGTACGCTTCGACCGTGGTGAAATTGTCCCGTACGCGCCCATGCAGCGCGCCTCTTCCTCCGATGGCATATATTCTCATGCGCCCATCGGAGCCTATGGCGGCAGCTGCCTGCAGAGCGTCTCGCGGCGTGGGCATGGGCCTAAGCCGGATCCAGCTATCTTTTACCGGGTCGTACGCCTCGACCACATTCATCCGGCGCTCCCGGTCCTGCCCGCCTATCATATAGATTCTGCCGTCCGGCCCGAGCGCGGCTCCGGCGCAGGTGCGCGGCGTCGGAATAGGGGCCGCGCCCGCCCACATATCGTTCTTCGGATCGTAAACATGGACCGCATCCGTCAAATTCACATCGTATTGCGTAGTCTCGCTGATGACGTAGATTCTTCCATTTCGTCCAACCAAGGTTCCGGCAAAGACGGCCCCCTGATTCACGGGCCTGCGCTTTGTCCATGCCCCGGTTGTCCGCGCGGTCTCCGGCTGGCACGGCAACCTTGTCTGCGCGGCAGATGCAATCAGGACGGCTGTAATCAACGCTCTTATGCCGTTCATATCGCTTCTCTGAAATAAGTGCCGCCTGCGACCGCCTGCTCATTACAGACGCCGCTGCCACCTAATGGGTTTCATAAAGATAGAATCACGTCTACCAAACGAGCGGCGAGAACGCCGCGCCCGCTGCTAAACCCGTGGACTATTCGACAGAAACCCGGCTGAAGCCGGCTGCGGGGTAGACTGATGTACGAGATCCAAATCGTAGACTGAATGGAGCAATACCGTGCCGACTGAAGCCGCCGATGTACGCGTGTTGATCACCAGCCCCGCCGCGGCAACCCACGATGAGACCTATTCGCCGCTTGCCGAGCCGAACTCCGAGGCCCTGCTCTTCGTCGCTTTCTGCAAAACGCCGGAAATGCGCTCCGGTCTCCTGGACCGTTTGCGGGAGGCAGCCAAGCTGCCGGCTGTTCCCGCCGAGCAGCGTGAAGCCATCGAGCGCAAGATGAAGGATAATTACGCCGAACATTGGGCTGCTGGAGATACCGGCGAGGCTCTGGTGACCGCCGTGCGCTGGTGGACGCAGATCGGGCGCAGGCCGTACCACGTTTACAGCCTGAAGGCGGGAGTCGGACCCTACCGGACCAGCTTTCTCGTCGCGTTCGATGAGCCCAACGCTGCCACCATGCGATTCAATCTCGCCCGCGCCCTGGACGTTCTCGAGCGCGAACGGAATCGCGTCATGGATTTCTTCGGCTGGGACGGTAATACGGAAGGATTTTAATCGCGAGTCCAACACGTAGGGCGCAGTGCGGCCAAGAAAACGGCGCAACGCGGCCAAGAAAACGGCGCAACGCGGCCAAGAAAACGGCGCAACGCGGAGGTTGCGCCCTACATGATTATGACGTTGTGTCGATGCCTTGAAGTTCGGTCGCGGTTCTATTTGCCGGTCCGGTTGTCCGCAGCGCCAGGTTTCGACGGCCGCTCCGACAGCGCCTCATCCCCAAGCTTCACCACGACCATATTGCCCTTCCTTTCAGAGGTAATCACTTTACCGTCCGCGCCGCGCCAGCGCATCAACAACCCGTACCAACTGCCAGTCCAATCGGGCAGCATGTCTCGGTCCTGCCATGTCTTCGCCAGCTTGAGCAGGCGAGCGAGTGAAGGACCTGGTTTCGCGAGGTCGGCGGGCGAGGATATCAGCACTACCGGAAAGACTCCCTGCTCGTCCAAAAGCCGGATATGCTGGTCTGTGCCGGAGGTCTCAGCTCCGGAGCCGGGGAGCAGGCTGGACATAAATGTCGTGTTGCTGAACAGCATTGTGGAGATCGGGTGGGGCGGCAGAGAGCTGGATGCGGTTCTCAGCGCCACGGTGCTGTATGGGGCGATCATCTCGTTGGTACCCTCGCCGGCCAGCAGGAGGTCCGGGAATGCGGTCAGCAGTGCGCGATGGAGGGCTACCGCTCCCAGGCTGAAGCTCTTCTTTTCGATGACACCGTTTCCGTCGTTTGGGAGCGTGCCCGCGCCGGGCAGGTACAGAACATCGGGGGCCACGTCGTCCATCATTACTTTGACGCGCGCCACGACGAGATCGCGGTATGCCTTGGACGCCGGGTTGAAATTGGCGAACGAGGGAGCAATGGATACGGGCCGCTTGCCCTTGATAGAATCTTTCACGAGAAGGCGCTGGGCGCGCGAGAAATCGCCGCTTTGTGGGTTGGATCCGGGCGGCTCGATGGGCAGCATGATGTGAAAGCCCATTTCATGCGCCCGAGCCGCGAAATCCTGCACGCCTTCGCGCGGGGTATAGTCGGCGATATTGGCGTCGTAGCCGTCGCGTCTCCAATCGGGTAGAAAAAGGAGGGTTCGCCTCGGCGCGAGGCTCCTGGCCATTGAGTCCACCATGCCCCTGTTGAGCTCCTTGCCGGGGATGGAAACCACCGTGCGTATGTCTTTCACCCATGCGCGACTGCCGGTCAGCGGCACGGGCGGGCGGAGGAAGGTCATCAGGTTGCGGTATCCGGCCGCGGGCACGCGCCAATCCCCTTTATAAGTATTAATGCGCCACTCCACCGCGGGCACGCTGCCGTTGCGCTCCCAGGGAGCCTGCGCCTCCGTCTCGAACGCGAGGTCCGCGCGCGGCCCGTGCCTCGTAACGTGCAGTCGCTTGTAGCGCAGCTCGTCGTCCCGGGAGTAGATGACGAATCCGCCGCCGCTCAGCTTGTCCTCCCATACTATCATTTGAGCCTCCCACGCGGCGGGGTAGGGAAAGTTGAGATCCTCGAACGGCGTATGCTCATCGGCGCAGCGGCCTCCGAGCACCGGCATCACGAGCCGCCCGCCAGTAAGGTCCAGCCCGCGCAGCCCCCACGTCAATCCGGTCGCGCCCTCCTTCAGAGATTCGCCCCACATCGTGAGGGTAATGTCCTGCGTGTCGGGATCGATAATGACATTGATCGTGACGGTGCGCGTGAGGTCCTTCGCCACGTATTGGGCGGCCTGCTCGTTGCGGCCTCTGCGCCAGAAGTCGCCTGTGAGCGGCCTGCCTGTTGGCTCAAGAAGACCCAGGTCCAGCATGGACTTATAAGGGGTCGGTGCGCGGAGATACTGCTCGTTCGTAAGGCGATTGGTGAGTCTAAGCAGGTCCGGGCCGCGGAACATTGCGATAAGGTTGTCGGTGGTAACCGTCATGATATCGCGGTCGATGGCAATGTCCGCACGCGAACACGGGGCAAGTGGGACAACCAGCAGGACTAGCAGCAGCACAAACAGCGGGACAAACCGTTGCAGGCCAAACAGAACGGAGTGAAGCATGCGGCCCGCGAGAGCCGGATATGGCTTTGTTCTCCCTGTCAAATTCCCTGCCGGAGGTGTGAACAGACCCATCTTCATCCGCGCCTTTTCCTCGTCATAACAATCTCATAGCACTTTCTACATCTATTCCATTGGACGAGCGCTCGGGCCGATTGGTTATGCATCGCTGCCGCACCACATACCAAGGTCGAGAGAGGCTCGAGTAGGCTTCGTTTTGAAACTCGTCTCGCGATGTGGAAAGATAGGGCTGGAATACCTGAATACCTGGAATACCTGAATAACTGAATACCCGAAATACGTCGCACCCCACAAAATTGATATAGAAGTGAGTCGTATGCTAGAATAGGAGTAACCGAGTTCATCCCCTGAAGGTTTATTCGTACGCGTCCGAGAATGTTAGGGCGTCCATCAGCAAGTGGTCCTTTCCCGCTGTAAGTGTTAAGATGCGCTTGTCTCAAGAACTGCTTTCGCGCCGACAATACGCGAGCATAGAACCGAGAGCGCTGGAAAGGCCATGTCACGGCGCCTTTGGCTCCGTTGGCACGATTTATGCATAGAACTCTTTTACAAGCGTTCATGAGTTCGTGTACTGAATTATTTAATCCTTCCAGGTACTGCAAACCAGGTACAGCAAACGGTATTCATTGAATGCGCCGCAACGTATAGCTTGTCCTGCTGGTAATTGTTCGGGATTTTCGCCGCTCGTTTGGTCACTGCGGATTTTGAAGTGAACCCGTCGTTCTGCGACGACGGGAATTACGGGGTCCACTTTCGGTTTTGGCCGGAATGGCCGTCGTAAAGGGAGGTTGTGCTGTCCATGCGAATTTACGGTTCCTCGCCGCTATATAGTTATGTGGAATTGATTTTCCGCTGCAAGAGGATGTTCATTATCGCTATTGTTCTGGGTACCATCATTGCAAGCGCGATGGTGGCATCCCGCGCGACAAGCTATAACGCGAGCATCCTGGTGTCTCTAACGGGAGATAATCCAGACCTCGCCGCGAAGCTTAGCGGCTCGAACGCCGGGCAGGGTGACAGAGAGAACACACCTGCCCGTCGCAAGGCGAGCCGCCTGATCATCTGGACGCAGAACACTCCAGACTTTTTGGAAGAGGTTGTCAAAAACGCCCAGCTGGACAAGCGCAACCCGAACAAAACCGCGGAAGAGCTGGCGAAAGAGGTGAGGAAGAACCTTTCCGAACCGACCATGCTGACCGACCAGTACATGATGCTGAAGCTCACGTGGCCCAAGCCGGACGAGGCGGAGGCGATACTCAACGCGCTGTATAGCCGGTTTGCTGAGAAGACCGTCAGCTTTGAAACGTCAACGGTAACGAGCCTGCGCCAGATTATCGAGGAGCAGTTCAAATCGGCGGAGGTGAAGGCGAACGCCCTCACGCGTAAGCGTATCGCCTACCAATCGACCCACTACAATACGACGCCGGCAATGATGAGCATGATGATTGGCCGGGCCGAGCTGTCGCAGACTCAGCTTGAGGATGCCCGGTTGGAACAGATTGACGCGCAGCAGCGCCTGGCGGATATTACCAACCAATTAAAGGGTATTCCACAGGAGATTGTCGAGAGTCGACAGGAAGGCGGGACGACGGATAACCCGCTGATGCAGTTGTCCGCGGACTATGACGATCAGAATAAGAAGCTCAAGCAGCTCCTGACCTCCTACAGTTCACAACATCCCAAAGTGATCGAAATGCAGAAGAGCATGGCCGCGCTGCAAGGTCAGATTGAGGAGACCAAGGTCCGCCTGAAACACCAGCCCCAGGCTCCTAAAACCAAGACCAGTTTGATCACTACGAGCTTGAATCCGGAGTACCGTGAGCTTAATCAGCAGAAGCGCGAGCTGGCGCGGGCTGTCAGCGCGATGAACCGCCGTGTGTCGGAGCTGCAGAAGACGCTGGTCCAGAGTCACTCGAACATCAGGGTAATGCCGGATACGGAGATCGAGTGGCAGAGAATCGACAGCCAATTCCAATTGGCCGATCAGATCCGCAAGAATCGCCAGGCGCAGCTTGCGCAGCTCACGCTTGATAAAGAGCGCGACGAGAAGACGCAGCAGCTGCAGGTGAAGATGGAGGTTCCGCCGAAGGCTGAAAAAGCGGACTCCGGCGGGAAGATTGTCGTTCTCTATGCTCTCGGACCGCTGCTCGGAATCGTGATCGCGTTTTGCTTCTCCCTGCTCGTGGAGACGCTCGACCATACGCTTCGCACACCGGTCGAGGTGGAGAAGTATCTCAACAAGCCGGTCCTCGCGGTCATTCCGCGGATGCAGACGCCGAGGGAAGGTCGCAAGCGGCTCGGCGGATCGTCCAAGTCGAGCATTTCATCCTGACATCCGCCGCGAAGCGCGCCCAACGGGCGCGCTTCGCGGCCCGATGCCGTACTTAATGACCGTGACTTTTTATACGAGACATTATTCGTGCCTGGCTATAGGCGTGAATCCAGCGAGGATCAAAGTCAAGACGGATTGCCCTTTTGCGCGAGAAAGCCTTGTGGATTGTTCGCCAACTGCCGATAATGAAACCACAGGAAATTACCAGTAATTCCAGGATTCTCCCACTCTTCATAACCTGCGCGCAGCGGCTGTACGCGGAGCAGTTAAGGAATGTAGATGTCCGAACTTAACCAATATACGGAGCAGACCGGGCAAGCCGGGCAAACCGGAGAGAATCTGGTTCCGCTAAGCTCCCTCGATTTCAACCAGGCGCGAAACGGCAACGGCTACCACCAGAATGGCCGTTCTCTGGTGCCGGAGGAGTATGCGCGACTGCACGCGGATATCGAGCGCGCGGCGAACCCGTCGCGATGCTTTGTGGTGGGCGTTACGTCGGCGGTGTACGGCGAGGGCAAGACCACCGTGGCCCTGAATCTGGCCGGGACCATGGCTCAGAATTCACAAGCGCGCGTTACGCTCGTCGACTTCAACCTTCGCAACTGGGACATGCAGACGCGGCTCAACCTCCCGGCAAGCGCCGGCCTGGTGGACGTGCTTGAAGGTTCCGAGGATGACCTGTCTGCCATCGTTCAGCGTACGGAGCTTGAGAATCTGACAATCATTCCCGCCGGTCGCGCGGCGGCCAATCCCTCCCGGCTTGTGCGTTCCGCGCGCCTGTCGGAAGTGGTTGGCACGCTCAAGCTGTCCAGTGATTTCATCGTGCTGGACATGGCTCCGGTTCTGCCTGTCGCGGATACCAAGAGCATGGCCAAGCTCCTCGACGGCATCGTGATGGTGGTTCGCGCCGGAGTTACGCCGCGCGAGATTGTCGCCCGCGCGATAGACGCTGTCGGAACGGACAAAGTATTAGGCGTAGTTCTCAACGGCGTTGAAACTGCGATGCCGAAATGGCTCCAACGGTACTTCTCGTAGCGCGCGCGGGCGAGACGGTCCTGTTGGCGCTTTTCGGGATGTTGTGGGTCGTGTGGGCGCTGAGCGCTGCTTACCTGCTTGTCCTGACTGCCGGCGCGGCGCTGCATCCAATACTGGCCCGCGGTCAAAAAAGGCAGGCAGGCCGCCGAGCGTCAACAACGCCGCTTCCCGCCGCGCCGCAGTCTACCGATCCGCGAGATTCGCAGGATTCGCGGGATTCGCGCAAAATCGGCATCCTGATACCGGCCCATAACGAGGAATTGCTGCTGGGCGGTGTTCTGGATCGGCTTCGTACGCTCGATTATCCCCCCGACTCCTCCCAAATCTTCGTCATCGCGGACAACTGCACGGATTCCACAGCACAGGTCGCGCGCGCTCATGGCGGCGAAGTCCTGGAACGGACGGACGCAGGGCTGCGCGGCAAGGGCTACGCGCTCGAATGGGCGTTGAGACTGCTGCTCCAGGATGAGCACCGGTTCGATGCATTCCTGATTCTCGACGCCGACTCTTATCTGTCCGAGAACTTCCTTCAGGTGATGGACGACCGGCTGAAAGAGGGACACAGCGTGATTCAGGGCCTTTATGAGGTCGAGAACGCAGGGGAAAGTTGGCGAACTAAGCTCATGGCGTGCGCACTCGCGCTTGCGCACTACGTCAAGCCGCTTGGACGGATGGCGTTCGGACTGTCCGACGGCTTGAAGGGCAACGGCATGTGCTTCTCGCGAGAAGTGCTCGCGAAAGTCCCGTGGTCCGGCGAATCGATTACCGAGGACATCGAGTATACGCTGCGGCTCGTGCAAGCCGGGATAAGAATAACGTTTGCACCGGAAGCCGTGGTGCGGGCGCAAATGCCGGCCACGAGTAAGCAGGCCGCGTCGCAGCGCCGGCGGTGGGAAGGCGGTCGTTATGCGCTGCTGAGCCGGTCTATTTCGCTGCTGGCGCAGAGTCTACGTTGCGGCAGGCCTCTTGTCGCGGATCGGGCCATCGAGCTCATCATCCCCCCTTTCGCGGAACTTTTCGCCCTTCCGGCCGTCTGCCTGATTGGCGGCGGGTTCTGGCTCTATAAGGCCCCGTACTCTTTTGCCGCCTGCCTATGGCTTGCGGGGTGGGGAGCCATTCTCGCGGCGGGAGCCGTTTACCTGGCGGCCGGTCTGGTTATTGCGCGCGTTCCGCTGAAGGTCTCTTCCGCGCTTCTCTTCGCTCCCGTCTATATTATGTGGAAGCTGGGCGTTTATGGCGCGATGATGGTGCGCCGCGGGGCGGGCGGATGGGTGCGCACCGAGCGACACTAGGCGTTATGTGCGGGCTGCCGCGGGCCGTTGAGCCGAGCGACCGCATACAGATTACGACCTGCCGTTTAGCAAGCACATGAGAAAAATCGTTTCGATATTAGGCATACCGATAGACGATCTTGACACCGCCCAGGTACTTGAAAGGCTTGAGGAGTTCGTTGCGTCGGGCCGCTTCCATCAGGTGGCGACCGCAAACGTCGATTTTCTGGTGAAGGCGCATAACGACCCTGAGCTGAAGCAGATTCTCCGGGTCGCGGATCTGGTCGTGCCGGACGGCATGCCGGTGGTATGGGCTTCGCGACTACTGCGGGCCGTCCTGCGGGAACGGGTTACGGGCGTGGACCTCGTCTGGGCGCTTACCGAGCGGGCGGCGCAAAACGGGTACCGTATCTTTATGCTCGGCGGCGAGCCGGATATCGCAACAATGGCGAAGGCGCGCCTGGAGCAGAGATATCCCGGCCTTCAGATTGTCGGATGCGAATCGCCGGATATTCCCAGCCTCATCACGACGGACTGCGAAGAGCTGATAAAGCGAATCGCTCTGGCGCGGCCGGACGTTCTGTTGGTCGCTTTTGGAAACCCAAAGCAGGAAAAGTTTATTCACATGCACCGTTCCCAACTGCAAGTGCCGGTCTGCATAGGCGTGGGCGGCACGTTCGACTTTATCGCTGGAAAGACCCGGCGCGCGCCAAGAATCGTGCAGAAATTGGGTCTCGAATTCCTCCATAGGTGGACACAGAATCCCAAGCGGCTGGGACCGCGATACAAGACCAACCTTGCAGAGTTTCCGCCGCTCGTCCTGCGGCAGGTCCGCTCCGTTGGAAAGGACGATCTGAAAACTCCGGAGCCCTTTGCAGTGTCGACTGAAGGAAGCTGCCAGGTCATCGTGTTGTCCGGATTTCTGGGCTGGGATGCAATGCGCGGCATCGTGGAACCGATGGAGAACGCTTTTTCGGAGGGCCGTAGCGTCGTGCTGAATGTCAGCGCCGTTCGAGGCATGGACAGCTTCGCGCTCGGCTCGCTGCTAAACCTTTGGAAGCGTGGGAAGTGGGCGAGATGCGAGATTCGAATCACCGGCCCTGGCCCCAGGTTCAGGAACGTGCTGGAAGTTGCGGACGCGACTCATCTATTTCCAACTTTTGGAAGCGTCTCGGAAGCGGCCCGAGCCGCGCCGGCGATGCATTTTAGCGCGTGCGTAAATTTGGACGCGAAGAGCTTCACACTCGTTCTCTGCGGCGCGGCATCCGCTGAGCGCGTATTGGAGGTGGAAGGGCTGCTAATGGATCTAGCAAACAGGCATCAGTCCGTTTGTCTCGATCTGCGAGAAGTCTCATATGTCGATTGCGGCATGCTTTCCGTTCTTGCTCGGTTTGCCGATAATAGAAGGCGGCAGGGGCTCGTAACGACTTCGGAAGTCAGCCAGCCGGTGGCTCGCGCAATGGCCCGCGAGAAGCTCGCCGCCATTGCCTGAATATTTAGTGACGTGTGAATTTAGTGACGTGTGAATGTTGAAACAGATGCGGTTCTATGTGAGGGGCTGTTTACCCTTAACTACGTATCTGTGTGGCCTGCTGTCTCGTGTCCTTCGGCAAAGACACCTGTATTATACCGATCGGTATACTTTTGCAACAGATTCTCCACGCAGGTGGAGAAGAAGCGGCGCAGCCGCTCCCCAGCGAGGGCCGACAGCCCTCGCGTGAAGGGACATGGACATAATTCCATGAAGTTCGATCTCTATCTAATTCTCGCAGTGTTTGGTATCGGCATCATCTTCCGCCGAACGTCGTGGAAGGGATGGTTTGCAATCATCCTGGTGGTATTTACTTGGATAATGTGGAACTCGAGCCGGGGATATTAAAGCGGCGCGCAGGCGATCTTAGAGCAGCATCTTCTTTGACGGGCTCGCGCCGGCTGGACGCATTCCGCATGGCGATCCTGGTTCTATCCGTGCTCTTTATCGGCACGGCATTGGGACGCCTGGAGCGGCTCGCCGCCAAGCCTAAAGATGCGGCCACCGCGGCGCCGCCCGCGGCTTCCGATATACCCATATACGCCGGAGGTCTCGCGGCAGGCTGGCAGGATTGGTCCTGGGCGCGCCACGATCTCAACTCGCGCGCGCGCCTTCATAACGGTCGCACGGTTGTGCGCATGGACCCGGAGGGTTTCCAGGGGGTCTATTTCCACGCCGACAATCTGGACACGACGGGCCTCACGTCGCTCTGGGTCTGGGTGCACGGAGGAATCTCGGGTGGGCAGCGGATTACCGTTTGCGCGGTGGACGCCGCTAAGAAGTTTCTTCCGGCGGTAGACCTGGCAGCGTCTACATCCTCCGGAAAGATTCCATCGGGCTATTGGACGCTCGCGATTGTTTCACTTGGGCGCCTGCAGGCTCGTGACAAGGGTATTACCGGGTTTGTGTTTCAGGATGTCGCCGGCAAGCGCCAGCCGTCGCTATACCTCGCTGACATGGTACTGAAGGGAGCTCCGCCAAAGCCGCCAAAGCCGCAGAAGGCCCAGGACCCGCAGAAGGCGCAGAAGCCGCAGAAATCAGTCACGACGATTAGAATCGAGGTCGATACTTCAAAGGACGTAAAGCCAATCAGCCCGCTGATTTACGGCCTCGCCGGCGGCAGCCCGGAAATGATACGCGACCTCCGCATCGCATCGCTGCGGTGGGGAGGCAACCCTAACACGCGTTATAACTGGGAGAAGGGCAACTGCTGGAACGCCGCGCGTGACTGGGAGTTCCGAAACGGCAACTACGGAAGTGTCAAGCTCGAGGACCGCCTTGCCTCCGGCGTCGCGGATCAGTTCGCAGCGAAAGCGCGCTCAACCGGGGCCGCAGCGATCATTACAATTCCCACCATAGGATACGTTGCGCGGGACGACGATACGAGCGCGCGCTCCATGGATGTACCAAAAGAGGGTGGGTCGCCGGTCGCGCGCGGAAGCGAAGCAATATCGGGCTACGATCCATCTGCCAACCAGCGCCGGACCAGCATCAAGTCATACGCCCACAAGAGAGGCGGATTCGAATACCCGCCTGACCTGAAGGACAACGCCGTCTATCAGGACGAATGGGTGGCTCACCTGGTCGCGAAGTTCGGCAGGGCCGCAAGCGGCGGAGTTCGATTCTATGCGATGGATAATGAGCCGGACCTCTGGTCGGGGACGCATACCGATATCCATCCGGTTCGTGTTGGCTACGATGACCTGCTGTCCACGTATTTAGAGTACGCTTCAGCCATAAAGGCGGTGGACCCGACAGCGCAGGTGACAGGCCCGGTGTCATGGGGATGGACCGGCTATTTCCACTCGCCGCGCGATCAAGGAAAGTGGACCGAGCGGCCGGACCGCAAGTCGCACGGAGACATGCCTCTCATACCCTGGTTCCTGGATCAGGTCAGGCGGCATGATCAACGGGCGGGCAGGCGGACGCTGGACGTGCTAGACATCCACTACTACCCGCAGGGTGACGGAGTATTCAGCGGCAAAACAGACCCGGTAACGAACGCCTTGCGTCTCCGCAGCACGCGAGGCCTGTGGGACCCATCCTATCGCGATGAATCGTGGATCGCAGAGCCGGTGAACCTGGTTCCACTCATGAGGGCGTGGATAGCAGAATACTATCCGGGAACGAAGCTAGGTATTACGGAGTGGAACTGGGGAGCCGATAATACTATCTGTGGCGGCCTCGCGGCGGCGGAGTGCCTGGGGGTGTTCGGGCGCGAAGGGGTCTATATTGCGGACTATTGGACCGCGCCGGCCGAGCAGTCGCCCGGATATTTCGCGTTCAAGATGTTTCGCAACGCGGACGGCGCGGGCAGGGGATTCGGTGATCGGTCGGTTCGGTCCCTCTCCAGCGCGCCGGAGCAGGTTTCCAGCTTTGCCAGTATCGACTCGGTAACGGGCGAACCGATCGTAATCATTATCAACAAGCAGCCGGATGGCGCTGCGACGGTGGATCTCACGATAAATGGCGGCGCTGGCGACAATGGCGGCAATGGCGGCAGTCGGATTCGCAGAGCGTCTGTCTGGCGATATGATGCAGAAAACCTGAAATCTATCGTACGCCTCAAGGACTGGGAGATCGGGCGGGAGCAGCCGAACTTGGCTGCCGTGACTCTTCCGCCATACTCCATTACGCTGCTGCGGCTGCGCGCGCAATAATTAAATCAGGTTAGCCTTCCAATCGACGAGAGCAGGACGCCGGAATATGGTTGAGCAGTACTATCCAAGCGCCACGGAACTAATAAAACAGCAGAAACAGCGCCGCGCGGTGATGATGAGCCTGCTCGTCGCCACGGTAGTCCTGGTATTTGGGACCATCGGCACGTTCATGCAGTTCACCAATGTGCCTTTTCAGGCGGCATGGCTGATCGGATTCGTTGTTTTCTTCTGCCTTGCAGTACCGGTGGTGGTATGGCAGAATCCGCGCGCGGGTTTTTACATGCTCTTCACGGCTGCGCTGCTGTTCGGCGGCTCGCCCGGGCGGTTCTACGACCCTGTAATCCCTACCAGTCTCGTCCCCGTCTGGTGGAATATCAGCATCATCGGGCAGAACTTCGGCATATCGGCGTTCAACGGACTATCTTTTAGTCCGACTGAGCTGCTGATGGTCCTTACTGCTCTCACATGGCTGATACGGATGGTCGTAAAGCGCGAGTTTTACTTTCGGCGGGGGCCCTTGCTGTCGTGTGTTCTCATCTATGCCGCCGCCGTAACGTTTGGCCTCTTCAACGGAATATTCCGCGGGGGCGACCGCACTATAGCCTTGTGGGAGGTGCGAACGCAGTACCATCTCTTGTTGGTTTTTATACTGGCCGCAAACCTGATCCGGGAGCGCAGTCACGTCAAGACCCTTTTGTGGATAATCGTTGGATGTACTGCTGTTCAGAGCTTCCTGGCATTCGTTAAGTATCAGTCACTCGGCGGTAACATACCCGACGATGGCTTCATGATGCACGACGAAGCTTTCATGTTCAACGTTGGTCTCTTCGTTTTCTTCATCTTGTCCGTAGTTAGGCCGGATCGCAAACTGACGATAGCTGCCTGTCTGGCAGCTCCTCTTATTGTTATGGGAATACTTGTAAACAACCGGCGCGGAGGGGTGGGCGCTTTCGTCGTGGGATTCATACCGCTGATTCCTCTTCTTTTCCATCTGTTCAAAGAGCGTCGGCAACAGGTAATCCGATTCGGGTTGGCAATTGTCGTCTTCTCGGCAATATATTTTCCGATCGCATGGAACGGGGCGGGCCCCTGGGCGCTGCCAGCGCGGGCTCTGCGATCTCAGAGCGACCCCAATGAACGCGATGCAGCCTCGAATAACTACCGGTTCGCTGAAGATTACGATCTTAAATTCACGCGCGATCTTATGCCGTGGACTGGCATCGGATACGGTCGGCCGTTCTCACAGCCGCAGCAGCTTCCCATGATCTACTTTCCGCTGAAGGACTACCTCCCTCACAATGGAATCTTATGGGTCTGGATGCGAATTGGACACTTCGGTTTTCTAGCCTTCCTCATGATGCTGTTCACAGTCATCATTCGCGGGATACAGATAATGAAGGACGTCAAGTGCTCGCTGCTCAAGTCAATCGGCGTGCTGGCTGTGATAGACGCGGCAATGCTCTATATCTATAGCAAATATGACATGCAGCTCATCAGCTCTCGAACTATGTTCGTAACCGCGACCCTGTTTGGGATTCTATCGGTGTTGCCAATAATTGATGCTACAACTCCACGACAGCCAAAAGAAGCATGAAGGCGCAAACGGTAGCAGAACTTGTGACTAGCACCGTCAAAGTAGCTGATCCCGTCAATATTGTGACGAGGCTGGATTTCCTAGATGGTATTCGAGCAATAGCAGCTGTATATGTGGCCGTGTTTCACATTCAGATGTGGCGAAATGCTCAGAGTTATCACTTCACACCCTTTTCTTGGTTACCACTGGCATACGGTCACTATTCTGTAGATGTATTTATAGTATTGTCCGGCTTCTGCCTTTCTATGTCGATTGTGAAGCGTGGTGGAGTACAACAGGCGTTCCGAGCGTTTCTATCCAGGCGCGCGAAGAGGATTCTTCCAGCTTATTATGGCGCACTGATACTGTCGCTGCTTATCGTTTGGTTCCGGGAATGGTCTGGCATAGGGAGCCAAGGGGACGTTCTGACTATTCCGGTCACATTTGCCGGAATTGCATCTCATATTGCGCTAGTTCATAATCTGAATCAAGATTGGATCACCAAGATTAACGGACCGTTATGGTCGATTGCGTGGGAGTGGCAGCTATACTTCGTATTTCCAAT
Organism: Chthonomonadales bacterium; assembly: GCA_038229495.1. Classification (GTDB taxonomy): domain Bacteria; phylum Armatimonadota; class Chthonomonadetes; order Chthonomonadales; family CAJBBX01; genus JBBROJ01. The sequence continues at coordinate 21,338 of JBBROJ010000027.1, forward strand.
AATCGTCGGTGCGATGTACCGTACAACGGTTGCGGGCGTAATAGTGGCATGCACCATCGTTGGCATGTCGTTCCATTTTATTCCGGGTTCTCCGATCGACATGACCTGTCCTTGGTATTTAGCGTTACTCGCTGCTGGGGCAGGTGCGGCTGTGGTATGTTTCGATAGCAGCCCGCGATGGGAACAGATTCGAAATCGCTATGCTTGGGGAAGCGTCTTTTTCACCGCAGGAGGAATTGCGGGAATTCTCTTGGTCCTCGTCAAACGAGTGCTATTGAGAGGGGCTCCAACCGAGTCTGCTCTATTCGCATTAGACCCTATAGTGGGCTTGTTGTTTGCAGTTGGCCTAATATGGCTAACGCTATCTCACCAGAATGCTCTTGGAGGGAGCTTGCGTCGGCTATTGACTCGCCGGCCGTTAGTATGGGTCGGAGGGTTTTCCTATAGTATCTATTTGCTACATGGACCTCTCGTGGACATATGCGCACGGATTTTAATTCGCATTCTCCCCTGGCAATCACGTGACGTTATCTTTCTAAGCTTGTTGGTTTGCTTAGTCGGTATCGTGCTAATTGCTTACGGGTTCAGCACGATCTTTGAAAAGCCGTTTGTGGCCATGAGTTCTGGCCGGTCAAGTTAGCGGCAAGTTGATAAAGATCCAGGGCGTGCTTTTGGAACGGTCTATGGAAATTCTTGACATATGGTATTCACAACCTGGCCATTCGCCTTCTTCATGACCTTCGTCTTCATAGTGTATTGGTGGCTGGTTCCGCGCGGTTTCCGGGCGGGCTTTCTGCTGCTTGCCAGCTTCGGGTACTTTACGTACAACTATCCTCCGCACGCCATACTGCTGGCCCTTCTCACGCTGTTCGTATATAGCCTTGGATTCCTCATGCTGCGAATCCGGCCCCAGATTAAATCAGCCGAGGAAGCGGATGGCGCATTGCTGGAACCGCTAAGTCCGAGCGTGGACCTTCGGCTGCGGTATAAGGCAATGCTGGTCGCAGGTCTGATCGTCTGCGCGGGCATCCTGGCGTTTTATAAGTACAGCGGGATGATCGCTGCGACGTTGAACGCCTTGTTCAAGCCGTTGGACATCGATGCGGCAATTCCGATTCCCAAGCTCCTTATTCCGATTGGCATCTCATTCTTCACCTTCGAGTTCATCCACTACCTGACCGATCTCTATCTTGGCAGGGTCAAGCGCGCGTCACTGTTGGACTTTTCGCTTTTTGCATTCTTCTTTCCCAGCCTGATATCCGGTCCCATCAAGCGGTTTCAGATATTTCAGGAGCAGACGGAGAGCCTGGGCGGTTTTCAGACAACTTATCTTGCCGAAGGGATGCATCGCATCGTTCTGGGCCTGGCAAAGAAGATAGTTGTTGCCGATACGGCGAACCTCTTTACAACGGCATTGAACAGTCCATCCGGCAGCTCGCGGTTATCGCTGTGGATTGCCATGTACGCGTACGCAATAAAAATCTACTACGATTTCTCAGGATATACCGATATAGCTATTGGGTGCGCGCAGCTGCTGGGCTATCGACTGCCCGAAAACTTCAACCGGCCATACCGCCAGTCCAATCTGACTAAATTCTGGAACAATTGGCATATGTCACTGTCGAGCTGGATTCGCGACTATCTGTTCATACCGTTGGGTGGAAGCCGCGGAAGCAAGCTGCGAACGATGATCAACCTGACGCTGGTCATGGCAATTTGTGGATTGTGGCACGGCGCCAATTGGAACTTCGTAGCCTGGGGCCTTTGGAACGGAGCCGGCCTGGCCTTTCTGAGGGTCTACAGCGCTGCTATGTCGAAGAAGAGCATTCCCGACACTCGCGCAATGCGCTGGCTCAGCACGGCGGCTACCATACAGTTCGTCTGCTTCGGGTGGGTGCTGTTCGCATCGCCTGATCTGCCGGCCGCGCTGCTCTCGCTGCGGAGGATGATCTAATTGTTCTCCCAGAAGCCGGAATCGGGCCTGGAAGCCGGGAATTCGCCCGGCTGGATATCCGATATGTTCAAGGGGCTGTTTTACGCGCTTTTGATTATCTTGTCCATTCTTTTCTTCAGCGGCGCGGCCTCGCGGTTCATATACGTCGATTTCTAAGCTTATTCCTCACCCTCGACCCACCCCCGGGACGGGAGGGGGAGTTAGGGCGAAGATTCACACCTTCGCCCCAGGTAGGTGTCTGCGCCCTTCTTACTAAGGAGGGGGTTGGGGGAAGTATTCCGCCTAGTCCCCTCCTTAGTAAGAAGGCGGTTGGGGGAGGTATTCCGCCTAGTCCCCTCCTTACTAAGGAGCGGGTTGGGGGAGGTATTCCGCCTAGCCCCCTCCTCACTAAGGAGCGGGTTGGGGGAAGTATTCCGCCTAGTCCCCTCCTTAGTAAGAAGGGGGTTGGGGAGGTTCCTATACAGCATTCGATCTAATCTATGGCAACGTCGCGAGTATTAGAAAAACTGACCAGTCGGGCGAGGCAGACGGACGAGCTCGCGGATGTTGTAGTTGCGGCGGAATCACGCGATCGCGCCAACGTGCCGTGGTACGTCCGATTGCGCGCGTGGGTCTTTTGCCTGACATTTCTCTTGTTGGCGGAGTGCGGAATGAGGGTCGTGTTTGACGGCACGCTCTGTCTCCAGGACCAGCGATTCGATAACTTTCCGAATCCGGCGGCGCTCGATGCGTATGTCGGGCAGATCAAGCGGGACCGGGCGATGCGCGTAGTCGTACTGGGAGACTCGGTGGTCGTTGGCCCTTCGCTGCTGGACATGGATCAGACGATTCCCGCCTACCTCGAGCAGGCCCTGAAGAAGCAGAATCCTGGGCGTGACATCCACGTATGGAATCTTGGCATTGCAGGAGCGCGATCGGCCGACCTCTACTGCATGCTCCTGAAGGTGCTGGAAGCCGAACCGGACCTCGTCGTGCTTGAAAGCAATTTCATGATGTACACAATGGACATTCATACAAGGCCGGTCGCCAATACATGGCTTGCCTACAGCCTGCCGGCCATGCCGGAATCGATTCGCACGCTCGTACCCGAACGCGATTACAAGCGCCGAATCGACGAGACGGCGACGTGGTTCGTGGAGCGTAACTGCCGTCTGTTCGGTTTGCGGCAGGTTTTCAACAGCATGGTATTCGGAGTTCAGCCTAGATCTCCGTTCGAAACGCCCAACCCTGGCATTATGGTAGCCACAAAACTCGGCAAAATTTTGGGAAAGCTGCCGATGGAGCCGTGGAACATTCGCGGCATTACGCCTGCCACTTTCGTAGACAATTACGAACATCCTGTCAGACAAGGCAATCTGAACGGTCGATTCTATCCCGTCATAATGGATGAGCTTCGCAGGCATAAGATACCGGCATTCATCTATATGACGCCGCAAAACCCGGCGATAATAGCCGGGCACCTTCCGGAGAGCGTATATCGGTATAACCTCCGGGCCGCAGCGGCTTTCACTACCGCGCCCGATTTTCCGTCGCGGGACTATAGCACGCTTTTGCCCGACAACCTGTTCTATGATAACGACCATCTGCTTGCTGCCGGCAACAACGCCCTTGCGGAACGGATCGCCCAGGATATGCAGCCGCTCATGAAAACGGCTCTCGCGAAGAGCGCGCGCGCACTGGCCCTCGCCGGCGATGCGCACGAAGACAGGAACGTGCACAAATGAGTAGGGCAGCCAATGACGATCGATTGAAAGGCCGGTCAGCGGCCTGCGATGGGGATTCCGAACCCGTACCTATCCCTTCTGAGAAAAGGAAGAGTCTGCTCTATCAGGCATGGTTGTTGTTTTATGGCGAGATCGAGCCGCTCGGAATGCGATTCCGGCTGCTGAATGCGATTCAGTTCTTTTTCCCCCACTTCAGCTTTAATAGGGTGCGGACCGCGTTGTACCGCTGGAGCGGAGTGAAGATCGGCGCCAGAACATTGATACTGGGGTCTATTGAGCTTTCCGGCAGAGGCCGGTACTGGGAGCGACTCCGTATTGGAGCGGACTGCCAGATTACAGCTCCCCTCTATCTGGACCTCAATGCGGAGATAATCATTGGTGACAGAGTGGCCGTGGGCCATCATGTCGTTCTGATAACGACGGCTCACGATCTGTCCGATGCGGATAAGCGCTGCGGCAGCGGCAATAATGCGCCTATATCGATTGGAGACGGAGCGTGGATTGGCGCTGGCGCTAGCATATTGCCCGGCGTTACAATTGGGAGCGGCAGCGTTGTTGCGGCGGGTGCCGTGGTTTCCCGAGATGTGGAAGCGCATATGTTGGTAGGCGGCGTCCCGGCCAAACCAATCAGGAAGCTCCCGGAATGAAGCTCCGACTTGGCCGGCTCGGACTGGGTGACCAATGAAGCTGCTCGGCATCAAGATACAGGGCGTCCATTCGTCGGAATCACGCGTGTTCGCGACGCTCCTGAAACATCGCGGGCCTGCTTGCGATGCGGCGGTCATCTATCAAACAACGCCAGGCGGCGACGAGGGATTGGCAGAATTTCAGCGCGATGCCTGCGCCGATGTTTTGCCGGTGAATGTTGGAGTAGGACGCGGAGACGGGCGGCAGCGCCTTAACAAGCTCAAGGCGCTTGCGCGATACCGAGCTTCGTTTCCCGGGCTGGCCCGCATGGCGGCGGAGCAGAGGCCGGATGTCATATACTCCAGCCAGCAGCTTTGGGACTGCGCCGCCGCCACGTGGGTGTCGCAGCGGCTAATGCGGCCCCATGTAATACATTTACACTATAACATCGGTCCCTGGCTTTCGACCGGATTCACCAAAAACGCCCGGTCGCTCTCGTTCGCGAGGAAGGTTCTGGGCCTGGCCGACCCGTTGCAGCGGCTTAAGAGGTGCGCTCACGTCATCGCCATCAGCGACTATATTCGCGCCGACGCCATTCGCAACGGAACCGTGCCGGAACGCGTCTCGACCTGCCGCAACTCGGTTGAAATTCCCCCCCTGCTGCCGGAGGCAGAGCGCTGCGCGGTGAGAGCGGAACTCGGTATACCACCAGGTGCGCCCGTCATTGGAATCGTAGGACGCTTCGACCTTGACAAGGGTCACTACGACACGCTTGAGGCGTTCGCCCGGATCGCGGGGAAATATCCCGATGTCCGTCTCGTTGTGGTCGGCGACGGTTGGCTTCGAGGAAGCTTCGAGAGTCTCGCGACCGAGAGGGGAGTTGGCGAAAGAGTCGTCTGCACTGGTTGGCGAGAGGACGTGCCGCGCCTGCTGGGAGCTATGGATATCTTCTCCCACCCGTCGCGCCGGGAGCCCTTTGGACTTGCAATGGCGGAGGCATCGGCCGCGAGTTTACCGGTGATTGCCTATGCGGAGGGCGGGGCTTGCGAGATCGTATCAGATGGCGAAACGGGGCTGCTGGCCCCTGCCGGCGATGTCCTCGTTCTGGCCGAATGCTATAGCCAGCTCCTGTCAGATCTCGTCATGGCGAAGAAGTTCGGACGCAGCGGGCGCGCGAGGATGGCCGAAGATTTCCGTCCGGAAGACTCTGCAAGCGCTTTTGTAGACATTTTGCGCTCATGCATTTGATTGTGGCGCAAGTCAATGCTGCATAGATTGTCTTACAACAGTGCGGGCCATACTTTAGCGGCTCCCATGAAACGGTTTCGGCGCATGCAGGCTGTGCAGCCAAAAATTGTGACCGATTATCGACAATGAGTGAGCGCCTCTCAAGGAGCCGGTTTTGAAGAACCCTTTTGCAATCATGAGCAAGCCATACTATTTCTTCAGGCCTGAGCAGATTGGAATACGTCTGTCGCGGGCGATGAAGCGAGAGACTCCGCGCGAATTGGAGGAGCAAGTATCGCCGTGGTGGCTGCCGCTGCGGTTCAGAATCCGCGGAGCATATCGGCAATTTCATATACAACACCGGTGTTTATGATCTGTAGGTGAGCGAAGCTATAGGGAGGCTCCTGGGGCCTCGCGACCATTCGATTGACATTGGTGCGAATATCGGTTACATGACCAGCATAATGGCGGCGCGAGTAGGAAACGAGGGGCGTATAATCGCGTTTGAGCCGCACCCGGAAATATTTTCAGAGCTGGACGCAAATGTTAAGAGCTGGAAGCAAGAGAAACCATCCGCTACTGTTGAACTTCATCAGGCAGTCCTATCGGATAGATCGGGTACAGCCAATTTGCAGATGGGCGAAGAGTTTCTGCACAATCGCGGCACCGCAGTATTGGACGCTGCTGCTGACTCCGATTCTTCCGAAACCCGGGGAATTGGGAGTTGCCGAGTAGCTCTGCGCCAATTGGACGATGTGCTCGATAGTGACGCCAATGGAATCACCTTCGCTCTGGCCAAGATCGACGTCGAAGGACATGAGCTGAGTGTACTCAGCGGCGCGACCAGAACATTGCAGGCACACCGGATTCGCCACGTCTTATTCGAAGACTATAATGTTCCGCCGACGCCGGCCTGCCGGTTGCTCGAGGCCTCCGGATACTCAATCGCTAGAGTGCAATCTGATTTCTGGGGTCTCAGGGTACTGCCTGTCGCAGAGTCCGCCGATAACAATCTTAGTGGACCACCGAGCTATATTGCCACGGTCGACCCTGCACACCTTACCGTCTGCTTCGAACGCAAGGGCTGGCTGACGCTCAAGAACAGCGCGTGAGACAGAGTCACCGGTTGGCCGGTTGACCGGTAGCTCGTCATAGCGATCATATTGAGGTCTTATTAAGCATCCAATAGACATGAAATCTAAGCTTCCCCTAGCTTATGTAGTGGCTGCGTACGCGAAACCGGAGGTCCAGACGGCCATTTCGCGGGGAGAGTATCCGAAGGCGGAGTACAATATTTTCGTCGAGCGCAACCCGACCGAGCCGCTGGACTACGGATGCCTTGAGGCTGCGCGATCGCCGCTGGCGCGATACTATCTGAAAAAGGAAGTCCGGCACTGGAGTCTGGCGGCACATGCGCTCTCCAAGCGGAACGGATACAGTGGTTTCCTGGCTACCGGCGAAGACGTCGGAATTCCTATGGCGATTTTGGCTCTCGTTCTTCGGGTTAAACAGCCGGTCCATATCGTTACGCACGGGTCCTATTTCGGCTCTGGCAAGTTTGCCCGTATCATTCGCATTTTAGGTTCGAATCGTCATCTGCACTTTCTCTGCCTTTCCGAGACCCTCAGGAGTGCTCTGGTCAATGAGTTCGGGGTTCGCGCAAGCCAGGCGCACAATACGAGCTACGGCGTGGACACCGGGTTCTTTCGGCCTGTCCCGTGGGTCACGGGGGGACGGCCTGTGATCGCGAGCGCCGGAACCGCTTCGCGAGATTACCAGACACTTGCTAAAGCAGTGAGCGGCCTGGATGCGGACGTGCAGATTGCCGCGGACAGCGCGTGGTTCCGCGAGCCGGTCAATGTAGGCGAGGAAGAGACACCATCCAACGTGACCATCCGCTCCTGTGGCGATTACGTTGGCCTGCGCGATCTCTACGCGCGAGCCTCCTTCGTCGTCGTGCCGCTTTGCGAGGCTCGGCGTGCATGCGGCTATGCCGTTATCGCGGAGGCCATGGCCATGGGTAAGGCGGTGATTACAACACGGGTATCGTCCGCCAGTGACTTTATCGTTGACGGCGAGACCGGGATGTATGTCAAGCTGGGTGACGCGGCGGACCTGCGGTTGAAGATAGATACGCTGCTGTGCAACCCCGCGCTGGCGATTGAGATGGGCCGCCGCGCGAGGACGAGGATCGAGCGGGAGTTCTCGCTTGAAGCCTACTGCAAGGGGATGGAAGACGTAGTACGATTAACCGCTCGCTAACGACTCATGAACGTGGGTGTTGCGCTTTTTACGTCCTGTCCGTGAGGACGGTTGGCGGCTGCGCAGCCCTCCAGCCATGTACCTCAGTGATTGGTCACGGGGTAAACCTGACACATGGCCTGCGATCCGATAGAACATACAGAACCTGTGGAGCATAAGCAACTTACCCAGGGGCATCGTATACTCATTGTTACGCCCTCGCTGCCTTATCCGCCAATTTGGGGATTCGGTATTAGGGTGTACCAATTTGTTCGCCTGCTGGCCAGAAACCACAATGTAACGCTGCTCACGTACGCCGAAGAAGGCGAAGGGAGCAAGATAACTGCGATAGAAGAAGCCTGTGCCACCGTACATACCGTACATATGGTAAAACCAACGGCGAGTTCCGATCCGGGAAAGCGGGCGGCTCAGCTTGCTTCGCTCGTATCGCCGATCTCTTACCAGCGGCGCAGTCTTTACACGCCGCAGATGCAGCAGAAGCTCGACGAGCTGGCGGCGCAGGAAAAGTTCGATATCATACAGGTCGAGTCCAGCCAGTTGGCTGGCTATCGATTCGATGCCCGCTCGACGGTCGTTCTCGACGAGCACAACATAGAGTACGAGCTTCTCTATCGGATGTACCAGAGCGATAGGTCGCCGGCGCGCAGGCTCTACAACTGGATGGAGTTCCGAAAGTTCCGCCGCGAAGAGATCAAGAGCTGGCATGACTCGTGCGGGTGCGTCATGACCTCGGCGCGGGAAGCGGAGATCGTTCGCAAGATTGTTCCGAGCAAGCCGGTCGAGGTCGTAGCGAACGCGGTGGACATCGAATATTTCCGGCCATCCGGCGAGGCGGAAGACAGCAATGCGATCGTGCTGACCGGCCTCATGCGCTACCGGCCGAATATCGATGCCGCCGTCTACTTCGTGAAGGAGATATTTCCACGCATCCTGGCTTCGCGACCGAACATGGTGTTCTATATCGTGGGGGCGGGCGCACCGGAGGAGCTTAAGCGGCTTGCCGGGCCAAACGTCGTCGTAACGGATACCGTGCCGGACGTGCGCCCCTACGTGCACCGCTCCGCGGTATTCGTTGTGCCGCTGAGAATGGGAAGCGGCACTCGCCTGAAGGTGCTTGAAGGCTTGGCGATGGAGAAAGCCATGGTCTCGACCTCGCTGGGATGCGAAGGCATAGACGTCGGGAATGGCGAGCATCTTCTCATTGCGGACGACGTCGCCGATTTCGCCGATTCCGTGCTCAAGCTAGTGGATGACCGCGAGATGGCGGCGCGGCTTGGACGCCAGGGCCGGGAGCTCGTGGAGCGTCAATACAGTTGGGAGACCGTAGTGGCGCAGTTGGAATCGTTCCACAAAAAACTGCTCGCCGCCCGCGCCGAAAGGCTGAATTAGAGCATGTCCTACGACATAGGCTTCGTGATGGAGCAGACCCTGGGTCACGTCACCCACGACCGCAACCTGCGGCAATGGGCAGCGGAGGACCCGGAGGTGTCGCCCACGTGGATGCCCGTGGAGTTCGAGGCGCAGGATCGATGGCAGCGCGCCCCGGTGACGAAGAGCAACTGGACTCTTCGAGCTAGCCTGCGCGCACGAGACAGCGTGCGAGAGGCTTTGCGGGCTAGGCGGCTGGACGGCCTATTTTTTCACACGCAGGTTACCGCGTTGTTCGCGCAGCGCCTGATGAGAAAGATTCCGACCGTCGTATCCCTGGATGCGACGCCGCTGAATGTTGATAGCGTAGGCGCGGCCTACAACCACGCTCCCAGCGGAAACCGGCAGGTCGAAGCGCTCAAGAATGCCCTGAATAGGCGCACCTTCCACTCCGCGCGAAAGATTATTACGTGGTGCGAATGGGCGAGGCAGTCGCTGGAGCGGGATTATGGTGTAGATGGGAAAAAGATCTCCGTTATACCTCCGGGAATCGACATGAATCGGTGGCGACGTGAGCGTGATTCTCAGGGTTCATCGAGCGGATCAGGACCAATACGCCTGCTTTTCGTGGGGGGAGATTTCCGCAGGAAGGGCGGCGAAGTTCTCCTGGAGGCGTTTCGACGGGAGCTTGCCGGAACGTGCGAATTGGATATCGTTACGCGTGAAGAAGTGAGCGCCGAGGGCCTTCAGGGCGTCCGCGTGCACCACGGTCTCGGGTCCAACGCGCCGGAATTGATCGCTCTCTACGCGGCGGCAGACGCGTTCGTGTTTCCGACCCTGGGGGACTGCCTGCCCATTGCTATCATGGAGGCGATGGCCTCGGGCCTTCCCGTCGTCTCGACCTGCGTCGGCGCGATTGGCGAGGAGGTGGAGCATGGCATTACCGGATTCTTGGCTCCTCCGGGGGACCATAATGCGGTTGCGGAGGCCGTGATACAATTGATCCGCAGCCGGGATTTACGCCGGGATATGGGCGAAGCGGGCCGAAGGGCCGCGGAGGTTAAATTCGACGGGGCGCGTAACTATCACCGCGTGCTTTCCGTCTGCAAAGGGTGTGTAGATGCCGGATAGGCACGGGCCGGAGGATAGACCGGATGGCGGAGCGGGTCCAAAAGACGGACAGCCTCGCGTACTGCTCCTGATTCCGAGCTATGTTAAGCATGACGTCCAGGACAAGGTGGCCGCGAACACGCATCCGACCATGGACTATTTCGCACTCCAAGAGCGAATGGGCGCCGATCTCGCGGATTATCGCGTCGTCGAAGCAGATCGCGGCCCGCTCGTGCGCGCTGCGCGCCGCGCCGGTCGCGACGCGGCTCTCGCCATGTACGGGTTTGTCCGGCGACGAGAATATGACGTTATTTTTTCAAACGGCGAAAACGTGAGCATTCCGCTCGCGACGCTGTTCAGGTCCACCCGAAAGCGACCCGGACACGTTCTGATTGGTCACCATCTGTCGCCGAAGAAGAAGAAGCCGTTCATGCGCTCGCTTCATCCGCAGCTGGACGCTATATTCTTATATGCCGCCACGCAGAAGGCTTATGCCGAGGATATCCTGGGCATCCCTTCGTCGAAGCTGCATTTGATTCCGTTCCATGCGGACACGCGGTTCTATCACCCCGGAACGCCTATTCAAGGCATGCCGGTTGAGAATAGGATATCGAGCGCCGGCCTGGAGTGGCGTGACTATCCCACGCTAATCGACGCGGTTAGCGGAATGGACGTCGAAGTGAGGCTGGCGGCCGCGAGTCCCTGGTCAAAGCACAAGAACGAAACCGCGAACCGAGAATTGCCGGCTAAGGTAAGCGCCCGCCGCTATTCTTATGAAGAGCTGCGAGACCTGTACGCAGGCTCGCGGCTCGTGGTGGTGCCCCTTTACGATAACGATTTTCAGGCCGGAGTTACAACCCTCCTGGAGGCGATGGCCATGGGGAAAGCAGTCATCGTAACACAGACCAGGGGGCAGAGGGACGTGATTCAACACGGGGTCAATGGAATTTACGTACCGCCCGGCGACCCGAACGCGATGCGCAGTGCGATTATCAGCCTGTTGGCCTGCCCCGAGCAGGCGGCCGAGCTTGGCTCCAACGCTCGTCGAACTATCGAATCCGAGATGTCGCTGGATCTCTGGGCGGACCGCATATCGCGCGTGGCGCTTGAAGTGGGAGCCAGGTCGGCCGGAGCGAAATGAGCGCCGCCATTGGCGGGAATGCGCCGCCGCGCCGATATTGAATCAATAGACTTCTTGCATAAGTGTTTTTCGTCCGTGAGGACAATTGGCCGTAGGCCCCCAGCGAGTGAATTCATTCAATCGCTCGCTGGCGGGAATGCGCCGCCGTGCCGATATTGAATCACTAGCAATTCGCGCAATTTTTGATAGACGTATTGCCGGTTAGTGTTGATGCCGTCCGGCAAGAGAAGGAGTAGACAACCATAATGCGCTTTGTACGAGCTCTTCTAACCATTGGCCTTGGGCTTTCGGTAATGCTTAATGTCCTTCTGTATTTGAGGAATGACCGCAGGCGCATGCAGCTGCGCGTCAATAACCAGACCTTCAGCAAGCGTGACTTCCACGATTGGATGGAGCTGCACTACGGCACGGCCACGCAGGCGCAGATGATTCAGTATTACCTTGTTAAGCAGGCTGCCGAAAAGGCCGGAATAAAGCCCGACTCCGCGGAAATTGAAGAGATGGTAAAGGAGCGCGAGGAGGCGGATCCGCGCCTGGCGAGCGAGTTAAAATTCAAGCCGTGGACGCGCAGCGACATGGTAATGACGGCGGAGACGAATCTCGGAATTGCCGGCTTGACTACAAAGGATGTCGTCGCAACGGATGACGAGATCAAGGGGTTCTACCAAACCATGGGATCCTCGCGCTGGGATGAGCCAACGAAGTTCTACACGCGGCTCATCGTCTGCCAGGACCGCGAGGCCGCCACCCGCGCGAAAGAGCTGCTGGATCAGATGGCCGCCCGCGCGCCTGAAACCAAGGATGAGAAGGGAAATGCCCAAAAGCTCATTCCTGACCTTACACTTCTTCAGCAGCAATTGGCGCCAAAGGTCGGTCTGCTGTATGGCGAGGGCAAAAAGGTTTACACGAAGCCATTCTCGCAAAATTCGCAAGACCCCATCGTGAATAAAATCGCCTCCATGAAGCTCGGCCAGTCGGAAGTATTCCCCAATGGAACACAGGGATTCATACTGCTGCTGCTGGAGAAGAGAGTGGAAGGAAAACAGACGACCCTGAGCGACCCGAAAGTACGCCGTAGGGTGGAGAGGGATTTCAAGTCGACCCGCGGCGTGCCGGCACAGGAAGAGATGAGAAAGCTCTGGGACGCGGCGGACATCCAGACGGATCCGGAAGGCATGAAGGCGGAAATTGAGCGCGTGATCCTTCCGGAGCGAGCCAAGCAGCAGCAAAAACAGCAGTCAGCGCCGTAACCAGTGTCACCGACGACTGGAACCTTACGTGGTTCAGCAAGGTGATTGGATGACTTGAGTGAATTGGGTGAATTGGGTGACTTGGGTGAGTAGACTACAATGAGCATAACAAAAGAGAAGATCGAAATCGCCTCCTTGCGATCAGGTCCGCGGTCAGGTCCGCGGTCAGGTCCGCGGTCAGGTCCGCGGTTGGATACCGGCGGCATTATTCCGCTCGTCCTTGCGCTGGTCCTGATGGTCGTGTTGTATTACGGAACCATGACGTGGTGGGTTTATGAATGGACGCGCGAAGGAAGCTTCTACGCGCACGGGATTTTCATTCCGTTTTTCGTGGGACTGATGATCTGGCGGGATAGGGAGCGCCTTCGCCGGCTTCCCATCGAGCGCTGCTGGTGGGGAATGATTCTGGTCGGAATCGCCGTTGCGCTCGTTCTTCTGGCCGAGCGGGCGCAGGTGACCGTGCCCGTATCGATCTCGTTCATTCTCTTCCTTATCGGATCGACGCTTGTCGTGGCGGGCAAAAGGATGACGAAGGCGCTTCTGTTTCCGATGCTCTTCCTGTTTACCATGATTCCCATCGTTCCGGATCAGCTTATTAACCCCATCGCGTTCCCGATTCAACTTACGTCGGCCAAGATGGCGGCCTCTATATGCAACCTAATCGGGTTTCCGGCTGTGCGAATCGGGACTCAGATCAACATGGAGCACTTCCCGCTGAATGTTGAACTGCCGTGCAGCGGGTTTAAGACACTCCTGGGGCTCCTCTCGTTTTCCGCGGCCTTTGCCTATGTGGTCGAGGCGAAGGCGTGGAAACGCTGGCTCCTGTTCGCGATCTCCGCCCCGGTGGCCATTATCGTGAACGGCGTCCGCATCACGTTGATCGGGCTTGCGGGGGAGGTCTTCGGGAGCAATGCCGCGCACGTGTTCCATGACTACAGCGGCTTTATCGTTCTAATATTAGGATTCATGTTCCTGTTCAACTTCGCCCGCGTGCTGCGCTGCGATCACTTCCTGGGCGTTCCGCTGTACGATCCGCCTACGGATAAATCATCAGAGTCGCCCGGTAAATCGGTTAAATCGGTTGAATCGGTGGTAACGACTACCGAGAGCGAGAAATTGGAAGATGCGGCGGCAAAAGCAGAGCGGCAGGCGGGAGCGCAGGCAGGTTTCGACGCGAAGTGGGGAGCCCCTCGCCGTTATTCGCTCCGGTTCATTGCCGCAGGCTTCTACCCGATAGTAGTCCTGCTTCTTCTCGCGGTCATAGCAAAACCGGCGATTACCGCGCCCAAGCCGACTATCGCCGCCGTTATGGATAAGGACATTCCCGCGCAGTTGAATGGCGGGGAGTGGACACAGAGCGGGCCCGACATTGCCATTACGCAGGATGTGAAATCCGCGCTCAATCCAATCTCATACCTAAATCGCAACTACGCAGGAAACGCGGCACAGCCGGCCTCGGTCGAGCTCCTTCTCACCGCCGGCAACGGAAGAAAAGTGTTCCACGACCCCCACACCTGCTTCCTCGGCAACGGCTACTACATGCACGACGTGCGCGCAGAGACGATTCAGACAACCAGGGGTCCGCTCACGGTGCAGGTGAGCGAGGCCGAGAACGCGCAGGACCACACCACGACGCTGCTTATGTTCTGCTATGTGGTCGACGGAACGCAATACCAGACGACGCAGCAGGTCAATACGGCCCTCGTGTGGCAACTTCTCTTCGGCGATTCGGGCCGACCGTCCTACTTTCTGCGATTCCGCCAGATGACGCCGGGTACGGACCAGCTTAAGCAGGATGAGCTCCGCAGCTTCATTCGGGCGGTGTGGGCGGAGATCGCTCCGAAGGTGGTGGGAGCGGACAAGCTGCAACAGACGACACGCAGATAGACGGCTAGCACGGATTGTTCGTAAATTCCGCGTAGGGAGCAACCTCCGCCACATGCCGTAGCGCCGTTCTTGCCTTGCGTGATGGTTCGGGCTAACAGTGTCATATTCGAGAACGGGCGCCGCGCTCCATTGCGACGTCTGTTTCGATTCATGCAGGAACTTTGTCCGGTCTCGTACAACCTAACCTCGATATGTCGCTCGGACATGTCTACGCTTTATTTTAGGAAAACGATAACAACGATGACGACACATCTTACGAGAACGTGCGCGGCCATAACCACACTCGCGGTCGCGAGCATATTAATGGGCGGCGGCGGACCAGGCATGGCCCCGCCCGCCGCTGCACAGTCCGACAGGGGATTCACCCGGTTGTTCGACGGGAAAACGCTGGACGGCTGGACGCTGGTCGGCGGCGTTGGACCGGGCTACGTCGTGCGCGACGGCATTATCGTATGCCCCGCGGACGGCGGCGGCAAGCTATTGACTGCTAAGGAGTACCGCGACTTCGTCCTTCGCCTGGAGTTCAAGCTCGACAAGGCCGGCAACAACGGCGTAGCGCTGCGCGCCCCGCTGGACGGCGACGCCGCCTATAACGGCATGGAGTGCCAGATTCTCGACGACTCCGACCCCATGTACGCTCACCTGGAGCCCGGCCAATACTGCTCCTCCATCTATAAGGTGTTGGCCGCTAAGCGCGGCTCCGTGAAGCCGGCGGGCCAGTGGAACCGGGAAGAGATCACCGCGATTGGCCGTCATATCAAAGTGGTTTTGAACGGGAACGTCGTCGTCGACGGAAACCTGAACGACGTTACAGATCCGAAAGTGATTGCCGAGCATCCGGGCTTCCGCAGGCAGGGCGGTCACCTCGGGTTTCTCGGGCATGGGCCGAGCGAAGTGCAGTTCCGCAATATTTCCGTAAAGGACCTGTCCAGGCCTGAGCGCGACAATGTGGCTCCACAGGGATTTGCAGCGCTCTTCGACGGCAAAACGCTGAATGGCTGGAAGGGTGTCACGCCGGCGCCCGCCGATTCTCCCGCGGTCCGCGCGAAGATGAGCCCCGCCGAGCTGGCTACGGCGCAGGCCAAAGCGAATCAGCAAATGCGCGACCACTGGAAGATAGAAAACGGCGCTCTGGTCTACGACGGCAAAGGCTTCAGCCTGGCGACCGCTCGCGACTATGGCGACTTCGAGATGTTCGTGGACTGGAAGATCGAGACCGCCGGCGACAGTGGAATCTATCTGCGCGGCAGCCCGCAGGTTCAGATCTGGGATCCCGTCAACCATCCGGGGCGTCCAGGCGAGGGGTCCGGCGGCCTTTATAACAACCAGAAGAATCCGGCGGGACCGTCGAAACGTGCGGACAAGCCCATCGGAGAGTGGAACCGGTTCCACATCCTTATGCAGGGGGACAAGGTGACGATATTCCTGAATGGGGAGCTGGTCGTCCTGAATGTTCCACTGGAAAACTACTGGGAGCGCGACAAGCCCATCTATCCAACCGGTCAAATCGAGCTTCAGCACCATGGCAGCAAGCTGGAATTCAAGAACATCTATCTCCGCGAGCTTCCCGGCAAATAACGTCCTAACAAGTAGGGGCGGCCCTGTGTGGCCGCCCACTTCTCAACTCTATTTACGCTTTTTGAGATGATCTTCAAGCCACGCATACACAGCGGACTTAGCCTCCGGCGGGTAGGCGTGTCCCATGTGGTGATTCACGAACACGATTCCCGATGGCAGGCCGTATAGCTGATAGATCGGCCGCGCGGCTTCGACGTGGGATTGGCTCGCTTTTCCATCCGCCGAGTCGCCCCCAAGCAAAAGGATTGGCCTGGGAGCGCAGAGGGCCAGAAGCTCGTGATGGTCCCGGGCGAACCCCGGCTTCCTGATCTGTCGACCCAGATACCAGTCCGCCTCCCAGTTGGAGGAGCCGAGCCCGATTCCACCCTCGCTGAACACCGCCGTCTTCACCCGTGAATCGAACGCTGCAAGATACAACGTCTCCTTCGCGCCCAACGAGTGGCCGATTGCGCCCAACCTCGAAGAATCCACTACAGGCAGTGATGCAAGGACATCGAGCGCGCGCTGCCCGTCCCAAAGCATCTGGCGCATCCCGGTCCAACCCGTATGACGCCTGGGAACATCGGCTGCCATCTCGGCGAAGGAGCGCTTGGGATCATCATAAATATAGCAGCGGGGGCAGAGAGCTGCGAAGCCACGCTCGGCAAGCCTCAGCCCGATAAACTTGTCCTCATCTCCCTCGACCCCGGCGGGCTGTCGAATGTTTTCAGCGGTAGTGGAGTGGAAGACCACGACGCCCGGCATGCGGCCCTTCAGTCCGCGCGGCAGAAGAAGATATGCCTCTGTCCATCGATCCGGCTCAACTCCGTATCTGATTCGCCGCCGGATGACTTTCGCCAGAATCTCTTCGCCAAGCGTCTCAATCTCGACCTTTTGTGGTTTTGCGGCTTCTCCGCCTAGCACTCGATTCCATGCCGCCAGCAGCGCGGGACGTCCTTCCTTTTCCCAAGACCGCCTGGAATCCGCATGCGGCAACGGGGCGAAGACGGCTTGAAGGGCATGCAGGGTTAGGGCCGCTAAGAGCGGAAGTGTCATGGCGCCTCCTTGCCGGCGGATGGGTGAGAAGGAAAAATCATTCGGGACCTCGAAAGCGAGGCAATGAAAACGACTGAATCCATTCCTGTTGGCGCATACAGACGCCAAGCTCTTAATCTTTTCTGCGTGGTCCTCTTCGCTCTTCCGGTTATTAGGTCCTACCCCGCCCGCGGTCAAACGGCCCCGCCCTTCAAGGAACGCTATAACAAGATCGAGTATCTGGTGCCGATGCGCGACGGCGTAAAGCTCTATACCGCCGCCTATGCGCCAAAGAGCATGCCCGGAAAACATCCGATTATCCTGGAACGTACGCCTTACGGCGCGGGCCCCTACGGACCGGAGGCGTATCGGGGGACGCATGGCTCGAAACATTTCCAGGACAACGGATATATCTTCGCCTGGCAAGACGTTCGCGGTCGCGGCAGGTCGGAAGGAGTGTTCGTGAACGATCGCCCGCAGATCATCCACTCCCTCAAGCCTGGCGACATTGACGAAAGCACGGACACCTACGACACAATCGACTATTTGGTGAAAAACGTGCCGGACAGCAATGGCCGCGTCGGCCTCTGGGGGATCTCCTATCCCGGATTCTATGCAGGCGTCGGCGCGATCAACTCGCATCCGGCGCTCAGGGCGGCCTCTCCCCAGGCCCCAGTATCGGGCTGGTTTCTCGGCGACGACTTCCACCACAACGGCGCGTTCTTCCTGATGGATGCCGTGGGCTTCGCGCGATTCGGTGAATCGCAGGACGTCTCGCGAAACTTTACATTCCCCGCGATGAGCACGGGTGCGGATAAATTCAAGTGGTACCTGGAGAACGGCAATCCGGCGCAGCTGACCGAAAACTACTTCAAGGGAACGGACGGACTCTGGCGCGACCTGATGGAGCACGGCGTCTACGACGAATACTGGCAGTCCCGTGACCTCCCGCACAACATGCGGAATGTCCGTTGCGCGGTTATGACAGTCGGCGGCTGGTTCGACGCGGAAGACTGCTGGGGCGCTTTGCACGTCTATAAGGCGACTGAGGCGCAGAACAAGGGGGTATACAACACCCTGGTAATGGGTCCCTGGTTCCACGGCATGTGGGCGGGAACGGGAGGGAATCGATTCGGTGACATGGACTGGGGCCAGCCGACTTCCACCTATTACCAGGAAAAGATCGAATTCCCGTTCTTCGACAGTTTCCTGCGCGGCGACGGCAGGCTCAAGCAGATTGAAGCGCAGGTTTTCGAGACCGGGACGAACCAATGGCGCGCATTCCCGGCCTGGCCGCCCCGTGGAACGAAGGAGACTGCGTTCTATTTCCAGCCCGGCAAGGGAATCGCGACCACCCCGCCCCCGTCAACCGGCGATCCGGACAGCTATGAGAGCGACCCCGCGAATCCGGTCCCGTATCAGGGCGGACAAGTTCGCAATCGGACGCGCGAATACATGATCGACGATCAGCGGTTTGCATCCAATCGACCGGACGTGCTTACCTACCAGACTTCTCCGCTTACAACCGACCTGACGATTGCCGGCCCCATCACCTCCGACCTCTATTTCACGTCCACCGGAACGGATGCCGACTTCGTGGTCAAGGTGATCGACGTCTATCCCGACGACGCGCCCGGCAAGCTCGCGAGCTACCAGATGCTCCTCCGCGCCGAAATATTCCGCTCGAAGTTTCGCGACAGCTACGCCAACCCCCGGCCGCTCGCTCCGGGCAAAGTGGAGCGCCTTACATACGAGATGCCGGATGTGCTGCACACTTTTAAGAAGGGTCACCGGCTTATGGTGCAGGTGCAGTCTTCCTGGTTCCCGCTGGTGGACCGCAATCCGCAACAGTTCCTCGACATCTACGCTGCCAAGCCGGGAGACTATAAGAAAGCGACGATTCAGATTCTGCACTCCAGCTCGAATCCGTCTTTAATCAAGGTTGGCGTGCTGCCGAGCGCAAAGCCGTGACAATGACGTTAGCGCGGGCAACCGAACGCGAGGCGCCCTTGACGTTATTCTGATGGGAGCCTTAGCGACCTGAAGAATCCGGCGATGTTACGATATGGTCCCCCGGCCGTTGTATAAAATCCTTGCGCTTTATTCGCCCGCGCGCACCGAATGTATCATGGCTTCTTTTCTTCCGGTTTCTTCTCCTCAGCGGGCAAAGGAATCAGGGAAGGCACGCGGTCCTTGTACGCCGGAATCGCCGGGCCGTCGCCGTCCGCATGGTCAACATAGTAGTAGCCGAGCGTCGAATAGTGATTCGTGAACGGCTTGCGGTCCTTGTCCCAGCCCTGTTTGCCGTGTTCGAGGGTGAAGAGAAGAGATTTTTTGAACGGCACTGAATCCTGGATGTGCCACCGGTAGCACGTGTTCATGATGCCCCGCTTCTCGCCGCCTTTTTCCGCGTTGTCGTAGAAGGGCACGCCGAAAAAGGGCGTCCAGAAAGCCTTGCCAAAGTCCCAAGCGCCGCAGAAGTAGTCCTCGCTGCCGGTGCCGCTGATTCCCGGCTTCGCCTCGCCGTCCACAAGGAAGTTGTCGTCCCCTTCACCCCACCAGCCGTCGGAATTCGCAAGAACGGAGATAAACGTTCCCACGAAATGGCCCGCGCCCTTAGTCTCGCAGATGGTCAGGTCCTTTCCGATAGGGGCGGGAAAGTAGGTCCGGTACTGAGCGTGGAAATAACGCGCGTCCCGCGCCGATTTTTTGTCCAGCCGGTAGTCGAGGTTGTAGTAGAGCGCGTCCACCTGACGCGCGCCGTCGTTCGTCACTGTGATTAGCGCGTGTTTTTTGAATGGCATCGGCCAGTAGCAGTTGAGCGCCATCTTCGCGCCGACGCTGACGGGCGCGCTTGCAAACTCCACATACTTGCCGTGGCCCAACGCGAAGAAATCACCGATAGGGGACTCCACCGCAGGCGTCTTGGCATCGTCCCAGTACATCCGAATCACCAGCTCCCGTAGGTGATCCTTGGACGGCGCGGCAATAGTGAACCAGATGTGGGTGATCTGGCCCGTGCCCTTGATGTCCGCCACGGTGACCGTCTCTCCCGCCGCCATGCGCCGCATGTCGGCGTTCTTGCCGGTCGGATCCGCGCTGGACGACCGCAGGGCCGTAAAGTCCTTCTTCGTTGCCAGGTCATCGGGAACCTGCGCGTTCACCACATTCGTCGCGGCAACGCACAGCGCGCCGATCAGCAGTATCTCATAAATTCTATTCATTGCCCGAAAAAACGTCATTGTATCGATTGCCTCCTTGGGGAATCTGTAAAGTGCGATATGTACACCGCGCGCACGCATGGTCTCATGGTCTCATGGTCTCATGGTCTCATGGTCTCATGGTCTCATGGTCTCATGGTCTCATGGTCTATTAGTGGTCGCCTCACGAAACGCAAAAAAATCGTACGTTAAGGCCCAACCCGTTGCCTCTAAACTTCGGGAGAATCTAATCCCCTACTAAGCATC
>JBBROJ010000028.1:0-41610 GCA_038229495.1 Chthonomonadales bacterium
AAAACGCGAAGAAGATTCGGTCGCCGGGAGCCACGCCGGAGGCGCGATAGACCTCCAGCCAGTTACCCACCATCCACTCCCAGCTTTCGGTGGTGTCCAGCCAGCGTAAAGGGCGGCCCGTTGTTCCGCTCGTCTGGTTGTAGCGCGTGTACCGCTCGACCGGATAGGTCAGGTTGGAGCCGTAGGGCGGATAAACCCCCTGGTCGTCCACCAACTCCTGCTTCGTTGTCAGCGGAGCCGCATTCAGGAACTGAGAGACGCTTTCAATCTCCTTCGTAATTCCGGCGGCAGCAAGGCGAGGACCATAGAATCGGTTGTTGGGCAATATCTCGCGCAGCATGGCGCAGAGGCGAACCAACTGGTCCATCTCAATCTCGCTGGGCATAGGAAAGTTCATTTCGCGCTCAACTGCTCGAAGCCGACGATGAGCCATAGGCTAAACTCTGCCGCTATCCGGCCTGCGGCCATTGCCCCCGAACGAAAAAGCTGTCCGGGACTCCACCTTCGTGGGCGTGCACATCCACTGATCGCGGGACCGACGCAGGTCGGCAAATGGCCGAAGGCCCGAAAGCCATAGGGTTCAGCCTATGGCTCACCGTCGGCTTCGAGCAGTGCGGCAAGCGCGGCTGGAATGGGCGCCGCCCTCATGCGATTCTCCGCCCCATCCCAGCGGACGCACACAACAGTGAACGAGCCGTGAGCAATCTCACCAGAATCTTCGTCGCCTACCTGATGGAAGAGAAAATCGTATCTGACCGACCGCTCGCGCTTCTCCCGCACGATAAGCTCGACTTCCAGCTCGTCCTCGAATCTTACCGGACGCTTGAAATCGCACTCCACGTGCACGCGCGGCCATCCGAATGGCGTGCCCTCGTGCTCCATGAAGACCGAAAAACCAAGGGACCGGAGGAATGCGTGCTCGGTAACCTCCATGTAGCGAAAAAAGCTGGAAAAGTGGATAATTCCGGCCATGTCCGTGTCGGTGAACTCGACACGGTGGACCATCTTAAACCGCGACGGCATTCCGGTTCCTCTCGACCGCCATTTGAAATACCCTGACGTGCTCGGCCGCCATAACGTCGACACTGAAACGCTCTCGAACGGCCTGCCTGCCGGTCTCGCCAAGCTCCAGCGCGCGCGCAGGGTGGGACAACAGTCCTTCCAGCGCCTCCACGAGCGCGCCCTCGTGTTGCGGATCGTAGAGGATTCCGCCGCCGGTCGCCTTTACAATCTCCGTGAATGCGGCGTGGCGCGGCTGAACCACGGGAGCGCCCGCCGCCATTGCCTCGATGACGTAAAGGCCGAACGATTCGCCATACATAGCCGGCACGGAAAGCGCCGAGATTCCCTTCAGAAAGGCTATCTTATCGTCGCGGCTGACGTTCGGAAGGAACTCGGCGTCGCCCTCAAGGCCTTCGCCGCGCAGCTTCTCCCGCAGGCCGTTCACATATTCAGCGTCCGCGCCCGTCTGGCTGCCCGCCACGCGCAGCTTAAGCCCCGGAATTGAGCCGCGCTTCCGCAGTTCGATGTAAGAATCTACCAGTGTACCGAGTCCCTTTATGGGGTTATTTCGCGCGAGGTAACCCAATACCGGCGGATCCGGCAAAGCCCGGCGCGACTCGGTCGGATATCCATCCAGCAGGATTCCGTTGTGAATCACATGGACACGATCCATTGGAAGCAGCGCGCGCTCCGTCATGAGGTCACCATGATGGCGGCTCACGGCTGCAAACCCATCGACGCTATTCCGTCCAATCTCGCCCAGCCTTGACCAAACCTCGGCACGGAACGGCTCAGGCAGTCCGTCCAGGAATCCATCCTCGCCCTGAAGCACGCAGACCAAAGCCGCGCCGGTACGATTCTTGATTCTCGGCGCGATGCCGAGCAGAAGCGCGTTCGACAGGCAGACTACGTCCGGCCTGCCCACTTCCGCCATCCAATCCGCCAGCCGCTCCAGCTCCTTGACCTGCTTGCCGTTTTCCCCCATCATCATTGAGAGGGTCAGCTCGCCCAGCTCGGTCGCGCGCGTCATGCCGGCCCGCTTCGCCGCGGCGCTCAATAGACCGGGCGAATCAAAGAGGCTGTCCACCCAGCGGGGCGTGTGCCGGAAGAGGCCGGACTTCTGCTGGAGATAGACGTTCACCCCGCCATAGAAGAGCGGCGTGTCGCCCGCTGCCGTGGTCTCGTCCAGAATCATTGGGAGGTAGAGCGGCGCAAGCGTTGCGTCGTGCCCGACGGCTCGCAGAGCAATCGTAAGCGCATTGTCCCGCATACACGTTCCGCAGTGAAAGCTGCCCGTGCCCGCCGTGAGAGTTACGATTCGCATGGTTGAAATCAACCCACCCCCCGGCCCCCTCCCGAGACGGGAGGGGGAGCATATGCGATGGTTCGCACCTTCGCCCCATAAAGTATCTGTTACGCTGATGCATCGAAGCGACCACGACGGGTGTCCTCGAAGGTTGACACGAGGCCGCATGCCCCCCAGCAATGGCTGTCGGCCCCTCGCACCTGAGCTTACGGTGGCAAAATCTCCAAGATGTCCGCTATTACCACGCCGTCCGCAGTCGTGAGGGCGTTGCGGCGGCCATAGAGGGGCGTTCCGCTACTCGCGCACAGCGCCTCCTGAATGAACTCGTCCGGCTCTATGCGGAAGAAGGCGCGGGGATGGCTGTAGTGCTCGATTTCGTAGCGCGCCAGAATGCCGCCCAGAGGCATCCGGCAGCCGAGCACCGCTTCCCATGCTTCGCGAGGAAACGGATGCAGATTAATGTCTATCGCGCCGAACTCTATTGCCCGCGAGCTCTGATCGGTTACCAGCACGACAAGCCGGGCGAGCGCCTGCTCGTCGGCGGTCCTCTCCAGTACGCGCAGGTGAATGTCCTCGCCATAAAATGCCTGGAGAGTAGGGGTCATGTCGTGATCGCCAACGAGAAGTCGGCGATACGGCTCCGGCATTTCATCCCCGGAAACCTCGTCGATATGGGGCAGCGGCCTCCCTGCTCGCGCGTAGAACCGGTCCAGGGGGCATAGCAAGTTAATGGATTCGCTCACGTTCCCTCCCGCCTTCACGCGTAGCGGGCATCTCGGTGCAGCGGAAGGAAGAACTCGTGGACAAGGCGGTCTGCCTGGAGCAGGCCGTCGCGACTCATGCGCAGCTCATCACCCTCTTCGCGCAGATACCCTGTCGACTTCAGCGAGGATATCGCTTCGGCAAACTCCCTGCGGATATCCACGCCGAACTTGTTTTGGAAGTAGCTGATTTGCACCCTGCCGAGCTTGAACTGGAGAATGATCTCGCGAATCACGCGCTCCTCCGGCTCCGGCGTCAGCGCGCGATAGATGGGCAGGCGTCCGTCATTAAGGCTTGCAAGGTACGGCTCGAAGTTGTGCTGATTCTGGTAGTGGGTGCCACCGACATGCGAGAAGGAGGCGACGCCGAGGCCCAAAAGGTCGGCCCCGGTCCAAAGCTGGTCCCGATAGACAAACTTCGATTTCGCCGGATCCTTGACGGCCGTGTAGGCGCTGGTGACCGTGTAGCCCGCGCCCTCCAACTGCTCGAACGCATACCGGACCCAGTTCCGCTTTGTAGACCATCCCGCCACGGGCGCGACATCCTGGCCGCCCGATTTCATCTCGGCAAAGATGGTGGTGTTGTAGGGAATCTCCATCTGGTAGACAGTCACGCTGTCCGGGGACATCTCGATGGTCCTGGCAATGGCAAACTGCCAATCTTCGTTCGTATCCCCCATCATTCCGGCAATAAGGTCAATATTGATCTGAGGGAAGTCCATCGAGCGCGCAAAATTGTAAGCCCGGTCGATCTCGCTCGCTCCGTGCGCTCGCCCGTTCAGCTTCAGAATGCGGTCCTCGAAATGCTCTACGCCTAGGCTCAGGCGGGTAACGCCAATGTCCTTGATCACGCGCAGCTTATGCTCGGTGAGAGTGCCCGGCTCGCATTCGAAGGTGACCTCCTCCGCCTCATCCCAGGGCAGGAGCGCCTTCATGCCATCCGTCAGATAGGTGAGGTGCGTGGTCGAGAGATAGGATGGCGTCCCGCCGCCGAAATAGACGAAACGAGGCTTGCGCCCTCCGATAAACGGCATGCCGGCGTAGAGCTTAAGCTCTTCGAGTGCGGAGTCGAGGTAACCCTTGATCTCCGCGGCGTTCTTGTCTGTATAGACCCGGAAATAGCAGAAGTGGCAGCGTTTCCGGCAGAACGGTATATGAAGATAGACGCCCAGCGGGGTATCGGGCGCGGGCGGTCTCTCCAGCGCGGCATATGCGTCGCCGATGTTATCGGGCGACCAAAAGGAGTAGGGCGGATAGTTCGACACGAAGTAATTGCCGGCCTTCGTGTCTCTGTCCTCGATTAGTTCAATCGGCAAAGTAACGGCGACCATAATCTTTCCTCATATCCGAATATCCAATATCTGCAATATATCTGCCACATATCTGCACTACGAATTTCACGCGGGTAATTGCGGCGCTCAAATAGGAATTCCTGCGTCTCTGTTGCGCTGCCCGGCGATGAATCGCCGGGCTGAAATACGAAAGCCGCCTTCGCGACTTGCTCATACAACCATCAGCCCGAATGCATGTAGCAGCATCACGGCGTTTACGACTTGCCGACAGCCGCTACGCGATGATCTGCTGCTTTACCTCGCCGTATACGTCCGTCAGGCGGAAGTCGCGGCCCGCGTAGCGATAGGTCAGCTTGGTGTGATCGAATCCCAGCAGCTTGAGAATTGTCGCATGGAGGTCATGCACGTGGACCTTATCCTGCTCCGCGCGGAAGCCGAAGTCGTCGGTTGCTCCAATAACCTGCCCGCCTTTGACTCCCCCGCCTGCCATCCACAGGCTAAATCCATGATGGTTGTGGTCCCGGCCATTCTGCTTGCCCGCGTTGGCTCCAGGCGTCGGCAGCTCCACCGTGGGCGTGCGACCGAACTCTCCGCCCCAGATAACGAGGGTCTCGTCCAGCATTCCGCGCTGCTTCAGGTCCTTCAGGAGCGCCGCTATTGGCTGGTCGCACTCCTGCGCCAACCCTTTGTGCAGCGTAGCGATGTCGTCATGATTGTCCCACGGTTGTCCTGCCCCGTGATAAAGCTGTATGAATCGGACGCCCTTTTCCAGCAGGCGGCGGGCGATCAGGACCTGGCGCGCATAGAGTCCGGGACCGTACATGTCGCGGATATGCTTAGGCTCCTTCTCGGTGTCGAAGGCATCTGTCGCATCCAGCTGCATGCGGTAGGCCAGCTCAAACGATTGAATCCTGGATTCAAGCTGCGCGTCCTGCTGGCGCCGCTCCAAATGCTCCTGATTCAACTTTTGAAGCAGATCGAGCTGGGCGCGCTGTTCGGGCAGAGGCGTGTAGTTATTTCGGATGTGCTCGATAATTTTGTCGAGGTCGGTCTTGGCCGGGTCAATATACATGCCTTGAAAGACGCCGGGCAGGAAGCCGGACTGCCAGTTCTGCGTCTCCTGAATCGGGTAGCCGTGCGGACACATGGCAATGAATCCGGGAAGATTCTGGTTGTCGGACCCCAGCCCGTACGTTACCCAGCTGCCGAGGCTGGGCCGAATCTGGCGCGCCTCGCCGCAGTTCATCAACAGCAAGGAAGGCTCGTGATTCGGCACGTCGGCATGCATGGAGCGAATGACGCAAATATCGTCAATGCACGAGGCGACGTTCGGGAAGATGTCGCTCACCTCGATTCCGCTCTGTCCATACTTCTTGAATTCGAAGGGAGATTTATAGCAGGTTCCTGTGCGCCGCTCGGTCGGAAGATTGCTGTAGGGCAGCGGCTGGCCGTGATGCTGGGTGAGCATCGGCTTGGGATCAAAAGTGTCCACGTGCGACGGGCCGCCGTTCGCGAAAAGGAAGATGACTCGCTTTGCCGTGCCCGGAAAATGAGGGGACTTCGGAATCAGAGGATTCAGTGAGCTGGCCGGGGGCGCGGCCGCGTAGGCAGACCCCGCGGCCTCGGAGTTGAGGAGTCCCGCCAGGCTCAACGCAGCAAAGCCGTTTCCCAAACGCGAGAGGACTTCGCGGCGCGTAAGCGCCAGGTCCTCGATGCGGGGACTATGATCGAATTCGGACATTCCTCAATCCTCTCTGCAACTCTATCCGCCTATCCGCCCTATCCGCGTAACTTAGGCGAACGGCGAAAGGCCATCCTCATTGTAACATACGGGACGTCCCGCACTCGCTATTCATAATCGTTGAGAGGCTCGAATCCTGCAAAAGTGACAGCGATTCTGAGGTCGATTCTTAACAGTGAAGACCGTCCCGGATTCGGAACGGTCTTCACAAAATCTATCAAAGAACAAACAACTCAAGACGTTAAACTTGGACGGTTTCCGATCGAGCGGCCAGAGCTTCCGTGAAGCTGTAGCCCATCTCGCTCAAAATGTCGTCCGCATCCGTCTCCAGCAGATTCGCGACGGCGCGGATAAAATCTTCCGATGGGATCTCCACATCGGGGGAAGCAACGTTGTGCCACTCGGCCACGTTGGGGTTCATGGGATTGACCTCTCTGGCTAAGTCAATGGGAGACACCGTGGTCCCCCGAAATGCCGCCGATAGTATAGCACCGGCCACCTCGTGCGTCAAGCGAATCGGACTCATTTTTTGCCTGATTTCCCGGCGGGCTATTTCCACAATATTTCAAGTGGCTGTCATGCGTACAACTTATTCACGCTGCCTGGACAACGCATTTAATCGGGGCTCGGATAGACCGGGAGCGCGTGCTTTACCACGCGATGGTCTACTCGCTCTCCTTTCTTCAGCGCCCTCAATTCGCGCACGAAAGCCAGGAAATTACGGGCCGCGCCTTCGACGACGATTCGCCCTTTCTCTTTGGTCGCAAGCGTCGGCGCTCCGGACACGCCGTTGGGAGTCGCCGAGCTGGTCCACTGAACCATTCTCATGGGCGGGAGCGGCTGGCCGAGATCAACGGAGAGGAATTTCGACCCCTCCTTGCCGGACGCGCCGCCGTAATGGTCCTGGGCTTTGTCCATCTGCACGCGCGATTCATTCAGATAGAGGTAGGCGGAGGTCTCCAGCTCGCAGGCATGGGCCGCGCCCCCCGGCCCCGATTCGCGAACCGATGCGAACGCCTCGTCCGCCATGTTCACCCACAAGCAGGAGGCGGCAAGGGCATCGGTCTCAAGCGTCGCGCGGCGAGCGATGAACTCGCATAGGTGCTCGTTGGAGCCGTGGCCGTCCACGATCACGAGCCGGTCGAAACCGGCGTGAATAGCGCTCTTGCAGACGTCCAGGCAGTATTCGATGAAATGGTCGTAGTGCACGTGGATGGTGCCGGGAAAGTCGAGGGCGTGCTCGTTGTACCCGTAGGGAATAGTCGGCATGACTAGAATTTCGCGGGGTGCAAGCCTGGCGGTCTCGATGCAGACGCTCCGCGCCAGGAAGTTATCAACGTCCAACGGCAGGTGATGCCCGTGCTGCTCCGTGCTGCCAATAGGCAGCAGCAGGGTCTTTTTGGCGGTAACCGCCTCGTTAATCTCCGGCCATGTGAGGTCATCATACAAAAACTTGTCAAGCGAGCTCATTGTCTCTCCTTCGATTGGAACTGGCTAATTTCCCATTCTCGATAACCTGTCGATCTCATCGAGGTTCCACGTGATTCCCAATCCGGGGCCGGCAGGAATATCGAGCAGCCCGTCGGCATCGAGAATAAATGGCTGTGCAACAATATCCTCTATGTACTGCGACGGCGTGATGTACTCTACCCACCGCGCCACGGGCATGGCCGCGGCCAGATGGAGGTCCGCTGCAAGGCCGACCGCGGTATTCCAGCCGTGCGAGACCATCAGCACATTGTTGTCGTAGCACATCCAGGCAATTCGCCGCGCTTCGGAAAGCCCACCGCATTTCGTGGTGTCCGGCTGGATAATATCGGCCGCTCCCTGCTCGATGAAGGGCTTGAAGCTCTGGCGGCGCGTAAGCACCTCGCCGGTCGCGATAGGCAGAGGCGCATGTTCGCGCAGCAATTTGAATCCCTCAATGTCGTCGGGCGAAAGCGCCTCTTCGAACCAGGTAATGTCGTAGTCCTTCAACATGCGGGCCGTTTCGACCGCCCACTTGTAGCCGTGCGGCCAGAACTGCTCGGAGCCTCCGGCGTCCACCATAATCTCCACATTCGGACCAACTGTATCTCGCGCGGTGCGCACCAGAAGCTCGTCGTACTGCCGGCTCACTCTGCCGAACCCGTTCCAGCCCAGCTTGAGCGCCTTGAAACCCCGCGAGGTCGCTTCAAGGAGTTTTTCCTTCAGCTTCGGAGGATCGTCGAAGAGCAGGGAACCATACGGCTTGATCCTGGTCCGGTAGTACCCGCCCAGCAGCCGCGCTACGGGCTGGCCGGTTGCCTGCCCAAGTATGTCCCAGAGTGCGATGTCTATCCCGCTGATGGCATGGGTCACCGACCCGCCGCGCCCTTGCCAGAATGTGTATTGATGGAGCTTTTCCGAAACGCGCTCGGGCTCGATGGCCGATTCGCCGATGAGCATGGGCCGCAAAAGCTGCAGCGCCCCGTCCACCAGCGCCTTGCTCGTGAAACAGCTTCCCCAGCCGGTGACTCCGTCACCCGTTTCCACCTTGATGAGAGTATGGACGTTGTCCTCCGGCGCAATCTCGTGCGCCCAGCCTCCTGGAGGCGTCTCGCCCATCAAGGCGATGCTGGTTACCCGGTCAATCTTCATGGATAGCTTTACCTTAAGAATTATTGGATTTGGAGCTTTTGGACTCGGCGGCAGGCTCGCGCGACGGCTTTGGAGAAGGAGTATTCAGCGGCAAGCGAGAACTTGCTGTATTATTATGTAAGAGCGGATGTCGAACTGCCGGCGAATCGCAAATCGCAGAATCACAAGATTCGACGCAACAATCGCATACGGCGGACATCTAACGCCCTGTATGCATGCGTATTTGCCAAATTAAGTACGCGTTAGTACCGAGACCCGTCTTTTCGTTGTGATCATGAAAGATTGTTTGAATGCGCCCAGCCAATCGGACAGCAGTTAATAACAGCTACTGGATGGCCTCGCTCTGCGTCGCGGGAATCGCGTGTCACACGTGGTCCGCCCTAGCGCAGGACGCGCGTTCGGTGAAGCCTTCAGCAAGAGGTTCGGCGTCGAAGGCCGCCGCTCCTGCCTCGCTCCAGCTAATTGCGGCATTGCCCCGGACCATCGTCCTTCGTGGCCTCTATGACGAGGCGCGCCCGCTCTTCGATTCGCGATCCGCCTCAGGCAGCCGCGACGCCAGCGGCCAGGTGCAGCTTACAATTGCCGATTCAAAGATCGCCACAGTCGATGAGATTGGAACGGTTCGACCGCTCAGGGACGGTAAGTCAACGCTTATCGCGCGGCTGGGCTCTTATTCGGTCGCCATCCCAGTCGTCGTGCAAGGCATTGCGCTGGCGACGCCACCACAATTTATCAATGATGTGATTCCCGTATTGACGCGTACGGGCTGCAACATGGGCGCGTGCCACGGCGCGGGCAGCGGCAAGGGCGGATTCAAGCTGTCGCTCCAGGGGTACGATCCCGATCTCGATTACACGGCGATTGCGCGTGGGGCCGCGCTGCGACGCATAGCGCGAACGCAGCCGGAAAACAGTCTCCTGCTCCGCAAAGCGACGCTCGGGGTGGTGCACAAGGGCGGCCAGAGATTTCGGGTCGGTTCTCCGGAATACCGAATCCTCCGGGATTGGATCGCCGCCGGAATGCCCGGCCCCTCCTCGAAAGAGGCGCGCGTCGTTAAGCTGGAGATAGTTCCACCGGTACGTACGCTTCAATCGGGCCAGACGCAGCGTTTCGCTGTGTTTGCGCGCTATACGGACGGCTCGCGGCGCGACGTTACCAGCCAGACGCTGTTTACCGCCGGAGACGAGACGGTGGCTGCCGTCACGCCGGAGGGAGAGGCGAAAGCCACCGGGTCGGGCGAGGGCGCGGTCCTGATCCGGTATCAGGGCATTGTCGCGACCGCTCGCGTCATCTCGCCCTTCGCCGCTCCGATCACCTCCTCCATGCCGTCTGTCCTCAATCGCGCCCCTCGAACACGCGATTGCGCCGCGGCGGACATGATAGACCGGCTCGTTCAGCAGAAGCTCGATTCACTCGGCCTCACGCCCTCTCCACTCTGCACGGATGCCGATTTCATCCGCCGCGTCTATCTGGATGTCACCGGCCTGCTCCCCTCCCCCGCGCAGATTCGGGCATTTTTGGCGAGCCGGGATCCGCAACGACGCGAGAAGATCATCGACTCACTGCTTGAAAGCGGCGAGTATGTCGACTTCTGGTCGCTAAAGTGGGGAGACCTGCTTCGGTCCTCCCGCAAGTTGCTGACCGACCGGGGTATGGTGACGTTCAACGACTGGATTCGGCGAAGCGTTGCCGAGAACAAGCCGTGGGATCAGTTTGCAAAAGAGATTCTCGTGGCGCAGGGAAGCCCCTACGACTCGGGCCCGCCCAACTTCTTCCGCACCGCTTCTACTGCGAACGAGCTGGCCGAGGCTACCTCTCAAACGTTCCTGGGTGTACGAATCCAGTGCGCGCGGTGCCACAACCACCCTTACGAGAAGTGGACTCAGAATCAGTATTACGAAATGGCGGCGTTCTTCGCGCGGGTCCATTCGAAGAAGGGGAGCGGCTCTCAGGAGCAGCTTGTAACCATCGGCAAATCAGGCGAGGTGACGCATCCGAAGACGGCAAAAACGGTGCAGCCATGCGCGCTGGACGACAATCCGGTTGCGGCGGACTACCGTGGCGACCGCAGGGTGGTTCTCGCGGAATGGCTAACGTCGCCGCGCAATCCCTTCTTCGCGAAGAGCATGGCAAACCGATTGTGGAAGCATTTCATGGGGCGCGGCCTGGTAGAACCGGTGGACGATCTGCGCTTGACGAACCCGCCTTCCAATGCCGAGCTTTTTGACAGGCTTGCCCTGGACCTGGCGGATAATGGATTCAACATGAAGCACACCATGCGGGCGATCATGCTCTCTCGGGTCTACCAGCGGTCTCCCATGCCGACGGCTGGGAACGAGCGCGACACTCGCTACTACTCGCACTTTGGGTTCAAGCGGCTCAGCGCCGAACAGTTGATGGACGCCATCGCATCAGCGACCGGCGTTGCGGAAAAGTTCGCGGGGTATCCGTTGGGAGTGCGGGCCGCGCAGCTTCCCGACACCGCCGTGCCATCCTACTTCCTGGAGCTGTTCGGGCGGCCCGCGCGCAGTATCACCTGCGCTTGCGAGCGGACCGACGACCCGAATCTCGGGCAGGTTCTCCATTTGATGAATGACGCTGGAATCAATACGCGTCTCGCGGCGCCGGCGGGTCGCATTGCCCAGCTTGTCGCGTCAAAGCGAACTAGCGCGGCGGTCGTGCAGGACGTCTATCTCGCGTCCGTATCGCGCCTGCCCAGCCCCGGCGAGACAGAGCAAGGCACGCAGGCGCTCGATTACGCGCGAAACTCAGTACGTCATAACGGCGGACGCCTTTTCGACGGCCAATCCTGGATTCCCGGCCGGGCAATCTACTCGGCTGAACGCGCCCGGCGCGAAAAGGCGGAGGATCTCATGTGGGCGCTCATGAACTCCAAGGAGTTCATGTTCAACCATTAATAGAACATCGACAACCGGTAGACACGCATGTAAAACGCGTAACGTACCACGCGTGTAAAACGCGTGTCTGGGGGGCCTGCGGCCTAACGTCCTCCGGACGGCGGACTCCAATATTGGCGAATTCCATCCGAGCTTGTTTCGTCAGGCAGGACGACTGGCCGCAGGCCCTCCAGCGAGGTCACTTCAGTGCCTCGCTCCCGGGCCTCGCTATGACTTATGCGTTCAGCTTACAACCTCGCGTAATGCGGCATTTGCATGCACATGCCGCAGCTTTTCGAGCGCTTTCGACTCTATCTGCCGCGCTCGCTCGCGCGTAATGTGCAGGCACCGTCCCGTCTCTTCGAGCGTATGCGGGTCTTCATCGCCAAGACCGTAGCGCAGAGAAAGAACGTCCTTTTCGCGCGGGGTAAGGTGCGCGTTCAGCGCGCGCTCAAGCTCTTCGTGGACCAGTGTCTGGAAGATTCTATCCACCGGAGAGCTCTCCGCGCCCGCCGGAATGAAATCTCCCAATCGCGATTCTCCGCTTTCGCCTATCGGGGCTTCCAGGGACACGGGATGCGCCGCGCTGCGGAGAAGATGAACCAGCTTCTTTTCCGGCATATTCGCCGCTTCAGCAACCTCCACGCGGGTTGGCAGCCGGCCCAGCTTCTGAAACAGCTCATCGCGAACGCGCGCCACGCGGCTGATGGCATCGACGACATGCGCAGGCAGCCGTATCGAGCGGCCCTGATTTGCGAGGGCGCGTGATACCGCCTGGCGAATCCAATGAGTCGCGTAGGTGCTGAATCGGTACCCCTTGCGATAGTTGTACTTTTCTATCGCGCGCATCAGGCCGATCATGCCCTCCTGCATTAGGTCTTCCAGCGGTAGGCCCCGGCCCAAATAGCGGCGCGCAACGGACGCGACGAGGCGGACGTTCGCATTCAGCAGTTCCTCTTTGGCCTTTGAGTCACCGTGCTCCACGCGCTTGGCCAGCACAATCTCTTGGGCGGGCGTTAGGAGAGGAGTTTTGCCGCTCTTCATCGTCCAAACATCGGCCAGGTCCGGGCCATGTCCCGCATAGGACGATTCTTCCGAGCGTGCACGGCTGGCTCCCTCGCGCCGAGCCGTGCCGAATTCATTCTCCGTGTCTATCGCGCCAATGGCCGCTGTCGCCGGCACGCCGACAGCATCGACATCCGCCCCACCCAAATCCGTGATGAGCGAGTCGAGATAGTCCGTATTGACTTCCCGCGTGTCGACAAGAGGATCGAGAATCGAGCGATGCGGCTTCGGCCCTCGCGGACGTCCGCGAGTAGAAGTTCTGATGCTGTCATTACGCAACGACATTGTGTTTACCATAGAGTTTCACCACTCAATCCACCACTCAATTTCACGGACGCGACAACTGTCCTTAATGCGAGCAAGCGTAGCGGCGCGCATTACCGTATACCAAACAATACGCATAACAGCCGCCGATTGTGCCGCAATGTGCCGCAATGTGCCGCAACATAGCGCCATTTTCTATAACGCGTAATACTTTGTTCGCCGCCGGAACCTGTTTTCTCCTCTTTCCCATTTCCATCCAGCTAACGCATGGGTTATTCATAGCCAGAGACAAGGACGGGACGACGAAATTGCGCCGCCCCGTCCCCGTTTATATTGTCTCAGCCAGAATTAGCCGCGGGCCGTATCGCCAATGTTGGACATTTCGCTCTTCGTCGTCTGGGCAATGTGATTCGCGCCGTCTTTCGCGGCCTGCATCGTGTCGGAAGCGTTACCGCTTATACCCTGAATTTTGGATGCAGCAGCCTCTTTCCACTGCCCGGCTTTGTCGACAACCTGATCTTTCAGGTCGACAGCTCTATGTTTCAGCTCGTCGGCCTTTCCGACCGCTTTATCTTTCAACTCGCCGGCCTTTTCCGCAATCTGATCGCGGGTCTCCTGGCCAGACGCCGGTGCATAAAGAATAGCGACCGCGGCTCCCACGGCGGCCCCCAACAGGAAGCAGACAAGGTTAGTCCCCATCGATCCTCTATCATCATCACTGCTAAACATGGACTTAATCCTCCCTTCGCGAGGTATAAAATCCCGCAGCGTCACTCTCGTGACGGCATTCGGGTATGCTTGCGGCCTGACATATTCGATACGTACAAATCGGAAATTGGTTGCACCTGCTCAGGATGTGGTCACGATTGCTGAGCCGGAGCGGTCATACAGCCTGAAGGACGCTAAAGGATGCCGGGCTGTTCCCGACTGTTCCTCAAAGCTTGCCGAAACCCCAACAGCAGCGTAATCGTCTGTATGAACAGTAGTCCGCGAAACCAGCTCTTGCGCGCGTGATCGAAACATCTTGCGGAGCCGGATGCGAGGTTCCAAATGGGTGTTACTTTCACCGTGCGCGAGCGTCTATACGAATGGCATCATGAATGCGGTTCGTACGTGATACAATACTATGATGTCAGCTGGATGAGTCATGTTCCTTCGTGCGGACGCACCGCTGTAGGAGTTGCACCGAATCCGGATGGGCCCCCTTTTTCCACGATAGGCCACTGTTGCCTGACCCAAATAAATAGGCGCTGCAACCATTTTGTCGTGCCTGAACCGACTTCCAGCGTCCTCTGATTGATCCGGGAGAATCGAATTGCTCACGCTCAAGCGAACTCTGCTTGGAACCATGCTCGTCCAGGAAGAAGCGATCACGCAGGAGCAGCTCGACCAGGCGCTAGCCGAACAACGACGGCAAAACCACACCAAGCGCATTGGCGAAGTTCTCGTGACCATGCGCTACCTGTCGGAGCAGACCCTGCTCGACGTTCTTTCCCGTCAGCTCGGATGCCCATTAACTGATCTGAACAGCAATCCCCCGGAGCCGGAAGCGCTTAAGCTGGTCCCCAGCGAATTCGCGCTGCGTCATCAGCTTCTCCCTCTTCGCCAGCTGGACCACACGCTCACGGTAGCGATGGCGGATCCGCTCGATATTCAATCCATCGACGATCTGAAGCTTCTTACAGGCTTTAACATCGATCCGGTTCTGGCGAGCGGGGCCGACATCCGGCGCGCGGGCGAGCAGTTCTATATGAACCGCATGCTTGAGGATGTGCAGGAGAACGAGCAAAGCGCCGCGGACGAGGAGAGCCTCGACGTCGCAGACCTGCAGAAGATGGCCCGCGAAGAGCTGGTCATCCAGATGGTCAATCTGATTCTGAATCAGGCGATTCAGGATCGGGCCTCAGATATTCATATCGAGCCCTTCGAGCGTGAGCTGCGCGTGCGATACCGAATTGACGGCGTGCTCCACGAGGTAAATTCGCCGCCCAAGAAGTTCCACGCGGCCATCATATCCCGCATCAAGATTTTGTCCGACATGAACATTGCCGAGCGCCGCCTTCCGCAGGACGGACGCATGAGAATACGGCAGAGCGGTCGGCAGATAGACCTTCGTATCTCGACCATCCCTACCCTCTTCGGCGAGAGCGCAGTCATGCGCATCCTGGACAAGCAGACCGCCATGCTCGGGTTGCCGCAGCTCGGCATGTATCCGGACATGTTCGAGAAGTTCCGCCGCCTGATTCAGGAACCGTACGGAATCATTCTCGTGACCGGGCCGACCGGCTCCGGTAAGACGACCACGCTATACGCCGCGCTGAACGAGATCTACTCGGAAGAGAAGAAGATTATTACGGTCGAAGACCCGGTCGAATACCAGTTGAACGGCGTCAACCAGATTCAAGTCCACCCGCAGATCAACCTCACTTTTGCCAACGGCCTTCGATCTATTGTTCGGCAGGACCCGGATATTATCATGATCGGTGAAATCCGTGACGCGGAGACGGTCGAGATCGCTGTGCAGGCGGCGCTTACCGGCCACCTCGTACTCTCAACGCTCCACACGAACGATGCTGCGGGCGCGGTCAGCCGCCTGCTCGACATGGGCGCGGAACCCTATCTTGTCGCCTCGTCGCTCATCGGAATTGTCGCGCAGCGCCTGGTTCGCGTAAACTGCCCCCGATGCAAGCAGCCTTATGAGCCGAAGCCCATTGAGCTTCAGGAGATCGGCATCACCCCGGAAATGCGCGTTGACCATCCCATCACGACCGGCAGCGGATGTCCCGAGTGCCGTGGTGTCGGCTTCCGGGGCCGGAGCGGAGTTTACGAAATGCTGACGGTAGACGACAATATTCGCCAGATGGTCGTCAAGCGCGAAGCCGCAAGCGTTATCAAGCAGTACGGCATGAAGCAGCAGAATATGACAACCCTGCTCGCGGACGGCCGGCGGCGCGTGCTGGCCGGTGATACTACAATTAAAGAGGTCCTCCGGGTCGTTCAGCGCGAGGGTTTCGAGTAGCGGCGCGACGGTGTCAGGGGTTGATTATGAGCAATAGTGAATTCCGCCAGTTGAAATGAATGGTTTGTGGACCACGGGTTAAAACCGATGGGTTGGTGGACCACGAAAGCGACCACGAATTGAAACCGATGGGTTGGTGGGTTGGTGGACCACGGGTTAAAACCCGTGGCTGTCGATGCAAAACCGGCCTTCGCCGGTTAGGAAATCGTTGATGCCACGCTCCCTTGTTAAGGTTTACGTGCATTTCGTTTGGGCGACGTGGGACCGGTTACCGCTCATTGTGCCCGCCTGGGAATATCGATTGTATGCGTGCCTGGCCGCCAAATGTGCCGAGTTAGGATGTGATCTGGATACTGTGGGCGGCATAGAAGACCATATTCACGCGTTGGTCAGACTGCACCCCAGTGTAGCAGTAGCACAGGCAGCGAAGGAGTTGAAGGGCGCATCCTCACATTTTACGAGTCACGAGCTGGCAATGGGCAAGTTCTTCAAATGGCAAGGCACTTACGGGGCATTTAGCGTATCTGAGTCTGATTTAGACATGATTCGCAATTATATTCGCGGCCAAAAGGAGCATCACGCCAGCGGAGACGTAAAGCTTATCCTTGAACGCTGCCTGGATCTGGATCCGGATTCATAATTCCATTTCACATATCCGAGTCGGCGAAGGCCGACTTTGCATCGACAGCCAGGGGTTTTAACCCGTGGTGAATCAAATCCACGGATTAAAACCCGAGGCGCCCAACCGGTGGATTGCTAGCAGACGCATCTAAAGCATCATGGCAGACTACAGCTATACAGCGCTTGACCGCGCGGGAAAACAGGTAACCGGCACGCTCTCCGGGCGCGATGAGGGGGAGGCGGCAGGCAAAGTCCGCTCCCTCGGATACTTCCCCGTTGAGGTGAAGGGTACCGACGGGACACGCGCCTCGGGCCGCGCGGTCGTCTCAATCTCCGGGGGCCTGACGCGGCCAAACATCGACGGCGGTTCTCGCGTCGGGAGCGAGGGAACGGCGCAGCCCACGGGTAAGAAGGTGAAACGCGTCGAAATACTGCTTTTTACGCGCGAGCTGTCCGACCTTATCGACGCGGGCCTGCCTATAGACCGCGCGCTCTCGGTGCTTGTCGAGCAGACGGACAGCGCGGCGCTGAAGGGAATGGTAGAGACGCTCCAGCACGATATTCGCGCCGGAAACCCTCTGTCCGAGGCTTTGCGAAAGTACCCGCGCGAGTTCCCCGTCCTCTACGCCAACATGATTCATGCGGGGGAGGTTTCGGGGCAGCTTGCCGAAGTGCTGATGAGACTCGCGGACTTTTTGGAAAAAGAAGCCGTCCGGCGCAGCCAGATAGTAGCCGCTCTAACGTACCCCATGGTGCTTCTAATTGTTGCGATATCGGCAGTTACAGGCCTGCTCGTATTCGTGATTCCACGCCTTGCCGGCGTATTCAATGATCTTGCGAAGGCAGGCGGGCTGCCCATAACAACACAGATGCTGCTCGGCACGTCGGATGCGATTCAGCGATACTGGTGGGCCATGGGACTGGGAATCGGCGCGCTCTACCTGCTGATAAGAAGCTGGTTGGCAACGACACAGGGCCGGCGGACGTTCGATCTCTACCGGATGAAGGCGCCAATCTTTGGGCCGCTGACACAGAAAATCGTCTCGGCGCGGTTCGTGCGTACGCTCGGAACCCTGCTGGGCGGCGGAGTGCCGATCCTCGATTCGCTCGAGATTTCCGCGGGCGCGGTCGGAAACAGTGTCGCTACCGAGGGCATCCTGAATGCGAAGGACGGGGTGCGCCAGGGGGAAACATTATCGCACTCCATGCAGAAGGCCGGAGGCTTTCTCCCGCTCGTAGTGCATATGTCGGCGGTAGGCGAAGAGACGGGCCGCCTGGCCGGAATGCTGGTCCGAACGGCAGACACGCTCGACTTCGAGGTGGACAACGCAATGCGGCGCATGACGAGTATGGTCGAACCGCTCGTAGTTCTATTGATGGGTGGATTCGTGGGATTCATCGTCCTGTCTATCCTCCTGCCAATCTTTAACGCCAATAGTGTCGTGAAATAGCCGGCGAGCCATTTCGCAGCGCGAACTTCGCCGGTTCAAATACCTGCGCAACCTCCAGGATTCAATAGATTCTGGAACTCAATAAGCCATTTCAGAAAACTATGCTGAAGGAAGGGGAGAATTACATGAAGACAGAATTCGCGGCCAGACGCCGCGCGCTTCATGCCTTTACACTCATCGAGCTGCTCGTGGTGATCATCATCCTGGCAATTCTTGCCGCCGTCGTTCTTCCGAGAGTAATCGGCAAGACCGACGATGCCCGAATCGGGGCGGCAAAGGCCAGCGTCGCGGCTTTTGATCAGGCTCTGGAGATGTATAAGGCGGATACCGGCACGTTTCCATCGTCGGACGAGGGCCTTCAGGCGCTCCTTACCAACGTAGCGAATTCACCGAAGTGGAATGGCCCCTACTTGAAGGGTACCGCCAGCTTGTCCCCGGATCCGTGGGGTCAGCCCTACATCTATAAGTTTCCGAGCGAGCATGGGCAGGCAGACTTCGATGTCTGGTCTGCCGGAGAACCCGGCAAGAATAATCTGATCGGGAACTTTAACCCGCAGGGCTGACCGTGCAACATGAAGCCTCCGGCTCTCATTGCTAAGAGTGTGTTGAAAAACAGCGCCGCAACCGCCCGACGCACAATCTTGGGGGAGACAGAGGGGCCAGGCCACGCCGGCATAGACTGCCCGGGGTCGGAAACTTGGAGTTGAGGAATTAACTCCCCGGGGTTGGGAATTGAGGGTTGAGGGGCCCGAGTCCCGGGTACCAAAGGCGCAACCATGCGGCGATGCAGAATTCACGGAACAGCCAGCTCCACTCGAAGAGGTTTCACCCTTATCGAGATGATAGTGCTCGTTATTATTATTGCGGTAATATCGAGCGCCATCATACCGTCCTATTCGCGCTACCGCGACCGCGCGCGCTTCGACCAGAACGTCCAGCATATACTTGAACTGCTGTCGTGGGCGAGAGAGACCGCAATACAGACCAACGCCAATTCGGTCGTGCGGTTCGACCATCAGAGCCAAATGTTTACTGTGGTGGTCGAGCAGCCTGATTCAAGCGGCAATACGGACCAGCCGGCCGCGCTGCAGGAATCTCAGGAAGCTGCGCAGCAGGCGATTCAGCCGCGCGCCATCAGTCTCGGCGAGGATATGAATGTGATCCCGCTCCAGTCCGGCTCCAATTCAGGCAGCATGTCAGCCGGCCCCGGAGTAAACGGACAGGACCTGGTGTTTCGCGACGACGGCACCAGCAGCGGCATGCAATACGCGGTCGCAGGTACTGGAAACGGGCAGGCCCTCATCAACGTGAACGCGGTTTCTGGACGAGCAACGCTCGTAGACACGGTGAATAGCTGGTGAATAACTGGTGAAAAGAAAGTACGGCTGTAATGGCGAAATACAACGCTGCCGGCCGGCGGTTACACTCCCGCGTCTCTTGCGGCCGTCACGGCGGCGTGGATTCACGATTATTGAAATGATCGTTGCGACGATCCTGCTCGCCGTAGGCGCTTCGGCGGCGTTGTATACTATCTCGCTGTCTACCCGTAATACCGGCCTCGCCGCTGAACGCAGCATCGCAGCAACCCTCGCGCAGCAGCGCATCGCGGAGATTGAAGCGCAGCCGGACCAAATCACCGGCGGGACGCAGACAGGCGCATTTGGAGATCAATATCCGCAGTTCAGTTGGGAGGAGACGGTCGACACGACCGACTTCCCAACCCTCATGCGCGTCACGCTGGTGGTTAGCTGGCAGGCCGGCAGCATGAAGCGCTCGGTACAGTTTGTCACCTACGAATCGAACGTGAGCACGCCGCCACCCTCAAGCGGAACTACGGGTACTGGCGGCGCGGCGGGCAGCGGAACAGGGACCGGTGGATAGCATGAGACGACGCGGGCGGCGCGCCTATACTCTTATTGAGATGCTGATCGCGCTCATTATGTTCGGATTCATCACGACCGCGACGGCCTTCGCTCTGACAACCGCCCTGCGCGGCCAGCACGCTGCTCAGCAGAAGGCCGACGAAGCGCAGGATGTGCGCGCCGTCCTGAACATCATCAGCCGGGACTTGCGGGCGGCATATGCGTCCGCGGGAAATCCCAACACCTTCTTTCTCGGGATGAGCGACGGCAGCAACACGACGAGCCTGAGCTTTACCTCCCTGGTACACCGACTCATTCTTTCGCAGCC
Source organism: Chthonomonadales bacterium (assembly GCA_038229495.1). Classification (GTDB taxonomy): domain Bacteria; phylum Armatimonadota; class Chthonomonadetes; order Chthonomonadales; family CAJBBX01; genus JBBROJ01. Next base: position 20,229 of record JBBROJ010000028.1, read on the forward strand.
AATCGGGTCCGGCAGCACGAATGATGCAAACACAATGCCCCAGTCGGACGTCTCGATCATAACCTATACATTCAATCCCGAGATAGGCGCGCTGAACCGGACTGAGAACGCAATTCCCAGCCCGGATGCCCAGCCGCAGTCGGATTCTCCGAATACAGCGCTTTCAACCAAGGTCCGCACTATCCAATTTCTCTTTCTGGATCCTAGCAGCGCTGACCCCTCCAGCGGCCTGCGCGATTCCTGGAGCTTTATGACCGATACAACAGCAACAGGAACCGGGGGATCAACTCAGACCGCAACGCAGGATTCATCGAGCGGGCAGCAGGATACAACCCTACCGCGCGTGGTCCAGATTAATCTCGTAATGGACGCCGGCAACGGGGTCACAAGAAACTATTCTACTTCCGTGTCGATTCCATCTCCCATTCCTCAGCCAAAAGGCCAGACGCCTGATCCGCCTCTCACGGTAACGCCCGCGCCGCCTGCCAGTGGGACGGGCGGCAGCGGCTCCGGTGGAGGAGGAGGAGGAGGCAAGCCGGGTGGCAGCGGAGGCACGGCCAGTCCGGGAGGAGGAGGAGGCACAGGCATCCCAGGAGTTGGTGGTAAGAAAAGCGGCTCACTGCCCGCGCTGGGCGATATTGGACCGCGATTATGACCAGTCGCATGGCTTCTAATCACCGCATAGCCCGCACGCTGACTCGAGGAGCGCGCCGCCGGGATGCGGGGCAGGCGCTTGTGCCGGTTTTGTTCGTCGTCCTCATTCTGACGGCGGTGGCGGTAACCATGAGCACGAGCGCGAAGCGGGAAATCCGGGCATCCGCCAATCAGATGACCGAATTGCAGCAGTATCAGATCGCGCGTGGCGCGGTGAATTACGCGGCGGCCGAGCTGCAGCAGGCGACGAACGGCGGACTCACCGCGCCTCAACTGACGCAGCCCCCGGACACGGATGCCAACGGCTGGACCATGCTCGGCGACGGATGGTACAAGCTCGATATTATCGACACGTCGTCACGAATCAACATCAACACGGTGGACGCGGCCACCCTGAACAGGCTACCGCCCTTTCTCAACGATCCGAATCTCGCTCCGGCCCTGATAGACTGGCGCGATGCCGACGATACTCCGACTACAGTTCCGCAGGGCGGAAGCGGGGCCGAATCCGACTACTATCAGACACTGCCGACACCCTACAACGCCAAGAACGCGCCGTTCGACACGATTGACGAGCTTCTTCTGGTCCGCGGATTCACGCCCGAAATCCTGTATGGCGTGAATGGACAGATCGGCGCGGGGCCGAACGGATCGGGAAGCGCCGCGTCAAATGGGAGTACGGGAGGCCGTGCCGGAACGTCTGCTGGAACGTCTGCTGGAACGTCGAAGCAGGGCGCGGGTGGAACCGGAGGCGGAACAGGCGGAGGCCAGCAAGCCGCGGCAATCGACCTCAGCGGAAGCGCCACGCCGCTGTCGGAGCTGCTGACAACCTATTCCAAAGAGGCCAACTACGCGGCGGACGGCACAAAGCGAACCAATATCCGCACCGCAAGCGCCACTACCTTGACGACAATGCTGACGAATGCCGGGATTTCAAGCGGCCAGGCGCGGCAGATAGTCAATCAGTTTACTCAGCCACCTCGCGGACAATCACAAAACGAGCAGCGGCAAGTAACCGCATTGTCGGACCTGCTGGGTAAGACGAACCCGAGCGGCATCACTCCCCTCGTATCGGCGTGGCCGCGCACCGTTCTTCAAAAGATAGCGGATAACCTTACTGTTTCCGATGACCCGTTTCTAAATGGACGCGTCAACGTCAACACTGCGTCCACCGAAGCGCTGGCCGGCATTCCGGGCATGGACCAGACCATCCTGACCCTTATCCAGACCCAACAGCGGAGCGGCGGATTCAGCAGCCTGAACGACCTCTTTCAAGGTACGATGTTCACGCCGCAGCAGTTGCGCGTTCTCTATGGCCGCGTTTGCACGCGCTCGTCGGTCTACACGGTTCGAGTCCGCGTCCGCATGCAGGGCTCCCAGCGGGTCTATGCCGCACAGTCGCTTATCGAGCTGCCCGCGCCGGCTGCCGCGACTCAAACCGGCACGGCCGGCGCTGTTGGGAGCACAGGGACAGGAGCCTCGGCGACGGATTCATCCACTCAGGCCGCGGCGCAGCCGCCAAAAATCCTCCAGTGGCGCGAGGTCGCCCGCATGCCTGGCTGGAGCAGCTGGTCGCCGGCTCCAAACTACTACGGCGGAAACGGATCCAATCAACCAGCCACGGGAGGAACGCTTGGCAACCCGTAACATACCAGAGAATCATGGAAACCGTGGGCGGACGGGCCAGTCCACGCGCGTCTTAGCGATAGACGTGGGGATCAACGCGGTACGTGTCGTAGAAGTCGAGATCAATGGTGGCGACGCGCGGCTGTCAAGGCGCGGCGCCGCTCCACTTAATCCTACCTATTGGGAGGATATGGCCGCCGGACGCGAAGCGCTCGTGCAGGCGATTCGCGCGTCGATGTCATCCGCGGGAGTTACTGCCACACGCGCCGTAGCGGGGCTGCCGCGCCGCCTCGTCACGCTCAAGTATGCGCGCCTGCCTCACGCAGAGCCGGAGCAGATTCGCGGCATGGTGCAGTTTGAGGCGCAGCAATATATTCCGTTCCCGCTCGACGAAGTTGTCCTGGATCACCAGATTGTATCGGACGAGACGGACGACATGACCTCCGTGATGATTGTGGCCGCGCGCCGCACACTGGTCGAGGAGTTTCTCTCCGCCTTCGATAAGGCTGGAATTGAAATATCGAGGCTCAGCGTGTCCGCGCTCGCGCTTGCGGAGCATGGGGGCGGAAGCACGCTCCCGCTGGCGTTGCTCGACATAGAATCGGGCGAGATGGACATGGCGGTCGTAAGCGCCGGGCGTCCCCTCTTTACCCGCGCTGCGTCGCTGGGATTGGAGGCCGGAGGCGAGGCAGACCCACAGCGGCTCGTTTCCGAAGTCGTGCGCTCTCTCACCGCCTATCAGAATGAGTATCGCGCCTTTCCGCTGAGCAAGGTCCTTATTGCCGGGGCGCCCGCCACGCTGGCGGCGATGGAGGAGACGCTCGCGGGCCTGCTGGAAATACCAGTCGGCCGCATGAACGGACAACTGCTTCCTGCTTCAGACCCCGACGCGCTCATGTACGCAACCGCCGCGGGTCTTGCGCTGGAAGAGGGTGGAGACGGCGTAAGCCGGATCTCCCTCATACCTTCATCTCGTGTGGAGCGAAAGGCGGCTGCCCGGCGAAAGACGAACGCTCTGGCGGGAGTCGCTGTGGTCGTCGCCCTTATCGCGCTGGGCCTCTTCTACCTATCTCAGCTGTTGGCGGCGCAGGCGGTGGAGCGGACTCTAGCGGCCAGGGAGAACCGAAAGCTCGCGGCGGCGACAGCCGCCCTCAACAACGTTAGGACGAAGCACGACAAGCTTCTCAAATCTTACCAGACCGTCGCCGCAGGCCTCGGGCGCAACATTGCGGCGGTCGATCTGGTAAAGGCGGTCAGCGACGCCGTGCCCAAGGGCAGCGGCATCTATTTGACTCAGCTGACGTTCGACCGCATCGGAACGCTGGCAATCCATGGGAATGCGAAGACTGAGTCTGCGGCTACGGACCTCGTGGTGGGGCTTCAGGGGGCCGGCCCCTTTACGCAGGTACGGCTCAACTACCTCGGAGATGCACAGGCTGAAATTACAACCGGAGCCGCCGCCGCAGCGACCGTGGACAAAAAGCCCAAAGCCGGGCAGAATATGAGCTTTCTTGTCACGTGCAAGCTGCCCGTACCCGTTGTAGACAAGAGCAGCCAGCGCACGGGTACAACCGTAGCGCAGGTCGGAAACACAGCATCGGGAGGAGTAGGGCAATGAGCAGCTTCTGGGCGCAGCGAACCGCGAGCGAACGCCGCATGATTATTTTGTGTCTAATAGTGGTAGCAGTTGCCGTTCCCCTGATGCTTTTCCCAGGGAGCGGAGGCGGAAAGAAGTTACTTTCAGCTAAGGAAGCCCGTCTACAATATGACAGTAAGTTGAAAGAGAAGACGCAATTGGAGACTGACAACGACCGGCTGAAGCCGCTTATCGATCAGTCTCTCTATAAGGAATCACCAGAGCAGCTCATTCCAAAGGTCATTCGGACGCTCCAGGGCTTCGCGAAGGATTCAGGCATCCACCTGCGCGAAATCAAGCCGCTTCGGTCGAAACGGCTGGGGAACGTAACCAAGGAGACGCTGAGCGTTCGGTTTACAACAGACTTTGCAAAGACGGTACCGTTCTTTTACAGGGTGGACGACCCAGCCGGCAGGCTGGTGATGGAAAAGTTCAACCTGACGGCATCCGACCCGAAAACGAGAACCGTGGACGTGGATGCCCAGATAGCGCTCTACACTCAATCGGAAGCGGCTGCCGCAGAAGGCAGCTAGCGTCTTGCCAACAGGCCCAACACAGGAATTGATCTGGACGGAGGGAATAAACGATGAAACGAAAAAAGAGACTGCCCGTAGTACCTGCGGTCGTCGGCCTCGGAGCGGTCGCGCTTGGGGCGATCGTGCTGGCGCAGACAGACAAGGGCCGCGTGAACATCGTGGCCGCATCCAGCAAGCCCAAAGCGGTTACAGATTCGATGGTTACCGTAATCCCTGCAGCTGAGCGAAAACCCCTATCGTACTATACGGGGGGGGTTCGCAGCGATCTCTTCAACGGCCCGCTTCAGGAGGCCAGTATCAAGCCAAAGACGGAGCCAGTGAAGGTCGCCAAGCCGGAGAAGATCGACTTGACTCCCTCCACACCTGCCGCGGTCAACCCGTTCGCGGATTTCGCCTACACCGGCACCGTCAATGCGGGCGGAGAAATGATTGCTCTGGTTGAAAACGTGAAAACGAAAGAGGGACAATACCTCAAGCAGGGCGACGGCTTCATGGGCGGCAAGATCACCGACATTGGAGAGCGCACAGTCACTATCGACGTCGCAGGCAAGAAAGAGACCCTTGCCAAATCCGACGATTTCAAGCTAACGCCGCTGGACAAGAGCGCCCCCTATCTTACCGCTGCGCCGCAGCAGGCCGGCGCGCCCGGCGCAGTGCCCGGCGCTCCCGGAGCCCCTGGAACTATGCCGGGCGGAATGCCGCCCTGGATGGCAAACATGCCGCCGGATGCGCAAAAGCGAATGCAGGACCGGATTAACAGCATGACGCCCGAACAACGCCAAAAGATGCAGGATCGAATGCAGAACCGCGCATTTAACGGCGGGGGCGGAGGCGGCGGTCGTCGCAACCGTGGCGGCGGCGGAGGTGGTGGATTTGGCGGCTAGCATCCTGTTGTTCATGTTAAAGGGGGCGCACCAAATGCAGCGCGCCCTCCCCTCCCTAATACAACCATTCACCAACAGAGGATGGCGCAACCCATGACCTTCAATAGACTTGGAACGGTTAGACGATTGGACCTCTTGCTGCTTGCGGCAGTGGTCGGGGCCGCTACGCTCGTTCCGACACTTGCCGTTGGGCAAGCGCCAGATGCTCCGGCGCCTCCGCAAAGAGACAAGAAGACCGACGCGGGCCAGAAGAATCGCCCCGCCGCCGCTCGCGCAGCCGACCCGAAAGCCACGGAGCTGCGAGTGATTCCGGGCGGCAGCCTCCAGGCGAATCCGGCTTCGGCTCCAGGCATCCCGGCCGGAGTTAAGGTTCAGACGGGACCGGACGGCAAACCGATGCTTGTCGGCCCCGATGGCAAGCCGCTTCTGGGGCCGGACGGCAAACCCCTCGCGGTTGGCGGACCGGGCGCTCCTCCGCCGGGACCAGGGCGCGCCGGCCAGGGTCCTACGGATTTTGGAGGACGCGGCGGTCGCAGCCCGTTCTCGAATCTTGCGGGCGGCGGCACGATCACCATGGATTTCCGTGGCTCGGATATTCAGAACGTCCTGAAATTCTTCGCGATGGCGACGAATTGGCAGATAATCCCCGATCCGGGCCTCACCGGCCCGGTGACGATCATCAGCCCGAAGCAGCTGACTATCGATCAGGCATTTCAAGTGCTCCAATCCACTCTTGAAATCCGGGGGTTCTCCGCTCAGCTCGACAAGCGCACCGATACAACCATATTGCGAATCGTTCCGCTGGACCGCGCGGTTCAGAGCACGAGCCTGCTCAACGGGCCGCCCGCGGTAGATGAGCACGGAGTTCTGATTCCTGGCGCGCAAGGCGGTACTTTGACCTCAGAGCAGCTCAAAAACCTTCGCAATCAGGTCATAACGCAGGTCATTCCAATCGATAACGTGGATGCGGGAGCGCTCTCGCGGGAGTTGAAAGAGCTGGTCAACAAAGGGGCCAGCCTGGTTGCGAGCACAGGCACCAACGCCCTTATCATTACCGATACGGCCAGCAATGTACAGCGTATCAGCGATCTGGTGAAGATGCTGGACCGCGCGGCGAGCAATACCCAGATTCAGATATTCGCTCTTCAGCACTCCGATGCGACCGACGTGACCGCCGTAATAAACAGCCTGTTCGGCAAGGTGTATGGACGCGGTCAGGGGGGCGCTATCCAGCCGGGACAGCCAGGACAGCCGCAGCCGCAGCCGGGGCAACCCGGACAACCGGGTCAGCCCGGCGGGGGCGGCGCGCAGACGCGCGGCGCGGTAATCGCGACCTCCGATAGCCGCACGAACTCGGTCATCGTCGTCGCTTCTGAAGACAACATGAGGAAGGTCGCCGACCTGATTCAACGGCTGGACGATCCCACTGCTACCGCCCTCGACACGAAGATCGTCAAGATGCAGTATGCCGACGCGCTCGACATAGCGGATACGGTCAACTCTATTCTAAGCAGCTCTACGACGCCGAGCACCAGCGGCAATCGGGGCGCGTCCTTCAATCAGCGTGTGTTCGGCGGAGGAGGGGGATTTGGCGGGTTTGGCGGGTTTGGCGGCGGTGGCGGCGGTGGCGGACAGCAGCCAGGCAGCGTGGCGAGCACCGATCCATTCGCAAAGGTCGTCGCCAACGCGCGCACGAATTCGCTGATCGTCACCGCAACGAAAGTGCGTATGGAGAAGATCGATGAGCTGATACGCGAGCTGGACGTACCGGTCGCTGTCGAATCTACGACCTTCGTAATTCCGCTCAAGAACGCGCAGGCCCAGGACATCGCATATATTCTCGGCCAATCGTTTGGAACCGGCCAGACCAACAACAACTTCGGGGGATTTGGCGGATTCGGCGGATTCGGCGGCGGGTTCGGCAACAACCGGAGCAGCAGCGGCACCAATCGCCAGCCAATCAATCGGCGACAGGGAACCAGCAGCACGACCGGGCGTTCGGGACGCTCCATGCAGATGAGTCCCTCCGCCTCCATCGACGGCCAGGACGGCCTGCCCGGAACCATGACCCCGGACGGCCAGTTCATACCCGACCAATCCGCCGGCATGAGCCGCGCGGCGCAGTTCTTTGGAGGGTTTGGCGGATTCGGCGGACGGAATCAGCAGATGCAGACACCGCAGTATGGGCGCGGCTCCAACGGCCAGTACGTAAACCTGAGCCAGCTTCGCCAGAACGTGGGCGTCGTCGCGGATCCGGCCACGAACAGCCTGATCATCACTACAACGCCGGACAATCTGCCAATCCTGAAGCAGATCATCGATTCGCTCGACGTAATGCCGCGGCAGGTGATGATCGAAGTCATTATCGCCGAAGCCAGCCTGGATGCAACGAACAAGCTGGGCGTTCAGTTCGACGCGCAGGGAGTCGGCAAGATATTCGGCTCGCCAGGCATTCAGAACGGGAACTCCAACTTCCCGCTCGGTACGTCGGGATCAACGCTGAGTAATATCAACGGAGCTATCAATCCTGGATTCCAATATGGGATACAGGCGCTCAGCGGCCGGTATCGTGCGCTGGTTCAGGCTCTTTCAAGCGACAACAGGGTCCGCATTCTCTCTACGCCAAAGGTGTTCACATCCAACAACCAGCCGGGCCTTATCGACATCTCAACCCGCGTGCCCTACGTTACGGGCTCGAGCCAGAGCCCGTTCTCGGTCGGTACGTCAATCAACACAGAGTTTCTAAACGTGGGCATAAACCTTCAGGTTACGCCTCGCATCGCGCGGGACGGCCTCGTGACGATTGACGTGTTCGCCGAAGCCAGCGAGCTGCTTGGCTTCGACACGCTCACGGCCAGCCTGGATGCCAACGGTCGCCCGCAGACGATTGTGGCCCCGCGCACATCTACTCGCGATACGGATACCTCGGTAAGCGTGCGCGATGGTGAGATTGTGGTCCTGGGCGGGTTGATGCGCGACAACAAGACGGTGAACGTCAACAAGATTCCGCTCCTGGGCGATATTCCTCTTATCGGTCATCTCTTCAGGTCGACGAGCACAACGTCGAGCAAAACCGAGTTGATGGTGTTCCTGATTCCGCACGTTGTCGACAGCGACGCGACGAACAGGGCGCTCGTGGACAAGCAGTCGGAAACGATTCGGAAGGCCTTCCCGAATCTGGAGAAAGACCAGCCTACGCTCAAGCCGCAGACTCCGCCGACGAACAATAAGAAGCCGGTCGATACGCGTCCGAACGAGCAGCGGCCCGGTCAACCCGGCCAGCCGAATCCCGCGGACCGCCCGGGCTTCGATAAGCCATAGAAAACCCATTATTAAATGCAGTGGCCCGGAGCAAGCGTGCTCCGGGTCGCTGCATTTGAACTACAATGTTACGGGCCGCAACGCACTGGCGTTGTGGCCCTAACAGATTGATTGGCAGATCTTTGGAAAGCGCCTGCTACTGCCGTTCGATTTGTGCCACGCGCAAGCGATTGGTGGCGCGCTCAAGAATAGCCGAAGCCTCGCCATAATCGACCGCCGAGCTGCCCGCCAGATGCTGCTTCGCGCGGGAGATCGCCTCTTCCGCGCGGGAGATGTCGATATCGCTGGCGCGCTCCGCCGTGTCCGCAAGAATCGTGGTCTTCTCGCGATTCACCTCCATGAAGCCCCCGCTCGTCGCGATGTACTCCAGGTCGCCGTTGTCGTACTCCACTTTGATGAGGCCCACCGCAAGCGCGGTCATTAGCGGAGCATGGTTGGCGAGCACTCCAAACGAACCCTCGATGCCGGGGGCGCGCACCGAGCGCACCTGCTCCCGCAAAAGCACGCGTTCCGGCGTAACGAGTTCTAAAAGGAAAGATGCCATGGGAACCTCGGTGGTCAGTGGTCAGTGGTCAGTGATCAGTGGTCAGGTTAACCGGGTGATAACTGACCACTGATCACCGACCACTGTACTTACGCTGCGGCCAGGGTCTTCGCCTTTTCGACCGCTTCTTCGATATTACCGACCATGTAAAATGCCTGCTCGGGCAGGTCGTCGTGCTTGCCGTCCACGACCTCCTTGAACGAGCGGATGGTCTCCTTGAGCGGCACGTACTTGCCGGGAATTCCTGTAAACTGCTCGCCGACACGGAAGGGCTGAGACAGGAACCGTTCGATTCGACGGGCGCGAGAAACCACCACCCGGTCCTCGTCGGAAAGTTCGTCGATTCCAAGGATCGCGATAATGTCCTGGAGCTCTCTGTAGCGCTGGAGGGTTGCCTGGACAGCGCGGGCAACCTGGTAGTGCTCCTCGCCAACGACTCCGGGCTGAAGGATTCTGGAGGTCGAGCCGAGCGGGTCTACTGCCGGATATATACCTTTCGCGGCCAGGTTTCGGTCGAGAACAGTAGTCGCGTCCAGGTGCGTAAAGGCGGTCGCGGGGGCCGGGTCCGTCAGGTCGTCGGCGGGAACATACACGGCCTGGACGGATGTAACCGAGCCTTTCGTGGTGGACGTAATGCGCTCTTGCAGGGCGCCCATTTCCGTGCTTAGCGTGGGCTGGTAGCCGACCGCGCTAGGAATGCGTCCAAGAAGCGCGGACACCTCGGCGCCTGCCTGGGTAAATCGGAAGATGTTATCGACGAAGAGGAGCACGTCCTGCCCCTCCTGATCCCGGAAGTATTCGGCCATGGTGAGACCGGAGAGAGCAACACGCAGCCGCGCGCCCGGCGGCTCGTTCATCTGTCCGAACATCATGGCGGTCTTGGAGATAACCCCCGATTCGGTCATTTCCAGCCAGAGGTCGTTGCCCTCGCGGGTCCGCTCGCCAACGCCCGCAAACACGGAGAAGCCTCCGTGCTCAGTCGCGATGTTGGTGATGAGCTCCTGGATGAGAACCGTCTTGCCAACTCCCGCGCCACCAAAGAGGCCGATCTTGCCGCCTTTGAGGTAGGGGGTAAGAAGGTCGATGACCTTCAGTCCTGTCTCCAGCACCTCTTCGTTCGTCGACTGATCCTCGAAGCTCGGGGCGGGGCGGTGGATGGGCCATCGCTCGGCCGTGACCACGGGACCCAACTCATCGATGGGCTCTCCAAGAAGGTTGAAGACGCGCCCCAGAGTCTCCTTGCCAACAGGCACGGTAATGGGTCCGCCGGTATCGTCGGCAAGAGTGCCGCGCACGAGGCCATCCGTAGACGACATGGCAATGCAGCGAACCACGTCGTTGCCCAGGTGCTGCGCGACCTCCACGACGATATTGACGCCGCGCACGGTATCCTTAATAATGACGGAGTTGAGAATGGCAGGCAGCTCGCCGGGCGCAAAGGCCAGGTCTACAACGGGTCCTTGCACCTGTACGATTTTTCCAGTAGCCATCGGTATCGGCGCTCCTTCTTTGGTTTGAGCCTATTGGTTTGAATATATAAATGGGAATTCGGAGTCTGTACTTTTCTTCACGAGTGTTATTTTAGCAGGAATTTGAAGTCTAAATCAAGGGCCGAGATTTCATTGATTACCAAGAATTACCGATTCGCTCTTCTCTGCCTCTTGTCCTTTACTCAGCCCGACTACAGGCGATCCCGGCCCAACCTTTAAATGGAGGTATGAATGGACCCACGAAACGCATTGGGTGAGTAAACTGGGAGTAAACTGGGGGTAAACTATTGAGAAGCAAGCACCAATTTCGCAACTATCGCACGATCCAGGTTTTAAATGGGAGGGCTGCATGGCAAATGATAAGCAGACAATCCGCGTCCAGCTAAACTATCCGCTGGAGCGCGTGAAAGAGCCCGTACTGTACCACCTCGTACTGGACTACGACCTAATACCGAACATCCGCAGGGCTAGCATCGATGTTCATACGGGCGGTTTTATCGTGCTGGAGCTTACCGGCGAGCGTGATTCGCTGGATAGGGGCGTAAAGTTCCTCGAAGGGTGCGGCATTTCGGTCACACCTGCCGAAGGCGACGTGGTTAACGAATGGGTTGAATAGCTTCCGGAACTCCTTCTCATGCCCGATCTGGAAGCAAAATTTAGCGATCTCTATGGCTCCGCGCCCCAGTTCGTCGTGCGCGCCCCCGGACGCGTGAATCTGATCGGTGAGCACACGGACTACAACGAGGGATTCGTATTTCCCGCCGCGCTCGATTTCGAGATGCGGATCGCCGGGAGCAGTCGCGCCGATAGGCAGGTCCGGGCGTACGTGCTCAATGACGGCGTGGGAGCGCATTCCACGACTTTCAGCCTCGATGTGCCCACAAAATCGACGGATGCCGCGTGGAGCAACTATTTGCGGAGCGTCGCCGCAGCGCTAATGCGGGCAGGACATAAGCTCTCCGGCATGAACGTCGTCGTCCATGGAACCGTGCCGATAGGCAGCGGCCTCTCCTCCTCCGCCGCCATTGAGATGTCCTCCTCGCTCGCGTTCGAAGCGGCCTCCGGATTCACGCTGGAGCCGATTACGCGCGCGCTCCTCGGCCAAGAGGCGGAGTGGGACCCCGCGTTCATCGGCGTCAAGTGCGGAATCATGGACCAGTTTATTTCCGCGCTGGGCCGCCGGGCGCACGCCCTGTTTATCGACACGCGGATGCTGGAGTATGAAGCGGTCCCGCTGCCGGAACATGGCACGGCAATCCTCATCAGCAATACGAATGTGCGTCATGAACTTGCCGGCGACGATTCAGCCTACAATACGCGCCGATCGGAATGCGAGCAAGCGGTCAAGCTACTCAAGCCGGTTTTGCCGAACATCAAAGCGCTCCGGGATGTGACCGTCGAAATGTTCAAGGCTCATGCCACTCTGCTCCCGGAGATCGTCCGCAGGCGCGCCCGTCACGTCATTACCGAGAATGACCGCGTGCTGGAGAGCGTGAGCGCGCTGAAATCGGGCGAAGTAGCGCGTTTCGGAGAATTGATGAACGCTTCGCACGATTCACTTCGCGACGATTATGAGGTGAGCTGCTGCGAGTTGGACGTTATGGTGAAGGCGGCGCGGTCGATTCCCGGCGTTTTCGGTTCCCGCATGACTGGGGCCGGCTTCGGGGGCTGCACCGTCTCTCTCGTGAACGAGGGCGCGGTCGAGCGATTCCGCTCGGAGGTTGGCAGACAGTATAAAGCTGCGACCGGAATCGATCCCACATTTTATGTTTGCCGCGCCTCGGACGGCGCAAGCCGGATAAAATAGATTGAATTTCCCGGCCATAAATGTCCGGGCTGCGAGACAAAGTCCGCCGTCGCGGACTCTCAAGCCACGTAGGTGGCTTTCGTTTTACAGCCCGGACATTTATGTCCGGGAGCCCTACAACAGCCCGCCAACAGGCGGAAGAGGTTCTTCATTGTCCATTCATCTGGACCCGAAGACCGGCGAGCTCACCGGCGACGGGGTTGTTGAAACAGTCCGAACCATTGACGACCTGAAGGGTCTCTTCGCGGACGAAGCGGCGCGCTGCGCGCTGGGTCAGTCTAGAATCGCCTATCGGGTTCAGGCATACGAACCCCGTCCCGAGGGCACGCCGGGAGCGGTCTGCTGCGCGACGACGTTTCTGGAGCCGGGATCGGTCGGCGACGAATACTTGATGACGCGCGGCCATTTCCACCTGAACGAGGACCGTCCGGAGATGGAGGTCACAATCTCCGGCGACGGGATGCTGGTTCTGATGAGCGAGGGCCGTGTCACGCGTGCGGAGCCGATGCGAGCCGGTTCCGTCCACCACGTGCCGCCGCGAACAGCGCATCGGGTCGCAAATACGGGATCGGAGCCGCTGGTCTTCGTCTCCTACTGGGCAAGCGAGACCGGCCATGACTATGCAACGATTCGCGAGCACGGGTTCAGCGCCCGGCTCCGCAGAATGGATGGTGATCCGAAGCTCGTTCTTATCGACACGTGATTCATCACGTGATTCATGCAGTGGGACCGTTATAAAGGGTGCGATTGCTTAAACTACCCGCCGTGCAGTCGCGGGGCGGAAATTCAGTCAGGAGTCTTTGAATGAAGCTGGTACGGTTTCAGACGGGTGACGAGACGTATCTGGGCGCGGTCGTGAACGGCCAGATTATCGATCTGAGAGGCGCGCTGACCGCCGCAATGATCGGCGCGGGAATGTCACATGACGCGGCGGCCGGCGAGTCCGAATCGCGGATACCGCGCGGAATGCGGGAGTTCCTGGCGGGAGGCGAGAGCCTGCTCCAGGTTGCCCGCGAGGCCATTGCCTTTGCAGCTGCCTATCCAGACCACCTTCTTGCCGGCCGCCGAATCACGCATCCGGTTGCCTCCACTCCTCTGCTATGTCCGGTCGGCGATCCGCAAAAGATTATCTGCATCGGCCAGAACTATCGCGACCACTGCGAGGAGCAGAATCAACCCCTGCCCGAACGGGCCATCATCTTCTGCAAGTTCGCATCCGCGCTGAATCACCACGAAGCGCCGGTCGTGCTGCCCAAAGTGGCTGAGAATGTCGATTACGAAGCTGAGCTGGCCTTTGTCATCGGAAAGCGGGCCAAGCACGTTTCCGAGGAGGAAGCGAAGAGCTATATTGCCGGATATATGTGCTTCAACGACGTTTCGGCGCGCGACATCCAGCTGCATCCCGCTGAGAAGCAGTGGATTCGCGGCAAGTCCCCCGATACGTTCGCGCCGTGCGGACCCTATCTGGTGACAGCAGACGAGATTTCGGACCCGCATAATCTGAATATTCAGCTCACGCTCAACGGCGAGGTGATGCAGAAGTCCAACACGTCCAACTTGATCTTCGGCGTCTACTACCTGGTCAACCACCTTTCCAAGACCATGACGCTCGAGCCGGGAGACATCGTTGCCACCGGGACACCGGGCGGGGTGGGCGCATTCCGCAACCCTCCCATCTGGCTCAAGTCCGGCGACGAGATGAGCGTGACTATCGAAGGACTTGGCACTCTCACGAACAGCGTAACAGCGGAGTAGACGTCCTGCCGAAAATCCGCGTTTGTCGCGGGCAGGTCCGCCCAGGATGTCCTACAGGATGTCCTACGACGTTGTGATCAGGGGAGGAGCGAGATGGTTGAGGCTTATCTGAGTGTTTTGGAGCTGGCGTATTTCGAGGTGACGGAGGCATTTAAGGGTCTGGCGGACGAGAACGTTTGGAAGCGGCCAGCCGAGGGGCTTCTATCCGTGGGTGAGCTGGCAGGGCACGTCTCCTTTTGGGAGGCAGTGAAGCTGGCGGGCGGGGGCAAGCACGGAGTGCTGCAGCCTGATCTGGCGAAGTGCCGGGTGAGCAGCCCATTGATCGACCAGCGGTTCGGGTATTACCCGACAACAATCGCGACTCCGTCTTCTGAGCAGCACCTGGCGATGACGGCTGTACAAGTTTGCCGGGAGATGTTGCGAGTGCATGAGGAGGCGGTGGCGCATTTCAAGGCGCTGAATCCCGATTTGGAGAGTTCGGCGCCCGGGTGGCCGCCGAACTACAATTATGGCGAGTTTTTGAAGTATGCGGTATTTCACGTCAGCTATCATGTGGGACAGATGTATTCGGCGCGGCATCTTTTGGGGGAGCAGCCGCCTGATAATTAAGATTTGACCGTCAGCCACCGTGCGCCTCAACCGAATCACGCGGCAACGCGTCATGCCCCTGGGCGACACTCATGAGGTCTTAGCACGCTCACAAATAGCGTCACGGCAGAGTAATCTTTTATGGCCGAACCGCGAGAATTCGCTCCGTTCCTTAGCAACAGCTCTTCTCCATTCTACAAAGCTTCGTATAATCGCGGCATACAGCGAGAGGAGGGCTACGGCCATGGACTATAAAAACGATCGATATAGCGAGGACGCGGAAGGCATGGAGACACACTGCTTTTGAGACAATGAGCAAGCGAAGACGCGGATATCCATCCGAGACCAGCGTCGAGCGAGGCATCCGTGTAATGCGCGGCGAGAAGGAGTTGCACGAGAAGCTGGGCAGACATGATCTCTGTCCGTGCGGTTCCGGACGCCGCTATTAAGGCATGCTGCCGCAATAGCGGACTTTACGACGGGTTCCGCTCGGACGACTACTTTTAGAGACTGAGGATAACTCCCCGGCCCTCCGCGGCTGGGGAGCTTTATTTTTGAGCTGCGGCCGGATGGCGTCGAGCCTATCGAGAACGCGGTGCATGACGGGAACGATGGTCAAGTGGAGGCAGTATGAAATGTTGGACACAGTATCTGCCACCCAAATGCCATAATTGAGTTATCAAATCCATGGACACAGCCGGCCGTCGAATGCGATCACCTGAAGCAGCCACGTCACGACGCCTGGTTCACCCGCTCTCCTCGATTCTCTATTTTCGCCGCAACCCTGGACGAACGCTGCCCGTAGCGTTCGTAATCGTCGTGGCGGTTGCGCTCGTGGCAAGCGTGGTGACCGTGGTCAACAGCATCGACCTAACCGTGCTTACGATGTACGGATACCAACGTCACTTCACCGTGGTCACTCCGAGGAATGCGTTTACCGTCAATGACAATATTGCCGGCACGATTCGGAGCCAGCCGCTCGTTCGCAAGACTTTCACGGCCCGCCCCGCGCTGACGGTCGTCAAGACTATCTTTGGAAAGATGCCGTTCGTCGTATTCGGGATGTCGAAACAGGGACGCGAGACCGTGCTGCAACAGTGCGGACTTCGGCTGGCGACTGGCCGGATGCCCGCCGAAGGAGCGCCGGAGGTCGCGCTGCACGCGGATATTGCGCGCAACCGCAAGCTGAAGCTTGGCGACGTGGTTCTGAAGCCCGATTCGGAGGACAGCTACTCGCTCATCCCAATGCGGCTGGTAGGAACGTTCGAGGGTCCGGTCTGGCTTGCCCTCAGCTCCGAATCGTTCATTCAGGCCAACTTTCCCCTCTCAACGCAGGGCATCGTGATTCTCGCGGAAAACGAACGGGACCAGCGTGTTCTGGATGCTCAGCTCGACAAGAGGCTGGACAAATCCCATAGCCGCCTGTGGACCTATGCGAGTCTTGTCCGCGAGACGCAGGACGCCCTTTCCAGCCTCTACTTGATCATGAACGTAGTCATCACCATCATCATTTTTGCGATTGCGTTTCTGACCGGCATGCTGGCAAATATCTACTTCATGCAGAGAATTCCAGAATTCGCGACCCTCGCCGCAATCGGATACCAGCGCAGGGGTCTGCTCACGCGGATACTGGCAGAAACCGCCCTGCTATGCGCCATCGGCTGGTTTGTTGGTTCGCTTCTCAACATCGCCCTGCTTCTGGGAATCAAGGCATCGATAATGACTCCGCGCGGCCTGCTGGTGAATCCGTTCGATCTCTCCGCCTACCGCTACACGATTCCGCTGCCCCTTACCATTGGAATGTTTGCGATCCTGCCCATAAGCCGGCGACTGCGAAGACTCGACCCGGTCTCCATTATCGAGAAACGCGCATGACACATTCAGAGATCGAGCCGCGTGAATCTCCGCTGATTCGGGCTTGCGGCGTCAGCCTGGCGTATGGCGACGGCGACCGCGTCACCTACGCGTTGTCCGACGTCAGTCTCGCCCTGCCCGCGCGGGGATTTATTGGCGTCATGGGCCCGTCGGGTTCGGGGAAATCTTCGCTGCTCTATCTATTGAGCGGACTAAAGCGACCCACTTCCGGCGAGGTTGAGATGGAGGGCAGGCGGTACAGCGACATGGACGAACGCGCCATTACCCGCCTGCGTCGCGAGCGATTCGGATTCGTGTTTCAATCGCCCTTCCTGCTGAACTACCTGACCGCGCTCGAAAATGTCCTTGCTGCCGCGCCGCAGGGAGACATGCAGGCTGCCGAGCGGGCGGAAGATCTCTTCGAATCGCTGGGGATTGTGGGACTGGCCGGCAAGTTTCCGCACCATCTCTCTGGCGGAGAGCGGCAGCGCGTCTGCATCGCTCGCGCCATGATTAGCGACCCGGAGGTGATCTTCGCCGATGAACCGACCGCCGCATTGGATCACGCAAACGGACACGTGGTCGTTGACCTGCTGGCGTCCTACCGGGATCGCGGGGCAGTAATCGTGGTCACGCATGACCCGGAGATGGTCGCGGGAGCGGACAAAGTATTCCAAATGCGAGATGGCGGCCTCGACGAATAGGTTCTATGGACCGCTTTGCTTGCTTGACGAGGCGGCAGGCTCATGGTAAAATTCCCTACAGTAGTAATGCCGCAGTAGTGCCCCCGCCAGCAATTCGCCGCTGCCAGGAGAGCGCCTTATGAGCCATGCCGCAAGAAGGGGATTCACACTCGTTGAGCTTCTCACCGTGATTGCGATAATCGCGGTGCTGGCAGCCCTACTGTTTCCGGTGTTCGCCACGGCGCGCGGCAAAGCGAGGGAGATCACCTGCGTGTCCAATCTCCGGCAGATCGGCATGTCTATCAAGATGTACACACAGGATTACGACGAGTTCTATCCCTGGGCCGTCGATCCCACGGATAAGTTCACACCGCAGATTTGGGCGGGATTCCCCGCGTTTCAGGCGCAGATTCCGAGCATGCCCATGATGCACGAAGCGCTCCAGCCCTATATCAAATCCCCAAATATCTTCGCCTGCCCGTCCGATACCGGCTATTCTATCGAGGACTTTACGGGCGTGCCCCTGGACGCGACTCCCTCCAGCTTCAAGAAGTTCGGCACTAGCTACAACTATCGCACCGAAATCTCCTTCCGGCAGGCGAGCGAGGGCAGCGTTCGCAACCCCACTGAGCTTAATGTACTAATGGACGCGGCGGGCAAGTGGCATGGCGGACTGGTTTTCGACCGCATGCGATACAACGTGCTCCACGGCGACACCCATACCAAGAATCTGACCCGCTCACAGCTCGACGCGCTCTGGTCCCTCCCCGTTCAATGACACCAAGCAAGCATCTCACCACAAAGACACAAAGACACAAAGAACGGCACACCAAGGGGATTAGAGCATTCACGCTGTTATCCCGGTTCTCTTCCTGCCTGTCTTTCTTCGTGTCTTCGTGTCTTCGCGGTGAAATGTCTTTGACTTTCTTCGGGGTGGATTCGTGAGGCTGCGGGCGAGGTGGGTCCTGCCTATCGAGGGCGAGCCCATTGAAAACGGCGAGGTGGTGATCGAAGGCGAGCGAATCGCCGAGGTCCGCCCCCGTCCCGTGGATGGCACGCCTGCAGCGGACGCAAGAGACTTCGGCGAAGCGGTGATCATGCCCGGTCTCGTGAATGTCCATGCGCACATCGACTACACCGTGATGCGGGGATTACTCGAAGATATCGCTTTCTTTCCCTGGATTCGGGAGCTTACCGCGCGGAAGGAGGCGTTCGACGAGGAGGACTGGATTGCCTCGGCGACCATGGGCGCGGCGGAGGCGGTAGCGGGCGGCGTCACAACGCTGGGCGACTGCACCTCCACCGGTGCGGCGCTTCTGGGCGCAAAGTCTCTTGGGCTGCGGGGAATCGTCTATCAGGAAGTCTTCGGAATCGATAAGTCGCAGACCGTGCGGGAGATCATTGCCGATCTGGATCTCAAGGTGCGCGCCCTGCGCCGGCAGGCGAGCGGCACGCTGCTGAAGGTGGGAATCAGCCCTCACGCTCCCTACACGGTTCGCGAAGAGCTGTTCCGGGGGCTGGCGGAATATGCAGAGGAGAATGCCTCGCATGTCTGCATCCACGCATCCGAATCCGCCGCCGAAATAGAGCTTTTCCGGCACGGAACGGGCACTATCGCGGAAGCGCTTGCGCGGCGCGGCATAGAGTGGGAAGCGCCGGGCAGATCACCGATCTGTTTTCTCCGAGAACAGGGCATTCTATCGCCGAACACGCTTCTTGTCCACGGCACGCAGCTATCCGCCGGCGACCGGGACCACGTCTGCGCGACCGGCGTGTCGTGGGCGCATTGCCCGAAATCGAACGCGAAGCTGGGCAACGGCGTCATGCCCCTCGGTCTTTTACAGGGCTGCTATCCGCCAAACGGAACACGAATTGGCCTCGGCTCGGACAGCGTGGCGAGCAACAACACGATGGATATGTTCGAGGAGATGCGGTTCGCGGTCCTCATGCAGCGGGCGCGGAGCCGCCGCTTTGACGCCATGACCGCGCGCGACGCCCTTGAGATGGCGACCCTGGGTGGAGCGCGCGCCCTCGGCATGGACCGCGAGGTAGGATCGCTGATTCCCGGCAAGCAGGCCGACGTGATTGCGGTGCGGCTGGACGATTGGAACGCGCTGCCCGCCTACGATCCCTACAATGCCCTCGTCTTCGCGGGCTCCGCGCGGGACGTGACGTTCACGATGATCGGCGGCGTAGCGCGATACGACAGCGGCAACTTCCCCGACATGGACCTGAGCGCGCGACGTATCCGATTCGATGCGGCCGTTCAAAAGATGCGCGACTGGAAGCCCGCGTGAGCGCGAGCGAGATGGAGGATAAGGGAGAGACCGCGACGACGGATTCCTCCGTGCCCAACCGAACCCGCGACCGTGCCATTTCAGGCTCCGTGCTCATCGCCGGAATCGTCATCGTAACGTTTCTGACGTGCTACAACCTCCGCGGCTATACCGTCTGGTCCACCGGTCCCGGCCGCCCCTTCCGAACGTTCGAAGAGTATCTCGTCGTCAACATGACCGGGTTGATCTTCGTACCGTTCCTTCTTCTCTTCGCCGGATTCCGTCATCGCGCGGAGGAGTACGGGTTTTGCCCGCCGCAGCCCGGAATCGGCAGACTGACTCTCCTCCTTTTCGCCGCGATGCTGCCCGTTCTTTTCGTCGCATCGCGCTTTCCCGACTTCCAGCTCACCTACCCGCTCCAAAAGCAGGCCGCTTATTCGTGGGGATACTTTCTCTATTTCGAGCTTGCCTATGGCCTCTATCTCTTTTGCTGGGAGTTCTTCTACCGCGGTATCCTCACGTTCGGCCTACGGCGCGGCTTCGGGGACGCGGCGGCTATCACCCTCCAGGCGCTCGCGTTCGGAATCATGCACTACGGCAAGCCTACGCCGGAGTTGATCAGCAGCTTCTTCGGCGGCGCAATCCTCGGCTGGCTGGCCATCCGCGCGCGCTCCTTCTTCCCCGGCTTCCTGCTGCACTGGTCCATCGCCTTCACGCTCGACTGCCTCGCCATTCACGCCAAATCCGGCGGAATCTTTTAACGGCATTAAACCACGGGGAGCACGGGGCACACAGGGAACGGCATCTGATGTCTGAATCCTATCCCCGACTTTCCCCGTGCTCTCCGTGGTTAAGAATCGCCGTTTCGCCGCTGTTTGACGCGATTCGCGCGAATGCTCTATAATATGGCTCCCAAATATGGGGTTGGCGGGCGAAGGATCATAATGGACGACCGATACGATTTCAAAGAGATAGAGCGGAAGTGGCAGGCGCGCTGGGCGGAGGAGAAGACCTTCCGGGCGCACGACGAAACGGACCGCCCCAAATACTACACGCTCGAGATGTTCCCCTACCCCTCCGGCGCGGGCCTTAGCGTGGGCCACATCAAGAACTATGGTCCCACCGACGCGTTCTGCCGCTACAAGAGCATGCAGGGGTTCAACGTTCTCCACCCCATGGGATGGGATGCCTTTGGACAGCCTGCCGAAAACGAGGCGATCAAGCGCAAGCGCAACCCCCGCGAAATGGTTCGCGAATACGCCGCCAACTACAAGCGGACCCTTCAGCGCGTCGGATGCAGCTACGACTGGGACCGCGAGATAAACTCCAGCCTGCCCGAATACTACCAGTGGACCCAATGGATATTCCTGCTGCTCTACAAGCGCGGGCTCGCCTATCGCGCCACCGCTCCCATCAACTGGTGCCCCACCTGCCAGACCGGACTCGCGAATGAAGAGGTCAAGGAAGGCCGATGCTGGCGGTGCGACACTCCCGTCGAGAAGCGTCCGCTGCCCCAATGGTACTTCCGAATCACCGCCTACGCCGACCGGCTGTTGAGCGATCTGGACACGATTCAATGGTCCGAGGGCGTCAAACAAATGCAGCGCGAGTGGATAGGCCGCAGCGAAGGCGCTGAAGTCGATTTCCGAGTCGTGTGTCGTGTGTGGGGTGTGGGGTGGAAAAAAACAGGGATCACCAACACCAAAACACACACCAAACACAACAAAC
>JBBROJ010000029.1:0-40630 GCA_038229495.1 Chthonomonadales bacterium
CCTCAAAACGCCGGAAGATTTCGACAAGCTTTCGAAGAATCTGGGTTCGCGTTACTCAATCTGGTATGACAAGCACGTCGAGTTGAAGAATGACTGGATCGTGGTGCACCACTACTTCGATTCGCCGATGTACTACATCAATTATGTGTACGCGAACTTCCTGTCATTGAAGTATTACGAGCTGTACCTTCGCGATCCCAGGGGATTCATTCCGAAATATCTTGCGCTCGTAGAAAACGGATTCAATGCCCCGCCTTCCGTATTGCTGAAGAAGTATCTCGGCCTTGACCTGCGCGATCCGAAGCTGGTCTCAGATTCTATCATCGTATTGGATCGTCGAATCAAGGAGCTTCAAGCGCTTTATTCAAAACAATAGGAATTTGTTTGCGCTGACAGGCCGCCTTGTGCACCCACGCAATTAGCAAAAACTGGAGCGGCAGGCGGGCAATCAGGAGAAGAGAGGCGAGCGGCAGTCCGTGGGCATATACGCTCTTCATCGCCATATCGATGTTCGCGGGAAAGACGGCGATCAGGAGCGCAATCAGGCCATAGCCGGCGAACCGACGGACCGTTGGCACGACCACTCCCACGCCACCCAGAATCTCGCAGACCCCGCTAATAAGTACAAGAGCGCGAGGGTATGGCAGATAAGCGGGCACTACCGCTGTATAGAGATCGGGGAACAGGAAGTGTAGACATCCGGCCCCAATGAACAGCATTGCCAGCAGCACGGTGGAGACGCGACGCCACAGCCTTCCACGCGGCGAAGCCGGAATCGATTCGCCGTCTGTTTCAAAGCGCTTCAATAAATAGCCTTCCCCATCGCGCGTATCCCTTCGCGGACGGATGGAACCTGTCGGAAGCGTAGAGATTCGGTTCTTCATGCGCGTCCAGCTTTCCGCGTCCGTAGAGATCAACGAACTGGACTGAGCGAATCGCTGCCTGCCGCTTTAGAATACCGTTCTGCTTCCTGGCGATGCCGGCGGCCCACTCCGCATAGAGAGGCTGGAGCGCGGGTATGAGCGCCATGTCCGGCGTGCTTGTAACAAGAATACGCGCTTTCGGGAAGCGCTGCCAAGCATTCATTACGCTGGTAAGGGACGATTCGTATTCTACCTGCGGCGTGCGGTGAGTCGCGTCATTCGCGCCTACGCTCAACGTAATGACATCCGGTTTCATACGGATCAGTGCGGGCATCTGATCCCGCTCGACATCCGCTATCCGAGCGCCGGACCTGGCAAGATTGATTATGTGAACCCGAGCCGCCTTTCTCGCCCCAGCGAGATGTGTGGCGACTGCGTATGCGTATGTCTCTTCCACGCGCGACGCCCCCGTTCCAACCGCGGAGCTGTCGCCCATGACAACATACGTCAGCGGCGGGCCGCCTGCCGGTCCAACAAAATAATCCGTCGGGAACCGTCTGCTAACGCGCAAAAGCGCCTGGCTGTTTCGGATAAGGACGGCTGAGCGCGCCGTGAGATAGATGACCGCGCCGCTCAGCAGCGCAAGCACAGCGAGCCCGGCTTTAACAGTAGGCTTATTGAACCGCTTGTGCCGATCGCCTTCGCCTTGAGTAACCTCGGCCAATCATCGGCCTCCTTCGGCCAACTGCTGTTTCGGACGATTCGCATCCTCTATCATACGCCTATGATACGCTTCTATGGGCGCAATTCTCTCAATCCTGCCCGCGTTCGTCCTGATGCCGGATGGAACCGGGTGCAGGAGGTTGCCGCCCGCGAGACGAAACAGAAGACACGCACGGCACGTATTCTATCCTACCTTATTGACTGGAGCGCTCTTCTCATTATGTCCGACACCCCGTTTCTCGCCCTCGAACCCGCCCGTTATGCGCTCTCCGGCCCGCTCGCGGAAGACATTGAGCGGTTGGACCGCCAGTTGGGAGCGGTGTTGGAGCACCAGGAGGGAGAGGAGCTTCTCGCGCTCGCCAAGCGGCTCTTCGCCGAATCGGAAGAGGACCCCGCCACCCTCTTCGACCGCATGCCCGAGCTCAACGATCCCCTGCTCGTCCAGCGGCTGCTCCGCGCGTTCACCGCCCTCTTCCAGCTTCTGAATACCGCCGAGCAGAAGGAGATCGTCCGCGTCAATCGGGCGCGGATGGCGAAGGAGACCGGCGCGCCCCGGCATGAATCGATTCGCGAGGCCGTCACGAAGCTGAAGCAGGCCGGCATGTCCGCCGAGGAGATGGACCGCCTGCTCCAGCAGATCGAGATCATCCCGACGCTTACGGCGCACCCGACCGAGGCGCGGCGGCGCGCCGTGCTCGACAAACTTCAGGACATTGCACACTGGCTTGTGGAGTGCGTCATGCCCCGCGATCTGCCCCGCCTGGACAGTCCGCTCACGACCCGCGGCCTCGCCGAGTGGGAGCTGCGCAGATCGCTGGAGGCGCTGTGGCAGACGGACGAGATTCGCGGCTACAAGCTTACGGTCACGGATGAAGCGCGCAACGCCCTCTACTTCTTCGAGCACACGATTCTGGACGTGGTAGCCCGACTGCACGACGATCTGCAGACTGCGCTCCAGGACTCTTACCCCGGCTGCAAGTTTCACATCCCCAGCTTCATTCAGTACCGCTCGTGGGTCGGCGGAGACCGCGACGGCAACCCGAACGTGACCCCCGATCTCACCTGGCAGACGCTGCTGACCCACAAGAGACTCGCTCTCACATTCTACCTGGAGCGGGTCGAGCTGCTTCAGCGGGAGTTCACGCAAAGCTCGCGACTCTTTCCGATCTCGGCGGGGCTGGAAGCGTCTCTCCAGCGAGATCGCGATGCCATACCATTCCAGCCGGATCGCCTCCAGCGTTTCGCCCAGGAACCATATAGCTTGAAGCTCCGATTCATGGCGCTGCGCCTGGAGGCGTCTCTGGAGCAGCTAGACGCAATTGGCGACTATCGGGCGATTGTCGCGGAAGCGGGAGCGAATCTCGGCCATCCTTATGCTTATCAAAACGCCGAAGAGCTTATCGGCGACATGGAGCTGATGCAGGAGAGCCTTCGCGCCGTACACTCCGACCTGATGGCCGATTACGGCGGCCTTGCTCAGCTTGTCATCCAAACACGCACTTTCGGCTTTCATCTTGCTACGCTGGACGTACGCCAACATAGCGACGAGCACCTGCCGATCTTCGACGCCATGATGGCCGCCAGCGGAGTCCTGCCCGCCAGCCGCCCTTACTCCGAGCTCTCCGAGGAGGAGAAGGTCCGCCTGCTTACGCGGGAGTTGATGAATCCCCGTCCCCTGCTCGCCTCGGGTTGGACGGCCGCTCCGGAGCATCTGGCTGTCCTGGATGTATTCGAGGTTATTCGGCGCGCCCAGCGCTATTTATCCCCACAGGCCGTCAATACCTATATCATCAGCATGACACATGGCACCAGCGACATTCTGGAGGCGCTTCTCCTGGCGAAGGAGGCGGGGCTGCTTCGATGGCGAATCGTGCAAGGCGTGCCGCACATGGAGAGCGATATCGACGTCGTTCCGCTCTTCGAGACCATTGAAGACCTGCAAAACTGCGATGCGCTCATGCGCCGCCTCTTCTCGAATAGGGCCTATCTGGAGCAAGTGAAGGCCCGCGACGACTTCCAGGAGATCATGCTCGGCTACAGCGACAGCAGCAAGGACGGCGGATTCCTGGCGGCCAACTGGGCGCTTCAGGACACGCAGGCGCGCATGGCGCGGGTGTGCCGCAAAGCAGGCGTCAAGCTGCGACTGTTCCACGGGCGCGGCGGCACGGTAGGGCGCGGCGGCGGTCGCGCGAACCGCGCGATTTTGTCGCAGCCGCCGGGCAGCTTCCAGGGCCGAATCCGATTCACCGAGCAGGGCGAGGTCATCTCGTTCCGCTACAGCCTTCCCCCTATCGCGCACCGCCACCTGGAGCAGATCGTCAACGCCACGCTCCAATCCGCTTCGGTAACATGGCAGACGATTGGCCGAATGAAAAAGCCCCGCGAATCGAAGGCGTGGCACGACGCGATGATCGCCATGTCCGGCAAGTCGCGCGAGGTCTATCGCGCGCTAGTCTACGACGATCCGGGCTTCTGGGCGTTCTACACCCAAGCCACGCCCATTGCGCATATTAGCAGGCTCCCCATCGCCTCCCGGCCCGTGTTCCGGCCCGGCAAGCAGATCGGCGGAATCGAGGACCTGCGCGCGATTCCATGGGTCTTCGCCTGGGTGCAGTCCCGTTATGTCCTTCCAGGCTGGTATGGACTGGGAAGCGCGCTGGAGTGGTATGCAAGCCAGAACGAGGAACACCTCGCCCTACTCCAGCACATGTATCGCGACTGGCCGTTCTTCAAAACGGTCGTCGATGCCGCCCAACTGGAATTGGTACGCGCCCACCTGCCCACCGCCGCCAGGTACGCCGCACGGGTAAAACCCAAAGATCTGGGCCGCCGCATCCATGAAAGAATTGTGGAGGAGTTCGATTCGACAAAGCGCTGGCTCTTGCAGGTGACTCAGCAGGACTCGCTCCTGAATCACGCGGTCGTGGTACGCAGCACAGTCGAGCTGAGAAACCCCGCCGTCGCGCCACTGAGCCTCCTTCAGGTCGCTCTCTTGAGACACTGGGACGCCGAAGTGGCCGACACGGATGAGGCTGAAACCAGCCCGTGGCGCGACGCGATTCTCCTCAGCATTGCAGGCATTGCGGCGGCCATGCAGAGCACCGGGTAGGCAGGTTTCAGGTTTCAGGTTGCAGGTTTTGGGCATGTGTTGTACACGGGCCTGAAGACACGGGTGTAAAACCCGTGGCAGGGGGGCCTGAAGACACGGGTGTAAAACCCGTGGCAGGGGGGCCTGCGGCCAGACGTCCTCGCGGACGTGAGAATGTAAGCAGAATAATTCCATGCAGGAATCTTATGCGTAGAACCAAGTCGGAAATCTATCTGCATTTCGTGTGGCGCACGTGGCGAAGCGAGCCTCTGCTCACACCCGAGATTGAGCGAGCCGTCCATCGTTGCATTGAGCAGCAGGCTTGCGAGATGGGATGCGATATTCTTGCTGTAGGTGGCATGCCGGACCACGTGCATCTCGTGGTTAAAATGCCGTCCAAAATCGCTCCGGCAGAAATCGCCAAACGAGTAAAAGGCGTCTCATCCACGTTTG
Organism: Chthonomonadales bacterium; assembly: GCA_038229495.1. Lineage (GTDB taxonomy): Bacteria > Armatimonadota > Chthonomonadetes > Chthonomonadales > CAJBBX01 > JBBROJ01. Next base: position 5,128 of record JBBROJ010000029.1, read on the forward strand.
CTCGCGCTCAACTTATGCACGGCGAGCCATTCGGGTGGCAGGAGAGATACGCCGTTTTCAGTATTACTCCGCGACATATTCAGCGAGTAATCGACTATGTAAACAACCAGAAGCAACACCATGCGAACGGAAGCCTGCTATCTGTACTCGAAGAGGCTGACGAAGAAACACCAAACTCGAATCTCAATAATTCTGCCGCCCGTGAGGGCGTTTAGCCGAAGGCTCCCCTGCCACGGGTTTTACACCCGTGTTCCTCGAAAGGATATGAATGCCATTCAACGGACTTGGAATGGGCTTGCATAACATCTCGCAGTTGTCAAACGCGAAGACGCGTTCGATCAGCGCGGAGAACTTTACCGGCGAGAAGGGCAAGGCCGGCACGGCGACCGAGGGAACAGGCGAGAACTCCGCCCGCGACCTCGGCCAGGGTTGGAAAGTCTCTCCCTCAATTCACATTCCCGCGCTTTCCACCGTGACGCTCGCCGAGATCGAGGGGCCGGGCGCGATTCAGCACATCTGGAATACTGTCCACCCGGACTGGTGGAGGCGGCTTGTGCTGCGCGTCTATTGGGATGGCGAGGACGCCCCAAGCATCGAGACGCCGCTGGGCGATTTCTTCTGCAACGGCTGGTGCAAGCGGTGCAACATCAGCTCTCTGCCCATCGCGGTCAACCCGGCGGGCGGATTCAACTCCTACTGGGAGATGCCGTTCCGGAAATCGGCGCGAATCACGCTCGAAAACCTGCATGACGAGGAATGCAGGGGTTACTACTATCAGATCACCTATGCGCTGACCGATGTGCCGGATGACTGCGCCTATCTGCACGCACAGTTCCGGCGGAACAATCCCCTGCCCTACGGCGAGGTGCATACACTGGTCGACGGCATACAGGGACAGGGCCATTATGTCGGAACCTATCTCGCCTGGCAGGTGAACAGCACCGGCTGGTGGGGCGAGGGAGAGATCAAGTTCTTTCTGGACGGGGACGGCGAGTTCCCCACCATCTGCGGTACGGGCACGGAGGACTACTTCGGCGGGGCCTGGAACTTTGAGCACCCGCAGGGTGAGTACGGCGTCTTCTCGACGCCCTGGCTCGGAATGCCGCAGGTTCTCGGGGCGGGCGCGGACGGAATCTACCGGAGCCAGCAGCGATTCGGTCTCTACCGATGGCACGTGCCGGACCCGATTCGGTTCGAGCAGGACCTTCGCGTCACGATTCAGGCGCTGGGCTGGCGCAATGGTGCTCGCTATCTGCCACTTCAGGACGACATATCGTCTACGGCCTACTGGTACCAGGCGGAGCCGCACATTCCCTTCCCAAAGCTGCCGGACCGAGACGTATTAGAAGTCATTTAACAATAATAAGGAGACGCATATGTCGATTGGAAAGTCATTCACGTCGGACCTTTCCGGCCAGGAGTTCTGGCTGGTGGTGGACAAGGGCTACAAGCCGCTCGGTCTGGTGCTCGGCAACTGCGTCTACTCGATGGGCACCGTTGGCGGATTCCTTGCCGGCCTGAAAGGCATGATTCGTGGAGAGGTGGAACAGTACAGCCGGCTCATGTACGAAGCGCGTGAACTGGCTCTGAGCCGAATGCAGGCCGAAGCCGACGCTCTTGGGGCGGACGGGGTGGTGGCCGTGAAGCTCAATATCGAATACATGCACGGAAACGAATGGATGGAGGTAACGGCCATCGGAACAGCCGTTAAGCATGTCGGTAATCCGGAGGGCAGCAGCGGACAGGTCGTGATCAACGCCGGGTAAGTGGGCCATCAGGTCAATTAGTCAACGAGTAAACGAGCATTGACCCATTGACCCGTTTACTCGTTTACCCATTGACCCTTTGACCCATTGACCCTTTGACCCATTGACCCATTGACTCTCACACAATTTGCCGCACGACCTGATGTTCACGCGTGCGCCTATTTGCGGCGATGGCGCGCCTCTGCGCTCCGGCGGAGTTCAGGGTGAACACGCCCGTCACATAGATCAGCAAATAGAGAGCTACCCCGGCGCGCATCATGTTGCGGACAAAGGTGGGGCGGCGCATGCGAATCCACTCCAGGGCGATGAGCGGGCCTATAAGCATGAAGACTTTCATCGCGGCAAATACCCATGTGCCGTGGGACATGTAGTATCCGAGCACGGGATTCGCTTCCACAGCCATCTTCGTCCCCACAAGCCACATGGTAGAGCCCATGTCCGCCAGACACAAGGCGCTGAGCGCCGCTGATTCCCATACAATCGGACCACGAAACATCTCTCTCCCAACCTTCCCGTAGAGCCGGCATGCACTGTGGGCATGACCTATTGTCGGCTCTCAGCAAATTCGCGATCACTGGTAGAATGCCCGGATATTTCCCTGATGTTTCCCAAATACTCCTCAGATATTCCGATTCTGGAACGAACACTGCAGGACAAAACTTCCAGATTGCTCCCCCGTTCCATCTGCTTTTTGACGCTCGAATCTCGTTCCTTAGGTGACACGATACAATTATCGAATATCCTGTACCCCCGGTGAATCGCACTCGCCCTCAGTTTTGCTCCCCCTCCCGTTTCGGGAGGGGGCCGGGGGGTGGGTGCCATAAGGTTATCTCCAACTCTGAGAAGTGGAAGCGAAGCGATTATCCTTGATCGTTGCCTCAAATCGTAATAACCCTCGTCCCGCCATCCCAGCCTGCCGATAATCACTTGAGATTTAACCAGACGATTTTGGCAGTTACAAGTCACAGCGGCGCGCCGTCGGAACACCTTACCGAGATCCAATCCGATGCGCTCCGTGAAGCCGCGAATATAGGAACGGGCCACGCTTTGACACCCCTGCCTGAAGCGTGCGCGCAGCCTGTATTCTTTCGTGACAAATTATTGGGGAATTGGAGAGTAATGGACCAAATAATTATGGTCGGCATGGCGGAGATCAAGGTAGCGGTATCTACGATAAGTAATGGCGGGGAAGGTGCGGTGCTCACAGCGCTGGGGCTGGGCTCATGTGTGGGCATCTGCGCATACGAAAGATACGCCGGCGTGGCGGGCCTGGCGCACGTCGTGCTGCCATATAGCGCCCACGCGGGTGAAGAACCTCCTGGCAAGTTCGCGGACACGGCTGTCCCTGCGCTGCTAATGGAAATGCAGCGCCACGGGGCAATTGCGAGCCGGATCTGCGTTGCCATCGCGGGGGGAGCGCAGCTCTTCTCGTTCGGAGGCGGCGCGGCTCGCCTCGAGATAGGAGCCCGTAACGCGCAGAGCGTCATTGAGGCGCTAAAACTCCACCGGCTGCATGTCGTGGCCAACGACCTGGGTGGCACCGCGGGACGGACCTTACAATTCTTCACGGCAGACGGGCGCATCCGCGTAAAGACCATTGGTCGCGGAATCGTTGATCTTGTCTGCCTCGGCGATCAAAACGTAACGCTCCTGAGAGCGGCGTAAAGCCGGAGCGAGTGAAATCATGAGCTGTGAAAAACCCGTTTCAACCTCTTCAACCACCGGCCATAGGGATATTGGGAGCGCCAGACCCGGGAACAAAGCCGTCCGAGCGCTGGTAATCGACGATTCCGCCCTCATGCGCAAGCTTATCACGGAGATTCTAACCCGGGGCGGTATTGAGGTATGCGGCACGGCGCGGGACGGCGAAGACGCGCTGATCAAGGTAAGAGAACTGTCGCCCGATGTGCTCACCCTCGACGTCGAGATGCCCCGCATGGACGGCGTGGAATTCTTGAAAGCCTTGATGGCAGAGAAGCCGCTGCCGGTGGTAATGGTATCGAGCCTGACGGAGGCGGGTGCGGACGTGACCGTTCATTGCCTGGCGCTTGGAGCCGTGGAGTGCCTGCGGAAACCGTCCGGCGCCATCAGTGTCGATATCGACAAAATCGGCGCGGAGATTGTGGCGACGGTGCGAGCCGCCGCGACCGCGCGAGTGCATCAGTGGCCCGCGGCCCCGAGTCCGCGCCCAACTGCTGCGTTCGCGATTCCGCAGGCTGTTTCTCGTCCACGCATGCCGGTCTCCGGAGATTTCCCCATCGTCACTGTTGCATCTTCGACTGGAGGTCCCGCCGCGCTAGGGCTCTTGATGTCCGCTCTCCCAGCCGGACTGCGCGCAGCGGTCGTCATCGTGCAGCACCTGCCCGTTGGCTTCACGCGCTCGCTCGCATCGCGGCTGAATCTGTTGTCGGCATTGGAGGTGCGTGAAGCGGCTGAGGGAGACACGCTTCAGCCAGGAGTTGCATTGGTTGCGCCCGCGGGCAGGCACCTGGCGTTTACGGCGGCGGGGCGAGCATCCCTGAATGATGACCCCACGCTATGGGGCGTGCGGCCTGCCGCCGACATCATGATGCGGTCGGCGGCGGAACGATTCGGTCCGCGCGTGATGGGCGTCGTCCTCACAGGAATGGGCCGTGACGGCGCTTTGGGCGCAAAAGCGATTCGGCAAAACGGCGGGCTATGTGTCGCGCAGGATGAAGCGACATGCGTCGTGTATGGAATGCCCCGCGAAGCGGACAGGGCGGGCGGTATCGACCAGACTCTGCCGCTCGACGACATAGCGCCGTTGATAGCTGCGCACGTGGCGGCATTATCGCGCCGGTATGCCGCATAGCCTATTAAATTATGCAGGAGAGGTGGAATAAACACGTTGAGCGAGAGTTTCATTCTCAACGATACCGACCGCGCCGATTTCGACTGCTTCAAAAAAGTGGTCCTGCGGCGCACCGGCATCGACCTGAACCTGTATAAGCCGCAGCAGATGCACCGCCGGCTTCGGGCGCTGGTGGAGCGCGCCAATCTCCGAAGCTTTTCGGATTATGCGCGGAGCATTGAACACAACACGGACGAGATGGCGACGTTCCTGGACCGGATGACCATCAACGTATCGGAGCTGTACCGGAATCCGGAGAAGTGGCAGGAGCTGCGCGACAGGGCGCTGCCGCCCATTCTCCGGAAGGCGGCGGCGCAGGGACGAGCGCTGCGCATATGGAGCGCCGGTTGCTCCTTTGGAGCCGAGCCTTACTCGCTGGCCATGCTGCTGGATGAGATAGCGCCGCGCGTCCGCGTTACGCTGCTGGCAACGGACCTGGACGAAAAGATTTTGGCGAAGGCGCGACTGGGGCTGTTCCAGGAGGCGGACATGAAGAACGTGCCGCCCGGCTGCCGCGCGAAACACTTGACTCAGGAGGGTACGGGCTTTCAGGTAACGCCGGCCCTGCGAAGCAGGATCACGTTCCGAAGACACAACCTTCTGGCCGATCCTTTTGAGAAGGACTTCGATCTGATTGTGTGCCGGAATGTCGTTATCTATTTCACGGACGATGCGAAAGACACTCTCTATCGCCGGTTCACCGACTCGCTTCGTCCGGAAGGAGTCCTCTTTGTCGGAGGCACGGAGCGCATATTCAACTACCGGGAAATCGGCCTCGATACCAGGATCCCCTTCTTTTACGAAAGACTGAAACTGTGACGGGCGCGACAACGGCTGCTAGGGGTCCCGCACCGCCGACAGTGAGCCGGAGGATATTGACGTGGCGAAGAGGGTCCTAATTACCGACGACGCGTTGTTCATGCGGGTGACGCTGAGGAATATACTTACGAAGAACGGCTACGAAGTGGTTGGCGAGGCAAGCAATGGCCGCGAATCCGTCGAAATGTACAAATCTTTGAGGCCGGATATCGTGACGATGGACATCACAATGCCCGAAATGGACGGCATCACCGCCGTGCGAGAGATCAAGAAAGTGGATGCGGACGCCAAGGTCATCATGTGTACGGCAATGGGTCAGAAAAACATGGTGATGGAGGCTGTGCGGGCCGGCGCGAAAGATTTTATTATCAAACCCTTTCAGCCTGAAAAAGTAATCGAATCTGTACAGAAGCTGATCGGCTAGAAAGGAGATGTCGAGCCGCATGAAAGTAGAATATATCAACCCGTTCGTCTCGGCATCCTTCAGTGTTCTGGAAAGCTGCCTGGGTCAACAACCGTCCAAGGGCCAGCTCTCCATGCGGCCGGCGGTCTTTACATCGCAGCAGTGCAACATCATCACCGGTGTAACGGGAATGATCGAGGGGCAGGTAATCTACGGCATGAGCCTGATTACCGCGGACAAGATCGCCTCCAAAATGATCGGGGAACCGATCAGGACGTTCGACCAGCTCGCCGCAAGCGCTATCGCGGAGCTGGGCAACATGATCACGGGCAACGCAATGTCTCATCTATCGACGGCGGGATACGTCTGCGACATTACGCCGCCGACTATCATACGGGGTACGAATGTGAAGCTGTCGACGCTGAGCATACCGGCGCTCGTGATACCGATATGTACCGAGCAAGGCGAGATCGAACTTACGGTCAGCCTGCGAGAAAGGAAATAGCTATGGCGGGAATTGGCGGAGTAGGAAGCGCGGCGGTGCAGGCATCGTTGGTGCAGGCTGCCGACGGCGACGTTGAAACGTCGGCGAAGCTGTTGAACAAGAGCCTGGATGCGGATAAGGACCTCGTGAATTCGCTGCTGCCGCCTCCCGGGTCGCCGAGCAGCAAGCTCGACATTAAAGCATAGTAATTTTGGATTTTGGATTTTGGATTGAGCTATTGCATAGTTGCGTTAAGGTAGTATCGATTCGGCGATCAGCCACGATACAGTGTATGCAGTTCTACCTTGATGGGCGGTTTCAAATCCAAAATCCAAAATCCAAAATCCAAAATTCCCTCCACTCCGGAGCGCTGAATCTGGGAATCTCCCTGACGGTACGCCAGATCGGGCAGCTTGTGCGCTACGCGGAGATGCTCGAGGAGTGGAACCGCGTGATGAATCTAACACGCGTTCCCTCCGACGAGTTCGTCCCCCTTCACTTTCTCGACTCGCTCTCAGTCGCGCGGGCCGTCGATCTCACGGCGCCAAGCCGCCTCATCGACGTCGGCACCGGGGCGGGCTTCCCCGGCCTCGTCCTCAAAATCGCGTTCCCCCATCTCGATGTTACGCTGTTGGATTCGACCTGCAAGCGCCTCCGATTCCTGGACGCCGTGATTGAAGACCTCGCCCTTACCGGCGCGCGAACGGCGCATGGCAGGGCCGAGGAGATAGGCCGCGACCCAGCACACCGCGAGCGATACGATTTCGTGACCGCGCGCGCCGTGTCTCGGCTCAATCTTCTGGCCGAATACCTGATTCCTCTTTCACGTCTCGGCGGAACCGTGGTCGCAATGAAAAGCGCGGGGGCGGACGAGGAGATTGCGGAAGCGGAACACGCGATCCAACTTTTGGGTGGTACGACGGAGCAGATTCGGACGCTCATGCTGCCGGAATCGGACATCGAGAGGAAACTGGTCGTGATTCGAAAGACCGGGACAACCCCTCGCGAATATCCGCGTGATTCGTCTCAAATCAAGGCGCGCCCACTGTAGCTCGGGCTGTAACAGCTCCGACTTGGCGGGATTGAATCGCCCCGCAGCGGCTCCGCCACGGGCTGAAACCTCGCGGCTGCCAATGGCAATCATGGGAACCACGCTATAGCGTGCTCTGGCTGCCCGCATTAGCCTGCATTAGCAGGATTTCTGGCGAAGCCGTCTAGCTTTCGATCCTGGGGGAGGTGATTTTGCCCGTGGCGTCGCTCCTACCTCAGTCTTGAGTCAGAAAGGCCCGGGATTGCACGATTACAATCCCGGGTCTTCGCACATGGAGCAAATGGCTACGGCACCAGCGCGAAGTCCTTCACCTGCACCTGATCTGGCCTTGCCAGCGTTATGTCCTGCTGCTGGTTCGTGAAGCCCGGATGCGACACCTGGACCGTATACGTATCGGCCACGACGAAGAATCCGTAGAGGCCGTCCGACTTCGTGGTTTGCGAGGTTACCGTCGATCCGTCGGACTTCTTGACAAGGGTTACGATGGTGCCGCTAAGGTCCGTAAGCCCTTGCACCGTCACCTTGCCCTTGATGTTGGCGGGCGGCGGCGGCGTACCCCCGACCGGAAGCGTGATCGGAATTTGCCCCAGGTCGTTCACGGGCGGCGACGGGCCCAGCACGAGGCCGCCCAGAGAGATCGGCTTGTCTTCGAATCCCGACGCCTTGATCAGGCCAATCGAGACAGTGCTGTTAGAGATACCCAGTCCCGTCGGAAGGTTGGTGAACTGGAAAACCCCGTCCGCTCCGGTAACCATGCTCTGGCCGCTGATTTGGACCGTGGCCCCCTGCACAGGCGCAAAGGTGTCGTTCCGCACGACCGTACCCTTCACGTTTGCCTTATAGTCAGCGGTCGGATCGCTGTTGTCGAGCACGTATACGTCGCCCAGGTTGTTCACGACAGCCTGGTTTCCAATTGGGACGAGCGTGGGCAGCGTCTGCGTCAACGCCTTTACGCCCGTTCCGGTGACCATTATTTGCGTCGCGGTCGATGGCACGCTGATCAGCACAAAGTTTCCGTCGCCAACCGCGTTAGTGCCGGTGACATAGCTGCTCCCGCCCACAGTGACCGTCGCGCCGTTCAGAGGCTGCCCCGTGGACACCAGCAGGATTCTGCCAATGACCTTGGCGGGCGGCGTGCCGCCGCCCCCTCCGCCGCCGCATCCAGCCAGGCCCATAACTCCGATTACCGCTGCTGCCGCTGTTACTATTGTCGGCAGTGCGAGCATCCAGGCCCGCATTCCTGCCGCGTATCTCATCTGTCCCATGCAGATTATCTCCAGTTAACTCTATAAGCGTGTTGACAAACAGCCCCCAACCCCAATACTGGGGGATCACCTCCCCCAGTATTGGGGGTTGGGGGGATCACCTCCCCCAGTATTGGGGGTTGGGGGGATCAACTCCCCCAATACTGGGAGTTGGGAGGCCGGGTTACCGCACAATAATAAACGGCTGCACGATTCGCGCCGTATCGCCTTCGGGCGTGCGCGCCGTGATGTGAATGTAGTATGAACCGGCTGCGACCGCAGAAGCCTGATCGTTGCGCGCGTCCCAGAGCGTGGAATTGCTCCCGGAGCTGACCGCGCGGCCCGGATTTAAGCGCCGGACTACCTGGCCGTTGGCCGAACGAATCTCAGCCGTAACCGTTGCGCCCTGCGACAGCTCGTAATTGATCTCGACGGTTCCACCCGCCGCCCGCGTGGGCCGCGCCAGCACGTTGAAGATTCGCAGCGAATTCCGCGTACGGTCTTCGGCCACAATCTGGAACTGGCGGGTGGGCGAGCTGCCCGGCACGAACGAGTAACCGGAAGAGCTGTTCAGATACTGCCGTTGGTTGGTCGCTTTGTCCACTAGAATCAGGCGGGTTCCTCGCGGTACGCGGCTCAGGTCCGCCCAGCTCAGGGTGTACGTCTTGGCCGGATCCGGCGCATAGACCGTAATCTCCCAGGGATCATGCGTGCCGTTCCGCCGGATGTCCGTAATGTAGTCGCCCGCATTGCTGCCCAGCTCCGGGTGCGGAAACGCAATGCTCGGCACCGCCCGCGAGAAGTCCGGGGGCTTGAGCGCATTCATCTTCGAGTTCGCGCCGCCTTCCGCCTGGTTGGATTGACCCAGCCATATTGTCGCGCCGTTTCCGTTGGGGCCGCGCACCACGAGCGGAAGCGACCAGCCCGATGGAATAGGAACCACGGACCCAATCGTAGCGGCGCGGGTGGGCAGCTTCACGCTGCGCCCGCCGGGAGTCGGATTCGGATAGGTTATCGTAACGCCTTCCGACACGAGCACGCGAATCCAATAGCCCTTCCAGGGCGCGAGCGTAGTCGCAGGGATATATCCCTGCGCGGGATCGTAGTCGAAGATCGCCACCTGCCCGACGGTCGGAACGTTCTGCGCGACGATCAAGTTGCGGGTTATCGCGGTTGCCAGATCAACCGGAACGTTGTCCGCCAGGTACTGAAATTTCAGATCGGTAACGTTGACGGGCTGCTGGTACGGGCTGCCAATCTGGTTCCAGCCGGAAAGCAGCGCAATCGAGACGTTCTGATCGGGAGTCGTCAGCTTGCCGTTTATCTTGACCGCCGTGGACTGGGCGAAATTCTCCCAGTATCCCTTTCCGGGCGTAAGCGGGTCCATCGTCGGGTAGCGAAGATATTTGTCGCCGTCCGCGCTCTGAATATTCTGCCGCCACTGCGCCAGCAGCAGGTTATTCGCGTTGAAAAGCGGCTGGTCGCTGGACGGATTCAGGAGCGCCTGTTCCGCAAGAGGACGCAAAGGCTGAATCGGGAAGGAGATCATTGCCGGGCCCGCCGGAAACGTGTGTGTAAGACTTTGGACCGGGTCGGACGCATAGAGGACCGAGATGTACTCGTTGTAGCCGAGGTTTACCTGCCGCGTGGTTACCTGGTTCACGCTGTCCGTAAGGGTCAGCGTGGCCTTGCTCGGGCGGGTATACGCCGGCGGCGAAGCGATCTTGGCGTTGTAAGAGCCCTGCTTTACCTGCACGGTGGTGTCGACACCAGTATCCGTCTGAATTCTCAGGGAGCCGGTGTCAGCGCCCACGACCGTTCCCCAGAAATTGTTCGGGTCGGTCTCGGTTCCCATATCTCGGGGCGCGACGTAGAGCCGGACGTTCTCGGCGTTTACTGGGAAATCCATCGTGATTCGCTGGCGGCCTTGCAGCTGCGGGTCGCCGCCCGGAGGCGTGATGGTATTCGGGAACGTCGGCGCGACGGTGCCGATGCCCTCCCGAATGTCCACCCTCTCGTATTGCGCCGCGAGGAACAGGCGCGCAGAATAGAGGTAGTCCCAGTAGATGGGAAAGCTAGTGCCGCTCAGGTTCTTTTCGTCGCTGTTCCCCTGAGTATCAAACGTCGTCTGGTAGTACAGCAGGACAACGGCGAACGCCGGATCGTCCACTCCATGGCGTAGGGCCGAGACGAGCGCATAGAGCTTCGCGCCCGGCGTCACGGCAGTGTCGAGAATATACTGGCGCTGATACCAGTCCGCAAAGGGCAGGCCCTCGACATTAGGCAGCACGCGCGCGGCAATATTCTTCAGGGCTTGGATGTTGTTCTTAATGCTGGGATCTGCGACCAGCTCGGCATAGTACGAATTGTTGAACGCCGCCAGGAAACCCGGCGCCTCCGCCTCCGCTTTCAGCCATGCGGAGCCCGACATCATGAGTCGCGGGAGGAGCATGTTGGGGAAGGAGGACGTATTGGCAATTCCATTCACTTTGGAGACCGGGAAGAACCGATCGTTGCCGAGGGGCGGCTGATTCAGCAGGTCGTAGCGATCCAGCGCGTGCCATAGCGGGTCGTCGGGCGCGACTCCCAACACGGACTGGAGGTTCCGGACTACTTCCAGAGTGGCCGCGCGAGCCATTCCCCGCTCCCAGGCATCGTACGAAATGGAAGCCGGGCCGTGAAACGCAATTGCCATCATCTGTGTAAGATTAAGGACCTTGGACTGCGTGGAGTTATACTGCGCGAAGAGTATTCTACTATTGGTGATGTCATATACGCCGCCGGAGAGCGTGTTCGGATCGCTCAGAATGGATGCCTGGTTATCCGCGTCGATGACTGTGACCGTGCCGCTCCAGGACGGGGCTCCATAGATGTTCTTCAAAACAGGGTATATCTTGTCACGGAATCCTGCAAGCTCCTGCGCCTGCGCCTGAGTCCAACCGCCGTCATTCGCGGCGGCGCTGATCGGGAAGTTAAAGACCAGATCGCCGCCGCCCGCCCTGGTTACCGCGCGCGACACGGGAAGCGCGACGCGCCCTTTCTCGCGGACCATCACGATATCGGGAATGCCGGGCGATACATTGCCCTTCCAGTGGAACATGCGCCGGAGGGTATCGAGCTCCCGCAGGAGACCGCTCTGGCGCGACGCGCGAGCCGAATTCACCTTTGCCGCTATCGCCGCCTGCACGCCGCGGCTGTCTCCGGCATTCGGCACGTCCACGATGAGCGCCTGCATGGGTCCGTTCGAGATTGTATTGAAGCGGGTATTTACGACGTTGCGGTACTCCTGTCCACTCGCGGATAGACGCGCCATCGTGACCAGTATAAGAGTCGTTAGGAGGTATCTAATTTTCAAAGCTTCCACTCCCTCAGAGTGTAGACATGGATGGTCGCGTCGGGGAGGTACTTCCAGGGGAAGTGGAAGAGGGGTCCGCGCCGTCCGGGGCAAAGATGCTGGAAAAGACCGCACTGCCTTATTACGGAAGGCGGGTGGGAGTTCGTTCCCACGGTATTATACCAGCAACATTTCGGGTGGACCGGGCGTTCCAATACGTAGATTCTTTTGTGAGGCAATTCGGCTCGGATAAATAAATTCAATATTCGTGAATTCCCCCACCGTTTCCACGCGTAGTGAATCTATCGGAACAGTTGATTTTGCTCACTTTTGCACGTCACCCTGACGTAAACGTTGGCCGGACGGAGGATAACATTACAATGATCTGCGCTGTATGCGGCGCGCCGGCAGATCGAGCGCGCTCTCACTGCGCCGTCTGCGGCTTCGCGAAATCAGAGTCAGCGGCAAAGAAGTGGGACCGCGCGCCCGAAGCGAGCGCTTACGAAGATATGACCCACGCGCTCAATCCGCACGAATCGCTGCTGGGAGTAACGCGGGGCCGAATCGCGGGTACGTGGAAGCGGCCTTTCTCGTTCCAGCCGCAGACACTGCTCTCGCCCTACGTCAATCTCGGCATCACGGCGGACAAGCTCATTCTCCAGCAGGTGCATGCCGGAACCGGGCGCGCCGTGAGCGACAAGGGCTCCGCAATTCCCCTGAAAGACGTCACCTCTATTACCGTCTCGGACGCGGACCCATTGGAAGCGGGACGCACGGCCCGCCTTGTGATTCAGGTGAGCTCCGGCGAAAATTTCCGGCTCCGCGCCGCCGGGCGGCTGGCCGAGGGAGCGCGGTGCCTCGTGGAGGTATGGGAATCACTCACGAGCGGGCAGCGTCCCGCGACTCCCGCCGACATTCATTGCCCACACTGTGACCGTGCGCTCGACCGCCCCCACCCATTCTGCCCCTTCTGCGGTCGCGAAACGCAATCCGATCTGGATTGACGGAGATCATTAGTCGATGACAGCTACTGCAAATACCTTTTCACCGCCGGGAGCGACCGGCGAGCGCCTGAAGTTTCCTGGCCTGAGTCCCACCGCTTTTGAGCACCCCATGGACCGCTCGGCGCTGGAGGCCCTGCGACGCACGCCGGGCCTGGACATCCTCTTCAAAAAGCTCGCCTCGCTGCACTTCGAGCGAATCGTCCGGCTTCAATACACCGCCGACAGCCTGCGTCTCTCTCCGCGCCAGTGCCCGCGAATCTATAACCTGATGCGAGAGGCCGCGGATGTGCTCGACATGGACGCGCCCGACCTCTACCTGATGCAGGCGCCGATGGTGAACGCGTTTGCGATTGGCATGGAGCGGTACACGCTGGTGCTCACGTCGTCGCTGGTCGAGATGATGTCGGAAGATGAGCTGCGGACGGTGATAGGCCACGAGCTGGGCCACATCAAGAGTGGGCATATGCTTTACCGCACGATGGCCGTCTTCCTCGGAATCGTTGGACTTGTCGCCGCGCGGAATCTGCCGTTCGTAAATATACTGACCGAGGTGCTGACCTACGCGCTGTACGATTGGAGCCGCAAGGCGGAGCTGACGGCGGATCGCGCGGGGTTGCTCGTCGCGCAGGACATCGACGTTGCTCTCCGCGTAGAGCTTAAGCTGGCGGGCGGCGCGCACATGCGGGGCGACGAGGCGAGCATCGAAGAGTTCCTAAAACAGGCCGACGACTATGAGGATATGGATTCGAGCCTGCTGAACGTGTACTACAAGTTCGACATCACGCGCTTCCAGACTCACCCCTTTCCCGCCCTGCGCGCGCGGGAATTGAATCGCTGGTATCAAACCGACCAGTACCGCTCCATTCTTCGCGGGGACTACTCGGTCCGCGATGCCCAGGCGGAGCGGCGCTGTTCCAAATGCGGCTCGCTGGTAGAGAATCCCATGTTTCGCTTCTGCCCGGACTGCAGCGCGCCGGTTTAGAACCGTCAACTCCGACATTGAAGCCCGTTCGCCTGCCGCTACGTCCCGTTTCCACGTAGGTGGAAACTCGGCGGAACGCCACTCAGCGCAGGAATTCTATTCCGTGCGCGACTGCCAATTCAGAAATTACTATTATCACTATTTCGCCGGATAGATACCGTTTAGAAGGTCTGCAAGGCGGTAGCCTGCGAGGGCAATCTGCCGGAAGGCGGTGTCCTGAGTCTTCTTCTTGTACTCCTTACCGGGCTCTTCCCCTTCGGGCGTTGCATACACCACAGACTGCGCGAGCGTCGATCCCTCTCCGATCCACTTCATAAAGGAAGACTCCGACAGATTAGGAAAGCCACCGGGCGGGTTTGCGGACGTCGCCCTGTCCGCGAATCCTGTAATGGTCCGCTCCGCTTCCGCATCCATGGGGCGCTTCACGTCCTCGAACAGGCCAACGGCGCTGTCCCAGTACATGTGCAGATTCCTCATTCGCCCCGCTTTGATCAGATAGTCGTTGCCGCCGCGATCGCCCATGGGGTGCGCCTTGGTTATGCGCGTCGTGCAGTGGAGCGGCTGGTGAGCGTCACCTACGAAGTGAAGCAGAAACCGCAGCATTCGCGCCTTCTCAGCATCCGGAGCCTTCGCACTCTTCAGAGTGGTCATACACTGCCTCATCGCCCACTCGACGTTATTGGTCTTCTCCATAGGCGGCAGAGGCGTGCCGTCCGGGCTGAACGGCACGTCTAGATAGTGCCAATCGTCGTAAGCGTGGACATCGAGCGTCTTGAGATCGTCGGCCCAGGCTGCCGCGGTAACGAATGTCCGGGATGCCGGCAGCGAGTCGATAGCCAGCAAACGCTCCATCTCCGCTTTTGCTGTCGCGTTGAGCCGCCTGTACGCGATCTCCGCAACGACAATGTGGCCGGTATTCCACCACGCATTTGCGGGCAGAGCGGCCAGCAACATGCATAAAAGCAGGCTCACGACAAGATATTTTCGCAATTGATTCTCCGTTTGGAACGCCGTGGGATTGCGACCGAATGTGCAGCACCGCTAGGTGTCCTTGATCCAGGCGTGATCGGGATCGTCGGACCACGCGCCATACTTTCGCTGCTCGCCCGCCAGCTCCCAGAGATAGCAGAGCTGATAGCCGGGAGCTGCCACCACCGGGTGGTAGCCTCGCGGCAGCACGACCACATCTCCATGCTTTACGGCATAGACCTCGTCCAGCGGATCTTCGTGTCCGGGTGCGGTGTAGATTCGCTGAAGTCCGAAGCCCTGCGGAGGATTGGTCATATAGAAGTAGACCTCCTCCATGACCTCCTCATCACCCTCGCTGGAATCGTGCTTGTGGGGCGGCGCGCTGGACCAGTTTCCCGGCGGATTCAGGGTCTCTCCCACGATCAACCGATCGGCCCGCACGTTGTCTCCCACGGAGGTGTGCACGGTCCGCTGCCAGTTGTCCTTGCCAATGGTGCGGGTTTGCGTCTCCTCGGGACAGATGAGCGCGGGCGGATGAGCATTCTCGGCAGCGGCGCTCATCAGCACCCCATCGAAGAGATCGTCCTCCGCATAAATGCTGACCGTTGCGTCACGCGGGATGTAGACCATGGTCGGCCGTCCCTCGAACACATTGCGCCGCCCTCCAATTTCGGGAAACGTGGCGCTTCTGGAGCCGGCCTTGATGTTGACCGTGCAGCGGCCGCCGAGAATATCCAGCACGTACTCGCGGTCGCCGGTATCGAACGTATGGCCGGAGCGAGAGACGCCGGGACGAATCCTCTGCACGGTCAGCCACTTCAAAGGGGAGTTGTGCGGCCCGACCATGTCGATCACCGCTTCGTCGGCATCGATAGCGGGAAAATGCAGCGACGGCACTCAGGCCTCCTGATGCGTCTTCCGAAACGCGGAAGAATGAGTGAGAGCGAATTGGATGAGTTGATTGAGTCGGCTCTTGCGAACTATTGATCGAGTGGTGTGCCTGAGATGTGTTTGAAATACGTCATAAGAAGGTGCGATCCCTTCTCCGCGGGCGTCACGCCGAAACGATCTTTTCGTTTCTAATCGTATAGCTCGGTAGAGGCGGTTTGAAATCGGGCCATTCGGCGGTGGAACAGACTATTTGCATTGTCCGTCTCTGCAGCAAAGATGCGAGCATTTTGCGGCACGGAAAATCTGCCGATAATAGGCAAAGGCATATCGGACTTCCAACACCGCCGCGCTTGCAGCGGCTATGTTATATTTTATTCAGCGCAATTTTGCGGACGAATTCGGAATCCAAAAAGGAGTGACCGTCACTTGGGTCCAATAGAACATCTGAAAACAGTCCTTATAAGTACACCGGCCATAACGGTCGGGGTTGGAAAGGCGGCTCATTCGACGTAAGTCTCAGCATAGCTCGCTTGTTGCTCGGTCACTTACGGTACACCTGAACGCCCATACAATTTCAACTTCGACCTGAGCATGGCCGCCCGGGAATGTATTCTCCCATCAGCGGCGCGGGTCCTTACCACTTCAATCGCCGTTGCATGATAGCGTACAGTCTCGGTATCCGTTACCGGGGCTTTTTCGTTATACAAGCATCAAATTTCAGGTATTCAAGTATTCATGCGTTCAGGTATTCAGGTGTTCAGGTGTTCAGGCAGATAACACCTGAACATCTGAATACCAATCCTCAACACCTGAATACTCTCCTCCGGAGGAGGATAGAACGATGGGATCATTCAAACCGAGCGAATTTCTTAAACAGGCGGAAGAGCAGCGCGCTCTGGACCAGAAGCTGGTCTGGGAAGGCGCCTTCTCCGAATATCTGGAGGTCGCGGCGAAGACTCCGAATGTCACCGACCTCGCGCATGCCCGCATGTACGACATGATTATGCAGGCGGGCGTGGAAGATACCGGGGAGGGCGGCACGCGCGAATATAAGTTCTTCCGGCATGAGATATTCGGGCTGGAGCGTACCCTTCAGCAGCTTGTCGAAGAGTACCTGAGCCCGGCGTCGCGGCGGCTCGACATCCGCAAGCGCATCCTCATGCTTGTTGGCCCCGTGGGCGGCGGCAAGTCCACGCTCGTCACCCTCCTGAAGCGCGGCATGGAGAAGTACAGCAAGACGGACGAGGGAGCGGTCTACGCGATTAAGGGCTGCCCCATGCACGAGGAGCCGCTCCACCTGATTCCCGAAGACCTGCGAGCCGATTTGCGCAAGCAGCTTGGCATCTACATCGAGGGCGACCTCTGCCCGGTCTGCCGCTGGCGGCTCGCGCACGAGTTCGACGGCAAGATCGACAACTTCCCGGTCCACCGAATCACGTTCTCCGAGAAGTCCCGAATCGGAATCGGCACGTTCAAGCCCGCCGACCCGAAGAGTCAGGACGTCGCGGAGCTGACCGGTTCCGTCAACATCCAGGCGCTGACCGAGTACGGCCTGGAATCGGACCCGCGCGCCTACAACTTCGATGGCGAGCTCAACATTGCCAATCGCGGCATGATGGAGTTCATCGAGATGCTGAAGGCGGAGAAGCGGTTCCTCTATGAGCTGAACACGGTGGCCGGCGAGCAGACCATTAAGGCGTCCCGATTCGCGCTCATCTACTGCGACGTGGCGGTGGTGGCGCACACGAACGAATACGAATACAACTCCTACTTTGGCAACAAAGAGAACGAGGCGATGATAGACCGCATCTTCGTGGTGCGGGTTCCCTACAACCTGCGCGTCAGCGAAGAGGTGAAGATCTACGAGAAGCTGATCGGGCAGTCGGAGGTGCAGGAAGAGGGCGTGGACCTCACCAGCATGCACATTGCGCCGAACACGCTGCGGGTCGCCTCCATATTCGCGGTGCTGTCGCGCCTAAAGCCCTCCAAGAAGTCGGGGCTTGGTCTCATCATGAAGATGAAGCTCTACGACGGCGACAAGCAGGTGGGCGATTGGGACCAGAAGCACGTCCGCGAGCTGCACGATGAGTATCAAGACGAGGGGATGCACGGCGTATCGCCCAGATTCATCATCAACCGAATTTCGTCGGCGCTGGTGCGTGGCGGCAAGAACTGCGTGAATCCTATCGACGTGCTGCGCGCCCTCCGCGACGGCCTGGGCGAATACACCTCCAACGACGAGGAGCGGCGCAGGCTGCTCGGCTTTATCGACGAGGTGCGAAAAGAGTTCGACGAGACCGCGAAGAAAGAGATTCAGCGCGCTTTCGTCTACTCGTACGAGGAATCGGCGAAGACGCTGCTCGACAACTACCTGGACAATGTGGACGCCTTCTGCAACCGGACACGCGTGAAGGATGCCATTACGGACGATGAGCTGGAGCCGGACGAGCGGTTGATGCGCAGTATCGAGGAGCAGATCAGCGTGACGGAGAACGCCAAGCGGGAGTTCCGCGAGGGGGTGATGCGGTCTGTTGCCAGCCTTTCAAGGCGCGGCCAGCCCTTCGTAGTGGGCAGCGACGAGCGGCTGAAGGAAGCTATCGAGAAGAAGCTCTTTACGGACCTCAAGGACGTGGTGAAAATTACGACCTCCACCAAGACGCCGGACGGCGAGCAGCTCAAGAAGATCAACGAGGTGGTGGACAGACTATGCAAAGAGCAGGGCTACTGCACGGTCTGCGCGAACGACCTGCTGCGATATGTAGGAACCCTGTTGAATCGGTAAACCGTGGACGGATGATGTTTAAACATATCCCGCGATTCCATATTTTGAACCGCGGGACTTGCAGTTGCGATCGCCCGCGTAGTTTAATGTCAATATCAGTGGGATGAGCGTCATAGTAGAATTGGCTTGACACAAGATTGCTGTTAAGACGAGGAGTTTTGCAATGCCAAATCAGACTTTGGAAGAGCGAATATCGGCACTCGAACGGAGAGTGGACGAGTTGACTCGTCAGGATCAATGTGCGGAGAACCCTTGGTGGGAGCGGCATATTGGGGCTTTCAAAGACAGCCCGCTTTTCGACGAGGCTATGAGACTCGGGGCAGAGTACCGTCGATCCCAACCCACGGCCGCGGACGAACAGACTGACGAAGGCTTCGATGTACCTGCTTGACACCGATCACATGTCGCTGATTCATCGCGGCGGCACGGAATCGAGTCGGATAGGAGCGCGGCTTGCGCATACTCCAGCGAATCAGATTGCGGTGTGTATCGTTACCTACGAGGAACAGGTTCGTGGTTGGCTGGCCTACATTGCTAAGGCGCGGACTATCGAACAACAAAAGCCACGGTACGACGAACTTCTGAGGATGGTTGAATTGTATTGCTCGACCAGAATCTTGCCATTTAGCCACGAGGCGGTGGCTGCGTATCGCAACCTTTGGCTTCAGCGCATCCGAATCGGCACAATGGACTTGAAGATTGCGGCGATAGCTCTTGCGAATGACGCAACTGTGGTGACACGAAATCTGTCGGACTTCGGCAAGGTGCTGGGCTTGAGAACCGAGGATTGGAGTTTATGACATTGGTAGGCGAGCGCCCCAACAAGATCAACGATGTGGTGGACCGTTTGTGCCGCGAGCAGGGTTACTGCACGGTCTGCGCCAACGACTTGTTAAGGTACGTGGGGACATTGTTGATTCGGTAGCGCTGATTGGACGCTCCCGTGAATGAGGCTAAGTGGCACAATTGCGTGTAAAGATCCGAGGACAGAAAATTGGCGATTCAGACGATGGAGGAGCGCGTAGCTGATCTTGATCGTAAGGTTGAACGGCTCGCTCGCGAAAAGCAACAAACATTGAGCGCAAAACCGTGGTGGGAATTGTGGGCGGGCGCTTACGGGCTGGATGCGCTGACCAATGCGGAAGCATGGCGGGTCTACCAGGGATTCGCTCATAATCGACAAATCGCCGTCGCTATTGAACCCGCTGGTTTGGAACGTGAGTGGCGCAGGTTGGCAGTACGCGACAGCCCATCCGCCAAGCTTTGGATGGACGCCTATCTTGCGGCGTTTGCCATTGCGAGCAGATATCAGCTAGTTTCGATCGACAGTGCGTTCAAGCAGCATGATGGATTGGACCTGTTGTTGATCGAGAAGCGTCTGGGGAACTGAAAACAGGATTATCATTCATGCTGCCAGCGTATATTAGTGGCGGGCGGCGACCAGCGGCTAAAAGGGGCCATCGAAAAGAAGCTCATTATGGACCCGGACGTGGTGAAGATTACGACTTCCACGAAGACACCCGACGGCGAGCAGCTAAAGAAGACGACGAGGTGGTGGACAGGCTGGCCGGGTACAGGGGTCCGACGCGGCCTCCGCCGTAGACCAGCGAATAGCCCGCGCCGCGCAATCGCCTCGCCCTTCCGTATCGCGGCCTGCCGATAACCCGTCCCCGCGCCGGGACTGGAGCCGCAAAAAAAACACAGTTTCATTTCACTGTTTGTCTACTTCTTCGGCGTGACGGTAAGAAGGACCGGCGGACCGGCATAGCTCACCTTGACCACGAAGTTGATGGAGACCTGGCCGAGGACCGCGATGGGCAGGCTGGTCACCGGTGGCGCATCCGGGGCGGCTTTCAGAACGATATGCCCTTTGGTCTCGTTCTCCCCGATAAGCGTCTTACTTGCGCCTTCGTCCAGCGTTATGCCGGGAGGGAGCGGGTTGCCGAATATCTGCCCCAGGTGCCGCAGATAGACATCCAGAGTCACCGCCTTGGTGTAACCTGGTCCCCGCTTCACCGTAACTTCGATCTTCGCAGTGCCACCCGGAGCGAGGCTCACGCTCGTTGTCCCAAGCTCAAGGAGCACGTCGGTCGTCTCCGTGACCGCTACAACCTGCGTATCCACTGGATACATGTGCCGCCCGCCTCCCGGCAGGTAGATTTCGGACATAGGAGAGGCGCAGCGGGTTAAGGTTGCGGGCTTTCCGTCCGGGCCTTTGGCGGTCGCTGTGCCAATAACCTCTACCTCGCCCACGTTTACCTTGGCATCCGGCGCGCAGGTAAGCACCACGCAGCCCTGCGAGACGTTCGGCGGAATCGTGAGCGGGGCGGCGGTCACTCCCGGGGGCAGTCCCTTGACATCCACGCTGATGGGGCTGTTGAATCCGAACTTGCGGTCCACCAGAATGTACCACGCTCCACTATTGCCGGGGCCCAACTTCATCTTGTCGTCGTCGCATCGCAGCGTGAAGTCCGCCCCCATCTGTTTCGCGGTCAGCAGATAAACGTAGCTGTCACCTCCCCGCCCGTGCAGGTCGCGCACGCCGAGAAGATAATCGCCCTCCGCTCCCGCCTGCCAGTCTATCTGCGAATCGGGTCCGTGGGCGTCATCGTTGGAGGTGATCTCCTGTCCCTTGTCGTTCATCAGGGTAAGCACAGAATCGATCCGCGAATCGTAGCGCCGCGCGTTCACCTCGAACCGGAACATCTGCCCCGCCTTCGCGTGGAACTTGAATCGATGGCCTTCGCCTGCCTTAGCCAACCGGGCGTTTATCGCTGCCGGCACGGTCAGCGGCATCGGCGTGCCGTCCGCGGGCGTGGAAGAGAGGGTGGTTGCGGGCAGATCGGTTACAAGGACGGGCAGCGGATTCGATAGGCCCATGGGCGTCTTGAGCTGCACGTACTGCTCGCCCATCGGTGCGCCCATCGGAATCTCCAGGCGGCAAGTCTTGCCTTCGAACCCATATCCAACCGGAGTCACGTCTACCGCCGTTCCGGGCTTGGCTCCCATCGGCAGCATGGCTGTTATGTACGGCTTTTTGGTTATGACGAGGCGGTAGGTCCAGTAGGGATTGCCCTTGTAGGAGACGTCGCGAATCTGGATAAAGTAGTCGCCCGCCCTCTCGAAGCGATAGTGGAGCAGGGGATCGGCTCGGTAGTAGTCGTCATTCGCGGCCAGCTCGCGCCCGGTCGCGTCGCGGAGCGTCAGCATGGGATCGGCATGCTCCTGAAGGTCGTGAATCTTGTCCTCCAGCCGAGCGCACTCGACCACGAAGGTGACCTCCTCGCCCGCCTGCGCCTTGAGCTTGAAGGTATCGATATCCTCGCCCTGCTGAATCCGGCCATTCACCGTGCACTCCGAGGTTATCTCCTGCGCCTGCTCCGGAGTGTTGTTCGGCTCCTTCTCCATCAGCTCCGGCGCGTCACCAATGACAAGCTGCCCGACCGAGCTTACGCCGCGAGGTGTCGCCACCCGCACCTCGCGAACGCCGAGCGCGGCGTCCGGCGCGGCAATGATCTTCAGCTTAATCTCGTTGACGACGGGCACAACCTTCGTCTTCTCATCCGCTTTGGGCCATCCTTTTTCCGGAACGACTACTTCCCCGGTCACGCCCTTGCCTTCGATTAGCACCCTGTATGCGCTATGGTAGTTATGAAGGCCGCTTAGCGTGATCTCCGCAGTCGTGCCGTGCTGAAGCCCGCACGGATAGAGACTGTAGAGAAACGGATAGGAGGTCTGCGCTCCGGCCGCGCGCGTGAAAGCAAGTAGGAGAACGATGAACGATGAACGACAAACGATGAATCGGGAGGCGGCCATGATGTTGTCTCCGAACGGCAGTGTTGCAAGTATTATAGGACGCCGACTGCCCGGTCGTCAACTCATTAGTATGCTGTTAGTGTGCCATTAGTGTACGCGGCAGGGAATCTGTTGCAGAATCGCGAAATGAGAAGTCACGTTTGGCCTTACGATTGGCCTTCATTACACTTCGTAAGCTAGAACCGGATCGCTACAGTGGGGAGAACACGAGTGAACATTTTCCGAGTCGCATGCGCCCTGTGTGTGTGGGCACTCTTCGCGCCTGCCGGCTGCGGTAGGAAGGCCGCGACCGAAACGGCTGCTTCCGCCAACGAGGTGAGCGAGTTTCATGCGGCGTTGCAGGATGGCGACGCGGACATTGTACGCAGGCTGCTGCAAGCGAAGCCCTACCTTGCGAATGTGAAAAACCAGAGCGGGCAGACACCCCTGGCCGTGGCGAAGCAGAAGGGCAATGACGAATTGGCCGGAGTCATCTCCAAAGCCGGTGGCAAAGAGTAGGCCAACCGAAGACCAATAGGTGAAATATGCCGATCATCGAAGAACGCGCCCGGGCGCGACGCATGTTCATACAGATGGCTCGTCGCCGTCAACGCCCATCCAGCGGGAGCTCCGTTGAATTCTTGCTGACCAGGACCGCAAACGTGACATATCCCGATCTTCGAAATGTGCTTGCCCCATTCCCGTGGGCGGTTATCGGAGCGGTGGCGACGCGCCTTTACATGCCGGAGCGCATGACGCAAGACCTGAACATCGCCCTTCTTGCCTCGGATGTTGGCGCGGTCAAAGCCAAACTTGCAGCGGCCGGCTGTACGTTTGTGTCTCCTCTAAGCATCGGCGGCAGTTCATGGCGCATGCCGGACGGATTTCCAGTCAACGTGATTGAATTGAATGAACCGTGGGCGCAGGATGCCCTCTCGCAGGCAGCAGAGAACAAGGATGCTCAAAGCTTTCCAGTTCTTCCCTTGCCCTATCTCGTTCTTATGAAGTTCAACTCAGGCCGTGTACAGGATCTCGCGGATGTCTCTCGAATGCTCGGCCTGTCATCTTCAAGCCAACAGGACCAGATACGGGCCGTCTTTTCAGGATTTTGCTCCGAAGGGCTTGATGATGTCGAGAGCCTTCTCATCCTGGGCAGGATGGAGACTGAGGGCTAGAACATTGAGGATGGATTTACATGCCTGACATTCGTGTTGGATTTATCGGAACGGGCCTAATGGGCCTGCCGATGGCGCGCAACCTGCGGAAAGCGGGCTTTCCGGTGACCGCCTACAACCGGACAAGGAGCCGCGCCGATCCTCTGACGGAGCAAGGGGGAGTGGTCGTCGATTCACCGCGCGAGGTTGCCGAGCGGTCGGACGTGGTGATTACTATCGTGTCTGACACGCCGGACGTGCAGCAGGTGATTCTCGGCCCGAATGGAATCATAGAGGCGATCCGGCCCGGCATGACGATCATCGACATGTCCACCATCTCGCCGCGGGTCACGAAACAGATTGCGGCGGACCTCGCGGCGCGCGGCGTGGAAATGCTGGACGCGCCGGTGTCCGGCGGCGAGAAGGGCGCGATTGAAGGCACGCTCTCCATCATGGTCGGCGGCAAACAGGAGGTCGTGGAACGCTGCCGTCCCCTCTTCGAGGCGATCGGAAAGAAGCTGGTCTACTGCGGCGCGAGCGGGCAGGGACAGATGGTCAAGCTCTGCAACCAGATCACAATCGCCAGCAACCTCGTCGCGGCAGCGGAGGCTGTGGCCTTTGCGAAGAAGGCAGGCGTGGACCCGCTGACCATGATTGAGGCGGTCGGCGCGGGCGCGGCGGGCAGCTGGGTGATAAACGTGCTCGGCCCCAAGATGGCAACCCACGACTTCGCGCCCGGTTTCATGGTGAAGCTTCAGCAGAAGGACCTCCGCCTCGTTATGCAGGCCGCTTCGGAGCTTGGCGTCTCCCTGCCCGGCGCGATGCTCGCGAATCAGCTCTTTACGGCGGTCGAAGCGGAGGGCGGCGGCGATCTTGGCACCCAGTCGCTCGTAAAGGTAACGGAGAAGCTCGCGAATCTGTAGCGAAGCATTCGCTAGGGCGCACGGGATGGAATCCTTGCGCTGGGTGGCGTTCCGCCGAGTACCTGCCGACGCAGGTACGACACGTTGCAGTCCCGGATTCCGTTTCCACGGAGGTGGAAACTCGGCCGCAGGCCACACAGCCCAGGAATTCCATTCCGTGGGAAGCTCCATTCCGTGGGAAGCTCCATTCCGTGGGAAGCTCCATTCCGTGGGAAGCTCCATTCCGTGGGAAGCTCCATTCCGTGGGAAATGTCCGTTAAGAAAGAAAGGTGAATTGCATTGAATAGACGAGAGTTTGTAAAGCAGGGCCTCAGCGGGCTGGCAGGCGCTACGCTTGCGGGATCTGCGCTGGCCGCGCCGCGAAAGGCCAAGACGATCCGAATCACGGTCTGGGATGAGCGCCAGAAGGCCCAGAAGCAGGCATACGAGAATTTCCTGGGTAACGAGGTCGCGGACCACTTGCGCAAGGTTGGCGGCGAGGCGTTCGACGTGAAATCGGTCGGGCTGGACGACCCCGATCAGGGACTGCCCACTTCCACGCTCGACAACACCGACGTGCTCGTGTGGTGGGGCCACCAGCGGCACGGCGACGTGAAGGACGCGCTGGTCAAGGAAATCGTGAATCGCGTTCTGGAAGGCAGGCTCAACCTTCTATCGCTTCACTCCGCGCACTGGTCCAAGCCGTTTACAGGGTGCATGGACGAGCGGGCGGTGGCCGACGCGCTCAAATCGCTCTCCCCTTCGGAGCGGAATGGCGTGCAGGTGGAGCGAATACCCGGCGACCGGTTTATGCCCAAGAAAGACGCGAAGCTGTCTCCCTACTGGACCAAAGGTAAAGCCGTCACCGGCAACATCGTCCTCACGGTCAAGCTGCCCTCCTGCGTCTTCCCGGTCGTCTCCAACGACGGCAAGCAAAGCCACATCAAGACGCTCGTGACGAGCCACCCCATAGCGAAGGGCGTCCCGGCGGAGTGGGACATTCCTCACACAGAGATCTACGGTGGCCCGTTCCACGTGCCGCAGCCGGACGTGACCCTTTTTGAAGAGAAGTGGGACACCGGCGATACCTTCCTGAGCGGCTCGCTCTGGGCGGTCGGCAAGGGGCAGGTCTTCTACTTCCGGCCCGGCCACGAGACCTACGACATCTACAAGCAGCCGATTCCTGCGCGCGTAGTCGAAAACGCCGTGCGCTGGCTCGGCGCGCACAAAAAGGCGTAGCCTTAACAAGCAGTAGTTAGCCATTATAAACATAATGAACATTATAAAGACCCGGTTCTTATTACGTTCATAATGTTAATAATGGCTAATTCTCTTCCTCCTATCCCGGCTGTGAAAACGCTATGCAGGATGCTCTTGCGCTGATAAGAGAGTTTGTCGCCATTCCCGGCCCTCCCGGCCAGGAGGAGGCGATTCGCGAGGCTTTTGCGCGGCATGTCGCCGCCCTCGGCTATGATTCACAAGTCGATGCCAAAGGTAATCTCCTCATCGGGCTTCCCGGATCGGATTCCCCCCCTTACGAAGGGGGGGCCAGGGGGGGTGATTCCCCCCGAATCGTGGTGACCGCGCATCTGGACGAGATTGCCCTCATGGTGTCCCAAATCGAGCCGGATGGTCGCATCCGCGTCGCGCCGATGGGCGGCGTGTATCCGTGGAAGTGGGGCGAGGGTCCGGTCGAGATTCTGGCGACCGGCGAATCGGTCCCCGGCGTACTCTCGTTCGGCTGCATCCACACCAACTCTCCCGCCTCCGTAGCGCAGCAGGCCCGCGAGCATCCCCTCACGTGGGACATGACATACGTCTTCACCGGGATGGACGGGGCTGAATTGGCGTCGCGCGGCGTGCGGCCCGGCATCCGAATCGTGCTCGCGCGCGACCGTCGCTCTGTGCGCGAGCTGGGAGAGTATGTCGCCTCGTACTTTCTGGACGACCGCGCCGACCTCGCCGCAATGCTGCTGGCGCTGGAACAGCTCAAGGACCAATCGCTTCCGGCCGGGGTGATATTCGCGGCGACCGTCTACGAGGAGACTGGCGGCGAAGGGGCGCGATACCTGCTTCACAAGATTCAGCCGGACATATGCATTGCGCTGGAGATCGGTCCCTCCGTTCCAGAGTGTCCCTTTGAGCCCGATGCGCAGCCCACGATATGGGTGCAGGATGGCTACTCGTCGATGCCCGCGCGCGACATCGATCTACTTGCGGGAATCACGGCGGAGCTGGGGCAGGAGCCGCACTGGCAGACCCTACCGCGCGGGGGCTCCGACGCGACCTGCACGGCGGCGCTCGGCCTCTGCGCGCGGCCAATAACCCTCGGGCTGCCGGTGGAGAATTCTCACGGCTTCGAGATAATGCATAAGGATGCGCCGCGAGAGCTTGCGCGTCTTTTAGCCGCATGCCTCACCCGCACACTGTAATTGCCGCCGAGAGGGTAATTGGAGGAGGCGGGCCTCACAAGGAGGCCCGCCTTTTTTACGGTTTCTTCTAACAGCCTTGCGAACGTGGCGCACTGTCCATGCGTTTCAGAGCCGGCAACGCCGACAACGGAACTCGTCACGTACGAGTCAGATGTCCGTTACTCGAAGGGATGCGCCGAGAATTCGCTATAACTTCATGATGGGGATGAATCCTCCCAAAGAGGGATCGCGAACATGCGGCCGGGTTGATTCGTTATGTTATATGCAATCCGGACTCTCGGCACACCGCACAAGGAGAATAATATAAGGAGAAGATGAATGAGAATATTGTTCAGAGCCGCAATTTCTGCACTGCTCGTTTGGCTCGCTATCGGTTCGGCAAGCGCGCAGTCGCCGAAATGGGACAGGCACGACGGCAAGCCTGGACAGAACGGATACACTAAAGAGCAAAAGCTGGACCAGAGGCATGACCACGAGCGGGATAAGGCCCGCGCCAAAGCGATCAGGGTTGACGATAAATACGATCGCGAACGCGAGAAGCTCAGAGACCATGCAACCCACCACTACAGCAAGACCGACGAAAAGCGCAGGAAGGAGCTTGCAAAGGAGCGCGAGAAGAGCCGCAAGCACACCAACAGGTCGTGGAAAAAGCATCACGGCCACCAATACGGACGACATTAATCGTCCGAACTAAAGGCACGCACCCAGCGGGCCGGGCATTAATGCCCGGCCCGCTAATTTTCCAAATCAAATCCCCTCTGTAAACTTGGATAGAGCCATTACTGATCGGTAAGAAGCTGGCTAGGATCGCTGCGCGAGACCCGTCTTTTTGCTGCATCTTCGTTTCGTCGTGAGGATTCGAACTCGGAACAGGGAACAATTGGGTATGGCGGTCTGCCGCGGGGATATGGACCGGAACTCACAATTGCCGCAGCGGCGAGCTTCGAGGAAATACCGATGGCACCAAGAATCCACAGGACGATAGCACCCAGACGTTTCGTGATCACTTCTCATCGCCGCGATCGCGGCGGAGCAATTATCGGCGTTCTCTTCGTCCTCCTGATAATCTCAATCCTGCTCTTGGGCACGGGAACTCTCGCGGTCGGCCACCAGAACCTTGAGAAAACGGACGAGAACTATGCGGCTGCAATTGACGTGACGGAAGCCGGGATAAACTACGAGTTACGCAAGATAAGCGTGAACCCCGCAAGCGCGAATCAATACCCTGGTACTGCCACCGGCGTAGGCAATGGCTCCTTCAAAGTCTACTGCATGAATAGAGACGGCAGCACCCCGTGGACCAGCACGAGCGGCAGCCTGTACGTCGTCTCGGTGGGTACGGTCGATAATGTCAGCCGGACCGTAAAGGTTTCCGTAAAAGGATTCGCACCCGCAGGCAAGTTTGCAATCTACACAATGGACAGCATCAGCATATGGCGCGGTTCCGCGATGAATATCGTTGGCGATGTGGGCTCTAACGGCCAATTGGACTTCACCTCGCATCCGGGCATTACAGGAAGCGTCTATTTCAACGGTCCGGACGCAGGCTGGTACGGCGGCGATCCAGGAGGCTATCCTGTCGTGCGCAACGGCTCGCAAATCACGTGGCCCACTGTAAGACAGGTGGCACAGACGACGCCTGCGGGCAGTCTGGCCGCGCTGGCAGTCACAAATAGCAATGCGAGCGCGAACCCTCCCATTGTCAACAACTCG
Organism: Chthonomonadales bacterium; assembly: GCA_038229495.1. Lineage (GTDB taxonomy): Bacteria > Armatimonadota > Chthonomonadetes > Chthonomonadales > CAJBBX01 > JBBROJ01. Next base: position 33,725 of record JBBROJ010000029.1, read on the forward strand.
ATCACGAATAGTGTGACGCTAACTGCAGGAGACTACTACGTAACTAACATCAACCTGACAGGAAACAACAAGATTACGCTGGACAACAGCGCGGGTCCGGTCAACATCTGGGTCGGACCCGAAGGCGGTACGGGAACCTGCAAATTTCGCGGGGGTACTGCCGCGATCAAGACCGACACGGATCCAAGCAAGGCATGCCACATATACGTTGCAACACAGAGTGGAATCGACATGGCCGGCAATGAGGAGGTTGACGCGCTTGTCTATGCCTATAACAAGGACGCAAACGGAAATAACTACGGCTATGTGCAAAACAGCGGCAATCCGACCCTGAATGGCCAGATAATCGCAAACAAGGTGGATATCAACGGCAATATCACCATCAACTACACGACCGACCTCATCAAGCCAACAAGCTTCGGATACTTCGGGTACGACAACTCTTGGACGGAGATCAATCCGAGATAAATTCGTTTACCGGCGCCATGCTAGTTGGCGCCGTTACGACCGGTTCGAATTGAGTGCAGGTACTCCGCTAGCACAAATTGCCAAAAGCGATATAGCGAGCGGGGCCGAGATTCCTCGGCCCCGCTTTCATTTCGATTGACTTGACAGCACAGCGACCCAATATTATAATTGTGTTGTGTCAATTCCGTACTCTAATGCAAACGGCAATTTGCCGCCGGGCCGCCACACCACCGCCTGGCCGGAGGTTGCAGACAAATTGGGCACGACCGCGCGCCGGCAAATTCTTCTCATGGGCCTGCGTCATGCGCTGCTGGATTTACAGGCGGAAGGCTGCCAGACAGTCTATGTTGATGGCAGTTTCGTTACGAATAAGCCGAAACCGGTCGATTTCGATGCCTGCTGGGATATCACCGGCGTAGATCCAGCACGTCTCGACCCTGTGCAGCTAACCTTTGAAAACGGGCGTGCAGCGCAAAAAGCGTGCTATCACGGCGCGCTGGCAACCGCCGGCCGACGGCGAAAGCGGTGCATCGCGCTTGCTGCGGCAGGCTGAGCGCAACGCGCTCCAAAGGCAGGTGGACAGCCTCCAGAGTGAATTCGCCGAGTACGAGATGGAAAATCGGGGCGACGTCGAACGTTTCAAACGGAATCGTTCGAGCAGCTGCCGGAAACACTGATCTGTGCGCGGATCGCCTCCGGATTGACGCAAAAGCAGCTGGCGCAGCGCCTGGGTTGGAAAGAGCAGCAGATACAAATATACGAGGCGACTGACTACGCCTCAGCAAGCCTCCAGCGGGTTAGCGCCGTAATCCGCGCTTTGGGCTTGCAGGTACGAGAAGAAATCGTTCTCTCTACTTCATCGTAGAGATAGTTAGGAGCGGCGCAACGCTATTATTACATACCTTACGCAGACGAGCGAGCATAATTCAATGCGCGTGATTGAGAGGGGCTGTCGGCTCTTAGCTACGTACCAGGGGAGCGGCTGCGCCGCTTCTTCTGCGTGGAGAATCCGCCGCACCAAGTTGTCGAACCGAGCGTCACAGGTGTCCTTGTAGAAGCACACGAGGCCGAAGGCCCCACAGCGAGGGCCGATTGCCCCCGCGCGAGCGTATGCTCGCCTGCCTGCGAAGCGTCTTTATAATAGCGGCGCAACGCTTTTACGAGAGCGGCGTAGGCGATTTGCGGCGCTCTTCTTCAGTCCGCTATTGGCGAATGACCGTTCATGAATGAACCAGCAGAACGAGCCGGGCGGCGCAGAATCCCATTCTATCTGCGCGTTCTAGCGGGAGCCGCCCTCGGTACTGTTGTCGGCATGCTCGCACAGCGCGGAGGTCAGTCCGTAACCATGCTCAGCGATCTCGGGATGCTCGTCATTACCCTTCTCAAGACGCTCGCCACCCCCCTTATCCTCTTCGCGGTACTGGATGCGTTTCTTCGAACCAGGATTCCTGCCCGCAAGGGCGCGAAGCTGGTTGCGATCGGGCTTATCAATGCGGTGGTCGCGATCTTTATCGGCATGGGACTGGCTGTCATGCTCCGGTCCGGCGAATCGTGGCAGGGGCGGCTGGACAGGATTCATCAGAGCATAGGCGCTTCAACTTCAGGGCGCAAAGAGTTTGACGAGGACCAGGAGCGCGTCGAGGACCTCATCGCCACGCTCGTGAAAAACGGAACGCTGACGAAGATGGAGGCTCAGTCCCGCCCGGCCACTCTTGACCCCGTCAAGAATCTAGCCCGTTACGTGCCGAAGAACCTGCCGGATCCGTTCCGCCGCAACAACGTCATAACGGTCGTTCTGCTGGCGGTGCTCGGAGGCGCGGCCCTGCGCGGAATCAAGGACAGGGGTGGACCGAATGCCGACCCAACGACGAGACCCGGCATGGAGGCTATCGAGGGCGTTGTTCACGTTGGGTTCCAGGCATTCTCCAGGATGCTGGAATGGGTCGTCTGGCTGATTCCGTTCGCGGTCTTTGGAATAGTCGCGAAAGTAGTCAGCGTAACGGGGCCGGGCGTGTTCTCTATTCTCGGCACGTTTCTCGGCGCGATGGCGCTTGGCCTGTTTCTGCATGCGTTCGTCTACTACAGCCTGCTCCTTCTTGTTATAGGCCGCGTGTCGCCTCTCTGGTTCTTCCGCCAGGCGGTCGAGCCGATTGTGACGTCGCTCTCGGTCGGAAGCAGCCTCGCCACGCTCCCGGTCACGCTGCGGACGCTCAACGACCGCCTCAAGGTGTCGCCCGATTCGGCTCGTCTCGCAGCGTGCGTGGGCACGAACCTGAATCACGACGGAATCATTCTTTACGAGGCCGCCGCGGCTATCTTCATCGCGCAGGCGTTCGGGATGCACCTGTCCCCCCTCCAGATGGCGGCTGTCGCGCTCGCCTCCGTCATGGCGGGCGTGGGGATCGCGGGTATCCCCGAGGCGGGGCTTATCACGCTGCCGCTCGTTCTTAGCGCGGCGGGACTGTCCACGGAAGTTGTCGCCACCGTGATTCCACTCATCCTTCCCGTCGACTGGATTCTGGGCCGGTGCCGCGCATGCGTCAACGTTATCAGTGACATGACCGTGGCCGTACTGCTTGACCGTACGGAGCCAAAGGGAGCGCAGATACCGCCTGAGACCGAGCGGGCTGCAATACCTGCCGAGGGTTCCAAGGCATGAGCGAATCGAGCGGGTCCTCCATCCGGGCCGAATACGAGCGGCGGTTTACCTCCGCACAGGCCGAAACCACCGCGCTGTCAAGGCGCGACCGCGTGGTTGCAAACCTGCGCCTGGCCCTGTTCGCCATCGCGATTGTCTTCGCGTGGCTGGCGTGGGGTCCGGCCCTGGTGTCCGGCTGGCTTCTGATTGCGCCTATATCGGTGTTCGTCGTGGTGATTTTTCGCCATGACCGCGTCATCAAGGAGCTGGAGATGGCGCGGCGCAGGACATCCCTCTACGAGAAGGCAATCGAACGCGTAAATGATCGGTGGGCAGGCGCGGGCGTGCCAGGCACACGGTTCGCTGATCCGGCGCACCCCTATGCCGTGGACCTGGACCTCTTTGGAAGGGCTTCGCTCTTCGAGCTTCTCTGCACGGCTCGCACTCGCGCCGGCGAGGAGACGCTGGCCGCGTGGCTCCTGAATCCTGCCGCGCCGCCGATAATAGAGGCGCGGCAGCAGGCTGTGCGCGATCTTGCCCCGCGCCTCGATCTTCGCGAAGAGATCGCGCTTCTGGGAGACTCGGTTCGGTCCACCGCTGATCCCGCCGTCCTTTCCGCGTGGGGCATGGAGCTGCCTAACCCATTCTCTCACGCCATTCGGATTGCCGCCTTAGTCATCTCTGTTCTGTCCGGCGCTTCGGTTATCGCATGGTTCTCAGGTTACGGATATGTTCCCCTCATAGTCATGGCAGGCATCGGGCGCGTTTTTGATTCGCCCGTCTCACGGCGGGTCAAGGCAATTGTCCAGGCAATCTCAAAGCCGGCGCGCGACCTGGAGCTGTTGGCGCTCATCCTTGGGCGGCTGGAACGCGAGGAGTTTGACGCGCCACTCCTACGTGGCCTGCTAAGCAATATGGATTCTCCCGCCGGCCACCCGTCCCGCCGAATCGCCCGCCTAATGACGCTGGTGGACTACCTGCGGTCGCGCGAGAATCCTGCGTTCGCACCATTCGCATTTCTGCTGCTCTGGGCGCATCAATTCGCTTTCGCGATAGAAGCCTGGCGGGCTGAGAACGGTAAATTTATCACGGAGTGGCTGCGCGTCCTGGGAGAGTTCGAAGCGCTGAGCTCCCTCGCCGGATACACCTACGAACACCCGGACGGCGTGTTTCCCGTAATTGTGGAAGCCCACGGATCGGCGCGCGTCGAAGCGGACCAGATTGCCCATCTGTTGCTGCCTTCCTCGCATTCCGTACCCAATGACGTGCGTCTGGACGATAGCGTACGGGCCCTCGTCCTCAGCGGGTCCAATATGTCGGGCAAGAGCACTCTGCTGCGCACGCTCGGAATCAACGTCGTTCTAGCGCAGGCCGGCGGTCCCGTCCGGGCGCGGAGTTTCCGCTTCACCCCGCTCAGCGTAGGCGCGTCGATTCGCACGCAGGACTCGCTGGAAGGTGGCGTTTCGCGGTTCTACGCGGAAATCAAGCGGCTGCGCCAGATTGTCGAGATCGCGGACACCAAACCTCCGGCTCTCTTTCTTCTGGACGAGATTCTGCACGGCACCAATTCGCACGACCGCCTCATCGGCGCGGAGGCGGTTGTACGCGCACTGCTTGCCAAGGGAGCCATCGGCCTGGTGACAACCCACGATCTCGCGCTGGCGCGAATCTCCGAAGACTTGTCGCTTCAAGTCGCGAACGTGCATTTTCAGGATGAGATTCGCGACGGAAAGATGTTCTTCGATTACCATTTGAGGCCGGGAGTAGTCGAGAGGAGCAACGCAATTGAGCTGATGCGGGCGGTCGGATTGCCGGTTTAGAGGCTCGGAATGCAACGCCCCCCGGCCCCCAATACTGGGGGAGCAGGTCAAGACTCAGGAGCGGGCCGTTCTCCCCCGGTATTGGGGGCCGGGGAGGGCAGGACGAGGGGCGCGCAAAATCGAGGTTGATTTTCGCGGAGATTCTGCGTATAATTCAATAAGACTAACTCGTACTACAAAATACGCACTTCGAGATGACCGTGGACGCGCCTGCGTCCATCAACCGGCCCTTAAGCGGGCCGTCCAGGGAGCCTAAGAAATATGAGCGCAACCATAGACGCTTTCACCGAGACGACCACCGGCGTAAACCTCACCGATAAGGCGGCAGTTGAGATAAAGAATCTCTTCGAGCGCCAGGGAATCGAGAACGGCGCGCTGCGCGTGTTCGTGTCCGGCGGCGGATGCAGCGGCCTTCAGTACGGCATGGCCATAGCCGATGAGGTAGAAGAGGGCGACGTAGAGTTCGAGCAGCACGGCGTCCGAATTCTCATCGACCCGTCAAGCATGAACTATATCTCCGGCGCATCGGTAGACTATGTCGACGACCCCATGGGCGGCGGCTTCAAGATCGATAATCCGAACGCGACGAAGTCCTGCGGCTGCGGCTCCTCCTTCTCCACCGAGGACGGCGAATCGGCCGGCGGCGGATGTGGTTCCGGCGGAGGCTGTGGCTCGGGCGGCTGCGGCAGCCACTGATTTCTGATTCCCCACGGGTTGAAACCCGTGGCTGTCGATGCGAAACCCGCCTTCGCGGGTTCGAGAAAAAGTAATTGCCTGGAGTCGGCCTCCGCCGACTTTGCATCGACAGACATGGGTTTTAACCCATGGACCCCGGTTAACGGAATAATGCCAGTGAATAAGAGGCTCGCTCCTTACGGAGCGGGCCTCTTGCTTGATATGGCATACCCATACGTCGTCACATCCCCGCTCGGCGATTCGGTCACCTGCGACAGCCGACCGCCTGCGTCATACTGCGCCGCGCAGCTGCGCATAGCGTTCTTCACGGTGAAAGCGGGAACCAATTACCAGCCCCGCAACGCAGCCAAGAAAGACGGCCAGAACCTGCTTCACAAGCTGGTACAAAGCGAAAATGGGCGCCAATGCCGGCGCAACCGCGAGCACGAATACGACCACCATAAACACCGCGAATCCTAGCCATGCGCCTCTATTCCTGCGCCGGGCGACCAGATAACAACCCCAGGGCAGACAAGAAACGGCCGTACTTATCAAAAAACTGAATGTGAGGTCTAATTGGGGAGGCGGTGGAAGAATCGTACGGTCATCCGATTCGGAGACCTGCCTGTCGGACGTATCTATGGCAGGACCCCAGCTCCGTTCAATAATGAAGCTGGAAACACTGAAGAGAACTACTGAGACCAGAAAAACCGCTATTGTTCTCATGTCTGTTCCTTAAGACCGATCCTGCTCAGCCTTTCCAACGCTGAGCCTCCTCGGTCCGTCAAAGTCGAAGACGAATATAGTGCCGGACGGAAGCCAACATGTAGGCCGCATCAAAGCATAGAGGTCGTTCGCTAGAATCGCGGCATTTCCATCGATAACGACCTGTGCGGCGCTATTCACGTCCCACAGGTGGAACTCGGAGTTGCGCCGGACCACTGCCCCGCCGCACCCGCCCGGCTTCAGGTACTGCGCCGTCGTGGTCCACGTGATTCCATTGAGGTCGGACTGTGATTCGACCAATTCACCCGCTGAGCAGGCCACGCCGCACGGATACCACGTCCACTGGTTCGCCGCGTAGTCCTTGCGCCACCGCCGCCCGCCGTCATAACCATAGGCGTATTCATAAGCAAGCTGCACGTTGCCGCCGCCGAAGTCCTTCCTGATACGCAGCAGCCGCCCCTCTTCATCGTACTCCAGCTTGCGCGCGTAGCCGCCACCCACCGGGCCAGGATAGCTCGCCAGCGTGTTGTCATCGTTCCAGGCATATCCTTCGGTCTGATTCGTGGCCGAATCGATTAC